>DATEJO010000107.1:0-51238 GCA_035277905.1 Candidatus Sulfotelmatobacter sp.
ATACTTCAAGATTCCCCGCAGCGTGCTGACGATCTGCGTCGGCAAAAGCACGTATGCCCGTTGCGGAATCATCGTCAACGTCACTCCGTTTGAGCCGGAGTGGGAAGGCTTCGTCACACTGGAAATCTCGAACACGACGCCTCTCCCCGCGCGCATCTACGCCAATGAGGGACTTTGCCAGATCATATTCTTCGAGTCCGACGAAGTCTGCGAAACCAGCTACGCCGACCGCAAAGGAAAATATCAGGCGCAGAAGGGGATTGTCCTGCCGAAACTGTAAGAGCATTACTTGATCGCTAGGTGGCCCATGTCTCGCCGCTGTGCGAGACATGGGATTTGGACCCCGAGTTCAAGCCGCGCTGCGATGTCAAGCTCTATTAACACGTTTTAATAGCGGGTTTTCATGCTAAAATCCCTCGCCAGAGGAGATTAGGCATGCAAATCCGACAGCTCCGCTGGCATTCTTTCAACACACTATTTCTGGCATTCGCAGTAGTAGCTTCCCTTCCCTGTTTTGTCCGCGCGCAAAGCACCGCACCACAATCGAAGCTTTCAGTTCACTGGGAAGAACTCACCGCCTCGGATTTTCGCGAAGGCATTCATCGGTCGCAAGGCACTTGTCTGCTTCCCTTTGGCATTCTTGAAAAGCACGGACCGCATCTCCCCCTCGGCACCGATCTCATCGACGCACGCTACGCGGCACTTCATGCGGCCGAACGTGAATACGCGATCGTTTTTCCCGAATACTACTTCGGCCAGATCGCGGAAGCGCGGCACGAACCTGGAACCATCTCCTATAGCCGCAACCTGCAGCTTGCCCTGCTGCAGGAAACGACCGACGAGATGGCCCGGAACGGCTGCAAGAAAATCCTGATCGTTAACGGCCACGGCGGCAACGAACACCTCTTGCCCTACTTCGCGCAGACGCAACTCGAGAAGCCGCACGATTATGTCGTCTACATCTTCGACGAGCGCAGCCCTGATCACGGCGGACCGGTGAAAAAAACGAAGATCGACATGCACGCGGGCGAGAGCGAGACCTCGAAGATGTTAGTCTCCCGGCCCGATCTCGTGCACATGGATCGTGCCAACAATGAATCCGGCGCCGATCAGGCTCGCCAGAAAATTCCCGAAGATGTTTATACCGGCATCTGGTGGTATACGCGATTCCCCGATCACTACTCGGGCGACGGTTCGGCCGCTACGAAGGAACTGGGCGAATATCAGATGAACTGGTGGATCGATTCCATCGTCAAGACAATTCAGCAGGTCAAAGCCGATGACGTCAGCCCCAAGCTGCAGAAGGAGTTCTACGAAAAAAGCACGCACCCGCTCGATACGCAGCAGTGATCGAGCGCTCAACTCCGCCACTTCAACGTGACGGGTCCATTCATTGGATGCTTCAGCGGCTGGCCGGAGCGCTTGGCTTCGAGGTGCGCGGCTTTCAATTGGAAGTACCACTTGGCGGGGCGGTCCGCATCGTCGATCAGCATGAGGTGTGGATTGTGCTTCAGGCCTTCCGCCTGCATTTCCATCGTGCGGCGATCCTGTTCCACAAACTTTCCAAAAACAAACTTCAACAGGCCGGGAACAAACGGAACCCACTGGAATAGATTCCATGCAGCGACGACATCGATACGGCAATGTGTGCGCGCGATCGGGGTGACGGTCGTCAAACTGGAAAACCAGTACTTGCCCGCGCGAATCGTCTCCGTGCGAATGTTGGGCAAAACGAAATCGATCGTCGTAGTGATGGAGTCGGCATCGGCATAGAGACGCAGAAGTTTATATGGCGCCGAGTTTGAACTCGGCGTATGCGCGCTCATGCGGAACCCGTTCGGGATCGGCTCAAAATGCTTCTGCTTCTCGTGGATGCTGTGTCGGGTCCGCCACCACCAGGCTTGATGTACGAACGGCCCGTGAGCCGGATCCATCAGCCCGATAATGCCGTGATCGATGCTGACCGGCATTTCCGCTTGCAGGTACGCAAGCTTGTATTTCGAGCTGAACTTCTCGATGGTTGGCGCAGGTTCGCATGCTTCAGCCGGCTTTGCGAATCCCGCGCCCGGCGGCCCGGGATCGGGGATGTAAACCCATATGAAATCGTCCTGCTCTTCGCACGGGTAGCTTCCTGCATAGATGCGGTCGATCTTTAGAGTCTGATCCGATGTGAGTGACGGAATGAGCTGGCACTGTCCGTTGTGAACGTCAAATTGCCAGCCGTGGTACGGGCACTCGAGATTCTCCCCGTCGAAGCGGCCGGAATTCAGCGGCATGCCGCGATGCGGACAGGAGTCGCGGAGCGCAAAAGGTTGGCCTTGCCGATCGCGGCCGATCACAAGTGGAAGTTCCAGCAGCGTGGCCTTGTGCAGTTGGTTGCGATGAACGCGGTCGGCCGGCAGTGCCCGGTACCAGAAGCCGGTAAGCATCAGGGTATCGGTAGCCTGTCGTTGCGGGAGATCGAGTTCTGGCATGAGTTCGATGTTGATTTTTGATTGTTGAATGAAAGCTTATGCTAGCATCCGCTGTCGCGTCGAGGACGGAACTCTAACCACAACGGACACGAAGACACACGAAGCCAAAGAAACGGCATGGACTTCATAGGACATTTTCGGCGCTTGACGGCGGAGCAGCGGAACACATTCATCGCGTGCTTTCTGGGCTGGTCGCTTGATGCCTTCGACTTTTTCATCCTCATTTTCTGTGTGAGCGCGCTGGCAGCAAACTTCGGCGAAAAAGTCTCGACGATCATGCAGGCCGTCTTCTGGACGCTCGCGATGCGTCCCCTGGGAGCGTTTCTGTTCGGAATGATGGCAGACCGGGTGGGGCGACGCCCTACGCTGATGCTGAACATCGTCGCCTATTCGATGTTTGAACTGGCATCGGCTTTTGCGCCGAGTTTCCACGCATTTCTCATTACGCGAGCTCTTTTCGGAATCGCCATGGGCGGCGAATGGGGCGTGGGAGCGGCTCTCGCGTTTGAAACCTTGCCGGCGGAAGGCCGCGGATTCTTCTCCGGTCTGCTGCAGGAGGGATACGTTGTCGGCTACTTAATTGCAGCGCTCGTTTATGGAACAGTCTTCCGGTTCGTGGGCTGGCGCGGGATGTTTGTGATTGGAGCCACCCCGGCTGTGCTAGCGGTATTTATTCTGCGGAGAGTCAAAGAGTCCCCCGCGTGGCTGCAAGGGCAGGTCTCGAGGACATCCGAAGACCGCCTGGGGAAAGATATCTGGTCGCATGCTGGGCTCTTCGCGTTCCTGGTTGTCCTGATGTTTGCGTTTAATTCGTTCAGCCACGGCACGCAGGATCTCTATCCAACCTTTCTGCATAAAGACCTTGGCTTCAGTCCAGGGACCGTCAGCTTGATCGTGATCGTCTATAACCTCGGGGCGCTGGCGGGCGGGATTCTGTTCGGCACTTTATCGGAGAAGATCGGGCGGCGGCGCACGATCATCATCGCGGCGTTGCTCGCGATTCCGGCAATTCCTTTGTGGGCCTACTCGCACAGCGTCGGATTGCTCGCCGTCGGCGGATTCCTCATGCAGTTCATGGTGCAAGGAGCCTGGGGAGTAATTCCTGCGCATCTGAACGAGCTTTCCCCTCCCGGGGTACGCGGAACCCTGCCCGGCTTCGCGTACCAGATGGGAAATCTGCTTTCGTCCTGGAATTCGGTGATTCAGGCGAAGGTGGCCGAGAACCGCTACAGTGGAAATTTCGCTCCAGTACTGGCGTGGACAGTGGTTGTAATTGCCGCGATGGTAGCCCTTGTTACGGCTCTGGGACACGAGCGGCACGGAGCCGATCTGACTACGACAAGTTAGAGGAGAATCGATATTCTAGCGGGTGTGCAAGAAATGGCACACTTGTCCATATGGCACGAACGAAGCATTGTCAGGGAAAGTCTCCTGTGGTACGGTTAGGGTAAATTCCACGCCTTCGTCGATTGCAATCGTTGGGTCCCAGAGGCATTGATCTGCGCGAATGCGTGTACCCAAGGTAGCGCCACTTATGAAGGAACTAATTATGGATCCCGTATCTGCCGGTGAATCCGTCGAGAGAGAAAACTTCGGCAACCGCAAACTGATTCGCCCCACCCTCCAACGAGCTGAGAATCACGGAAATCATAATTCGGCGCCCGTCCCGATGCAGGAACGACGGGAGCGTCCAGAGCGCCCAGAGCGCCACGATCGCCCGGAGCGGATGGATCGCGGAGAGCGCCCCATGGGCGGAGGTGGCGGAAAGAAGCTGGCTCCTCCTGAGCAGACCAATGCCGAGAATTTCTATTATCAGAAGCAGATGCAGTCGCGAACACCGATGGTGATCGTATTGCGCGACGGCGAAGAAGTGCACGGCATCATCGAATGGTATGACCGGAATTGCCTCAAGGTGAATCGCGAAAACGGCGAGCCGAATTTGATGATCTATAAGCCGGCGATCAAGTACATGTTTAAAGAAGGGGAGAATCAGAAGTAAGTTTCGAGTTTCGAGTTTCATCCCCGGCTTGGGTGTTCCCTTTGCTGGCTTCCTTCCCTTCTTAATTCCCTTCCGTCGTAGACTATCCTGAGTTGTCTTCACGGCATTCCTTCGCCCGGGAGTGGTCTATGTCTTCGTCTCATTCTGTTTCTCGAAGAGAGTTCCTGCAGTCGGCTGCAGTCGCATCCGCGGCGGTGTTGATTCCTGGGAAACGCGGGTCTGCTTTCCCGCTGAGTCGTCCGGCAAATAATCCAGCCAGTTCCTCATATCTGGAAGAGTTCGGGTACGGCGACGTGTCGCTCGATAGCCCAATCCACGAACAGCAATTGCACGACACGATTTCTGTCCTGATGGGACTCGATGACGACGCGCTGATGAAGCCGTTCCGCGCGATGGCCGGTCAGCCTGCTCCAGGTGAGGACATTGGTGGATGGTATCGCTACGACCCCAATTATGACTGGCATACGTTTGACGCCGGATTTGCTCCCTCTGCCACATTTGGGCAATGGATCTCGGCACTCGCGCGTTATTACGCGATCACGGGATCACAGGCGGCACGCGACAAAGTGCTCCGCCTGAATCAACTCTATGCGACGACGATCGACGGCCAGTTTTATGAAAAGAACCGATTCCCAGCCTACTGTTACGACAAGCTGGTCTGTGGCCTAATCGACTCGCATAAATATGTCGGCGATACAAAGGCATGGGACATTCTCGCGAAGACAACCGATACGGCGATGCCACATCTGCCGGGTCATGCGGTCGAACATGGCACAAATTGGCGCCCGGGAAAAGACGTCTCCTGGTCGTGGGATGAGTCGTACACGATGCCGGAAAATTTGTTCCTGGCCTGTCAGCGCGGCGCAGGCGATCGATATAAAGCACTGGGTGTGCAGTATCTCAACGAGACGTTTTACGACCGGCTGGCGGCCGGCCAGAATGATCTCGCAGGGCGGCACGCGTACAGCCACATGAATTGTCTGTGCTCGGCCATGCAGGCCTATCTGACGCTCGGCGATCAGAAGTATTTCCAGGCCGCGAAAAACGGTTTCGATATGGTGCTGGCCCAGAGCTTTGCGACCGGCGGATGGGGTCCCGACGAGTTGCTGCGAAAGCTGGAAAGCCCGGATGTTTACGACAGCCTGACCAAGACGCACAGCAGCTTCGAGACGCCTTGCGGATCCTATGCGCATTTCAAGCTGACACGCTATTTGCTGCGGGTGACACGCGATCCGCGCTACGGCGACAGCATGGAGCGCATCATGTACAACACCGTCCTGGGTGCGAAGCCGTTGCAGCCGGATGGTCACGCCTTCTATTACTCCGATTACAACTTCCAGGGGAAGAAAGTCTATTCGGACCATCGTTGGCCGTGTTGTTCGGGAACATTGCCGCAGGTCGCGACGGATTACCGCATCAGCACGTATTTTCGCGATCCACGCGGAGTATGGGTGAATCTCTACATGCCATCGACCGTGCGCTGGACGCAGGACGGTGCGCAGGTTTCGCTGACGCAGAAGAGCGAGTATCCGTACGAGGAGCACATCCAGTTTGAGGTGAAGACGTCCAAGAAACGGGAGTTTGCTCTGAATTTCAGAATTCCGGCGTGGGCCGAGAGTGCGGCCGTCGCTGTGAATGGAAAACGTCAGTACGCTACCGCCGGAACATTCGCCACCCTGCAACGCGAGTGGAAAGACGGAGACCGGATCGAGTTGGAGCTGCCGATGAAACCTCGGCTGGAAGCAATCGATGCGCAGCATCCGGACACGGTGGCCTTGCTTGTCGGTCCGCAGGTTCTGTTCGCGATAGAGGAATCGCAGCCTGCCGTCACGCGAGCGCAATTACTTGCGGCGAAGAAAATGGCCCAGGGCTTGTGGCATATTCCCACGCCGAACTCGCCGATAAAGATGGTGACGTTTACGACTCTTGAAGATCAGCCGTATACCACGTACCTGCGCCTGACATAGTCTGGTCGTCCGTCTTCTGATGCTGTTCCGAAGGACGGTTCACACGGGAGCAAGGCCGAGACGAAAACCCCACTTCTGACAAATTCGGCCAGAAGTGGGGCAGCCTTCACGGTTGAGAACTGGGAACTGAGAACTGCTTTTATGGCACTTCGATCAGCTGTAACTTGCCGTCTTTGGCGCGGTGAAGGACCATCACCTTGCCCTTCGGATCGCGGAAGACAAATACGTCGCGGTCCTTGAAATGGGCTTCTTTAATTGCCTCTTCCAAGGTCATGGGGCGCATAGCGACAGAATCGGCTGAGCGAACGAGGTGCACTTCGGTGGTCTTCGCGACCGCTGGATATTTATGGACGAGCACCGGCACCGCGGTCTTCTCCGAGAGACCCACGGTAGTCTGAACTTCTTCTTGTGCGGAATGCCCATTCCACTTGTTGGCTTCCTCGCTCTTGCGGGCCGAGCGTTTCTTGGATTGCCAGCGAGTCTTGTGTTTGATCGCCTGCTTCTCCAGATGGTCAAGGGCCTCATTGACGGCGATCGTCATATCCTTGGCTTGCGCGAGGCCAACCAGAGGACCATTGCGCGGATTAATCGTGATTTCGGCTTTATGGCGGTGTTTTTCGACTGCGAGAATAACTTTGGTTTCAAATTTGTCGCCGAGGATTTTGCGGATCTTCGTGAGGCCGGTCTCTACTTCTTTGCGGATGGCGTTGGTGACTTCGTACTGTCTTCCGGTGTATTCCACGTTCATGAGCGCCCCTCCATGTCTTTTAGATGAGGTATAACGGGCACTGCATTCACAACGATTTTGTAATTGGGTAATTTTGTAATTTGGTAATTGGAAAGAACTCGCGCGAGCAATCGGGTTTAAATTCCCAAATTACCCGATTGCGAAATTACCAAATCTATTTCTTGACCCGGCGCTGGTGCGTGCTCGGGATGCGCATGTCTTCGCGGTATTTGGCGACCGTGCGGCGGGTCACCTGGATTCCCTGCGACTGCAGGATGCGGGTGATCTGCTCGTCGGTCAACGGGCGAGTGGGATCTTCTTCCTCGATGAGCTTCTTGACACGCCGCTTGAGGATCAGCAGCGATGTTCCGCCGCCCTCGGGGCCCTGCACGCTCTCGCTGAAGAAATATCGCAGCTCGAATACGCCCTGTGGAGTGTGCGCGTATTTGCTGGCGACTGCACGGCTTACCGTCGAAGGATGCACGCCGATTTCTTCGGCCACCTCCTTGATCATCATCGGTTTCAGGTGATCGATGCCCAGCTCGAGAAACTCCTGCTGCCGGGCAACGATCGAATAACAAACTTTCGTGATCGTCTGCTTGCGCTGTTCAATGTTCTTGATCAGCTGAATCGCGCTCTTGTAGCGCTCTTTCACGTAATCACGCGTGTTCTTGTCGTTGGTGCCGTCGCGCGTAACTAATTTCTTGTAAGCAGGATTAAGGCGAAGCTGCGGCAGGTCTTCATCGTTCATGATGACCAGCCATTCGTCGCCGTGCTTGACGAAGGCGACGTCAGGCTCAATCAGCCGTGCCTGAACCTTGTTGTAGCGCAACCCGGGCCGCGGATCGAGCGTGCGGATGTAGTCGAGCGCGGCCTGAACGGCTTCGATCGGACGCCCGATGGCTTTGCCAATCTCTTTGTGCTGCTTATTCTGCAGTCCCTTCAGATGCTGATCGACAACGGCCATGGCGTCTTGCAAGACCTGCGCCGTGCCATTGCCGTTCTTGTGCTGTGCCAGTTGTACCTGATGAAAGCGCAGCTGGGCGAGAAGGCATTCGCGAAGATCACGGCAGCCGACGCCCGGCGGATCAAGCTGCTGAACCACCTGCAAAGCTTCCTGCAAGTCGGCGGCAGTGAACTTTGCCGTGTAAGCCGAAACGGGGCGTGCCGCCGGTTCGGGCGCGGGCGCGACCGCCGCAGCCACATTTCCCATCGTGGATGGCAAAGACGGAGACACGGTTGCTTCACTACGCAGTTCTGCAAGCGCCGGCGCACCGAAATCCGAATCAGCCGATGATTCGAACTCAGCGGAACCGATCTCATCTCCGGATGTCTCTTCGGCACCAACCGCCTGCACTGTCGCGCTGTCGGAAATTCCGAGCGCCTGTGCCTCACTCACAATGCTCTTCGCTGTTTCCGCGTCCGCTTCCGGAGTCGCCGGCGGCGCGATGCCCAACAACTCGTCATCGCTGGCAATCAGATATCCATCTTCGTTGAGGTTGCCGACAATCAAATCGGCAGCTTCACGGACTTCCGGTCGGAGACTCAACGCGCCCAACTGCCACGACAAGTGATCCGTCAGGTTGCTCGGCTTGGAGAGGAAGTTTTCAAACGACGGGCGCTCGATATCCTCCATCTCGCTATGCGTGCGGTATCCGGGATCAAGATAGTCCTGAAAGAACGATCCGAAATCGATTTCCTCAAACGGATCCTTCTTCTCTACGGCAGTGATGGGATTTTCTTCCGGTGCAGCAGCAGTCTCGCGGTCGCGCTCTTCTTCTTTCTTTCCAACCTCGTCGAGCAGTGGAACGGAATCTTCAAGTTCCTCGAGAACAGGATTCTCGACCATCTCGGTGTTGATCATGTCCTTAAGCTCAAGCTTATTGAGCGCAAGGACAGACACCATCTGCACAAGCCCCGGCGTAAGAATCTGCCGCTGCGAGAGCTTGACACTGAGTTTGTGCTGTAAGAGAACCATGTTTCAAAGTTTCAAGGTTTCAAAGTTTCAACGACTGGAGGTTGATGGTCTCACTTTGAAACCTTGCAACCTTGAAACTTTGAAACTTATACGAGAGAGAAGCTCTCCCCCAAATACACTCTTCTTACTTCCGGATCGCTGGCCAACTGGCCGGGCTCACCCTGACGGAAGATTCTGCCGTCATCGATGATGTAGGCCCGGTCGGTGACCGAAAGCGTTTCGCGTACGTTGTGATCCGTGATCAGAACTCCAATGCCGCTGGCCCGCAGGCTGCTGATGATCTTCTGCAGATCAAGCACGGCAATGGGATCGATCCCTGAAAACGGTTCATCCAGCAAAATGAATGTGGGATTGATGCACAGGCAGCGGGCAATCTCCACGCGCCGGCGCTCCCCACCGGAAAGGGCGTATCCGCGATTCTGGCGGATGTGCTCCAGTCCTAATTCGTCGATGAACTTCTCCATCTTCTCGCGGCGCTCGTGCCATGAAATCGGCTGCGCTTCGAGCACTGCGAGGATGTTTTCTTCTACGGTTAACTTGCGAAAGACAGAAGCTTCTTGCGGGAGATAGCTGATGCCATACTGACGGGCCCGGAGATACATGGGAACGTCGGTGATGTCCTGACCGTCGTACAGCACGCGGCCAGTATCAGGTGGGATCAGGCCTACAATTGCGTAAAACGTGGTGGTCTTGCCTGCGCCGTTAGGGCCTAATAAACCAACAACTTCGCCCTGCTCGACGTTCAGGCTGACACCATTTACAACGCGGCGGCCACGATATGATTTGCCAATTTCTTCGGTGGCCAGGGTACGCATTTATCGTGCCAACTAAGGCAATTATTGTGCCACTCGCGTCGTCGTTACCACAGATGGACTTGCTTCGCCTTCTACCAGCACCCTATCATCGCGTCTAAAGAAAGTCAACGAAACCCCGGTAATCTTGCCATGTTCGGCATCAAAAATGCTAGGCGGGCCGCCGGTCAGGACAAACTTCTCCTCCGCAGCCGTATAAACGAGCTTCTCGCCGTTCGCGTGCCGGGCTGCTTGCTGGATAAGAACGTTCCCTTGCGCGACCAGATGATCGAGTTGCCCGGCGCTGGGGGTTGTTGGATTTGGCGATGTCTGGCTGCGCGGCAACAGGAATGCGTCTGCCGAATCCGCTGAAGCCGTGAAATCGATCCCTTTGGCTACTACTCCCCCCTCATAGTGGACCACGCGCTCCGAATCTGCGTAGGTGAGCTTCCGGGAAGTGAGCGTGATCGGACTTGATCCTCCAAGAGGGGATTTTCCTGCTCTGCTGAATTTCGCAACAGTGCCTGCTCCCGTCTCCTTCTGGCCGGACTTCTCCGGCTGCACCAAAATCGTATGCACTGGCAGGAGCTGTGTTCCCTGCGCCGTCACAAAACGGCGCGGACGGTCGAACTGAATCCAGGGCGCGTCGATGATATTTGCGTCCTGCCAGAGCCGCGCTTTGCCGGTGTAAAGCGCAATGCCGGGCTTGCTGTGCGCTGTCATTTTCTCCGAAGTCACATGAATCGGCGAGGAGGAGGCCAGCAGCGCTCCATCCGGCTGCTCCTTCAAGTCGCTGTAGGTGCTCTTCACGTTTCCCTCGCCAAAGGCATCGCCCGTAGAGCGGTCAATGCGGATTGTATTGGCGGTTGTCTGCATGCCCGCATTTTCTACGCGCGGATCGCCTGTAAGAACGACCATCTGAGTGGCCGGCGTATAGCGTGCAAGATTCGCCCACGCCTGCGTCCGCTTCTCGGGAGTCAGCGAGTCGGTGTAAGAGAAGTTGCCCCGCTGCGAGAGGACATCGATGCCACCCTGAGGCAAGAACGACGCTTCGACTGAATCGCTTATGCTGGTGCGGTCGGGTTGCCCCGGACTGGAATTGACGATTCGGGCATTCGGCGTACCGTGAACCCTCGCCAAGTGGTTCCGACCGTTCGACACGGCAAAGTCAGCGTCGAACTTGCCGGCTGTAACGACCGTTCGCTGTCCGGAGGCAGTTGCTCCCGCAGTTGGTTGCGCCTGTGTGATTACGATCTGGGCAGGGCCGGAAGTGACTGCATGCTTGAGGATGTTTCCTTGCTCGACCTTGAAGTCGATGGTGGGAGCAGTAAGCTCGAAATCTTGCGGCCCGTTGCCGGCTGCCTTCTGCGCACTTTGGCTCGATGCCGATCCACGCTCCTTCAAGTAAGCGCCGTCGAGAGCATGAACGCTCTGGAGTTCGTTGTCGCCGGCAAAATCCAGAACGACGCGCCCGGCATCGCCTTCCATGGGTTGCTGCCCTCCCTGCTCCACGTGGACGTTGCCTGTAAGAGTGGCCGTGCTCAGGACGTTGTCATCTGAGTCAAACAGCAGGTTGGCCTCATCTGCTCGGCCGTGGGTCTCCACCATGTGCTTGGCTGATTTGTGGGAGTTGGAAGCTGTAAGGCTCGCCCCCGTTCCCCGCGTCTCTGTAGTTACGTTTCCCGTGGCTAAAACGCGTTCCACCTGATTGTCCTTGCCCAAGAAAATCGTCGCCCGATCGGCGCTCATCATCCCCGACGCCCGCTCCATATGGGGACGGTCGAGGATAATCTCGCGCGGATCGTTGGTGATGACACCGTGTGTTGCCGTGAGCGTGGCCGCGTTCGGCCCCGGTAATTCGATATGAATCTGGGATTCGAGCGTTAGCGTGTTTCCTTTCCCGAAGTATTGCACCCCGACCGCCCAACCGCTGGCCTGCGGCGTCCGAAGTTCGACTCGCTCGTCCGTCGAAGCGTTCCCGGAGTCCTTGTTGAAAACCAGGTTTCGGGTCTTGAGGTGAATCGGATTCTTCACCTCTTTGGGAACTGCCTGGTCAGGGCTGACGGCACCCGCGGGGTTCGACACTAGATCGATTTGCACCTCGCCCTTGGCCGCAACGTCTCCTGTTTTTTGGTTATAGGAGAAATCATCGCCGTAGATCTGGTCGTAGCGGGAGGAGTCGCGGCCGTAGAGAACGATGTTGACGTTGTGGAGTTCCGCGTTGCCGTTAAGCTTGAACTGCTTCAAATCGCTGGCTTCGACCGTGAAGAGCGTGCGTTTCCCGTCGGATTTGGAAAATTGAAACCCTTTGGCGGTCTGCTTGATGTCATATCCAATCTTGCCCGGGATGGTCTTGAGGACGTTCGTAGCCTTCGAACGCGCATAGAAATACATACCCGCGACAAAGAGCGTCAGCAGGATGGCCGTGCCCGCCAGCATGCGCCGAAGACTATAAATTGGGAGCGGCATCTGGCTTCAGTTTAGAACAGTTCTCCGGTCCCGGTTTCCAGTTCTCAGTCTGCGGCTGGTAGATTGTTGGTACATTTGAATCCGATGGGATCGCCTGCCCCACTACTCGACTACCGCAACCTGCGCGTGATGCGCGGGCAGAAAATTGCCCTCGACGACTTCAGCCTGCGCATTGAGGCCGACGAGCACGTCGCGATTCTCGGGCCCAATGGCTGCGGCAAGTCGACGTTGATCAAGACGATCACGCGCGAATGTTATCCGGTAATACGGGCTGAATCGTCGCTCTCAATTCTTGGCGAAGAGACCTGGGACGTCTTCAAACTGCGGTCGCGGCTGGGCATCGTTTCAAACGACCTGATGCTCTCCTGCACTGGCGACGCGAGCGGCCGAGATGTTGTGCTCTCCGGATTCTTCAGCAGCACGGCGATTTATCCCAACCACAACGTCGAACCGCAACAGGCAAAACTGGCCGAGGCGGCTCTAGCGGGACTGAAAATTCCCTATCTGGCGGACCGACCAGTGTGCGAAATGTCCTCCGGCGAGGCACGCCGGGTCTTAATCGCGCGGGCACTGGTCCACAAGCCGAAGGCACTGTTGTTCGACGAGCCCTGCAATTCGCTGGATTTGGCCGCCCAGCAGAACCTCCGCCAAACGATGAGTGCTCTGGCTCGATCAGGAACTGCAATCATTCTCGTGACTCACGAACTTGCCGACATCGTGCCGGAGATACAGAGGGTTGTCCTGATGAGCCGCGGCCGCGTCGTTGCGGACGGCCCTAAAGAAAAGATTCTTGAGGTGAAAAGGCTCGCGGCTCTCTTCGGAGTCGGCGTGCAAATGGCGCGGAGGAACGGGCATTACCACTTGTGGTGAGTGATTTACATCTGCTCGTGCAGCTTTTCTGCCAGCCGCTTCGGCGCGACCAACAAATAGCTACCTAGCAACAGTTCTCTCACTTCGTCCCAGTCGATCTTGCCAACATCAAGTCGCAGCGCCACCCAGCCTCTCGATGCGACATAGGCGGGTAAGTAGAATTTGGTGGGTTGGGCTTCGACAAGCGCCTTATTGTCACCCGGCAGCGCCTTGCCGGTGATCCCAACGATGCCGTCTCCGTGGTGATTGTTCAGAAAATAAGCGAATGTCTTCTTACGGATGAGAAACTGTGCGTGACTTCCATAGAGTTGGCGTGTGGTTTCTGGCAATGAAAGCGCAATCTCAGTCACTCGCGCGAGTCGCCAGTCTTCGGTCTTACGCTTTGTTGTTCTGGACACCAATCGATTCTCCGTACCTTGTGCCTCTGCATCGCATTCGGAGGCGGCCAGTCAGCGAACCGGCACTTTGAAATCGCGTAAGGCCAGCTCCAGCCCGCCGTATTCCGGATGATCATTGTTCCCGATCGTGAACGCGATGTCGATGGTATCCCCCGCCAGCAACGGGCTTTGCTGCAGCCGTTCCGCCATGTGCCAGCCGAGCGCGTCAAACGTGATCTTCGAGTTCAGCCCATTGCCCACTTTGGGAGCAACGCCCTGCACCTCAGCGACCGCGGCAGCCCGCTCGCTGCGTCGAATCGAGACACTGTCAGGATGGCACCGCGGCGTAGCGAGAATCGCAGCCGCGGAAAGCTGAGACGATTCTTCTCCCGCTTCCCCACCCTGCCCAGCCTTGATTTTGAATTTGACATGCTTGTCCTTCAGAATTCGCGGAGGTGCGGTCAACTGTACGCCACGCGCCGCAAACACTGGCTCAGGATTTCCGATCCCGTACGGCTCGAGCAATTGGAGTGCGCGGTACAGCTCGGGTGTGACCTCGGCAAGGCTTAATTCTGCATCGAGATCGAGGATCGGATGGAAATCATCCGGAGTCAGACGCGTGCGGGCAAACTGATCGAGCCGAGTACGCAATTCCTCGATATTAGCGGCAGGCATGGCGAATCCGCATGCATGCGAGTGGCCCCCGAAGCGCGAGAATAAGTTGGCGCACGATTCAATCGCTTCGAGCAGATGGAATGCCCGGATCGAGCGCCCCGAACCGAACGCCTCCTCGCCATCGCGCGAAATGACAAGCGTCGGCCGGTTGTAGCGCTCGACGATGCGGGTTGCCGTAATGCCGATGACGCCGCGATGCCATCCGTCTCCGTCGATGACAATGCAATAGGCATCGCACAACGCAGGATCGCCACTGAAGCGGTCTTCAACCGCTTTCAGGATCCGCCGCTCCTCTTCCTGCCGATTGGTATTCAGTTGATCGAGTTTCGCGGCCAATTCGCGGGCGCGAACTGCATCCTTCACGCTGAACAATTCAATGACGTCGCGAGCAACGTCCATTCGCCCTGCGGCATTGATGCGCGGGGCAATCCGGAACCCGACTTCTCCTGAGGTCGGCGGACGATTCGCCGATATCTGCGCGGCCTCCAAAAGCGCTTTCAGCCCGGGGTTTACAGCACGACGCAGCGCATCGAGTCCGAGTGAAGCAAAGATTCGATTCTCCCCCGTCAGCGGCACAGCGTCAGCGATCGTGGCAATCGCCAGAACTTTCATGAATGACAGCAAAAGTTTCGATTGATCTTTGGAGTCCAGCCGGCGCTGCATCAATGCCTGTGCGACCTTGAAAGCCACTCCGGCCCCACAGAGTTGCTTGTACGGATATTCGCATCCTCTCTGATTGGGGTTAACCACAGCTAATGCCTTCGGCACGCCATCGCTACCAGGCAGGTGATGATCGGTAACAATCAGATCGACACCTAGCCTGTGCGCGGTTTCGGCAGGGGCGAATGCGCGAATCCCCATATCGACGCTGATGATGAGTCGAATGCCCGCTGCGGCCGCGCGCTCAATCACATCATCGCGCATGTCGTAGCCTTCGCGAATCCGATGCGGCACGTGGAAGTCAGCAGTCCCGCCGCAGAGTTCGATCGCAGTCTTGAGAATGATGACTGCCATCGTCCCATCGACGTCGTAGTCGCCGTAGATGAGAACCGTTTCTTTGCGCTCGATCGCCGCGTCGAGACGATCGACCGCCGCTCGAAGCCCAGTCATCTGCTCGGGCGAGTGAAGATGAGAAATAGAAGGAGCCAGAAAACGTTGCGCGGCGTCTGCGACCGTAATGCCGCGACGCACCAGCAACGGTGCGAGAATATGTGCGGACCGCGGCGTAGGAGTTCCGCGAAACGTCGAGTCAGTCTGCAGCGAAGAAATTAATGCGGCAACCTGGGCCGGATCAACAGGCTTGGGAATCCATTGCATGTCCGATGGAGAAGTTTACTCCACTGGAGGATGTGAGCCTCGGTGCAAAAGAGGGGTACTTCACAAAGGCGAGCCTAGTTCTCTTCGTCCTGATCGGGCTCATCCATGGTCAGGCCGCCGAATTCATCGGAAACTTCCAGCAGGTGCTGGTAACGCTCGTACCACTCGGTGCTGACCTCGCAAAGGAACATCGATCCCTGGTAGGCCCAGCCCAACTGCAGATATCCGACCTTGCCGACATGAGCTCTCAGCCAGCGGGCGTCTTCAACATCATCGCCGTCGGTAAATTCTGAGTTGGTGAGCCTCTGCACCATTTCGTCGAGCTCTTCCCGGTCGAGTGTCCAGGAGTGCATCGTGAGAAACGGCGCCCCGGCGGCCTTGGCCAGTTCGACAAAATCTTTCCAGCCTTCGGGATTGTCGCCCATCTCCCACATCACACACTGCACCTCTTCGTAATCCACGAAGCCGTGGAAACGGCGCATGCCGTGGCCTTCAATGAAGGCAACCATGTCGTCTTTTACGGTAACCAGATCGTCGGGGATAGGAGACATTTTCGAGAACAACCGCAAACTTTTATTGTAAGCCGTCCGCCGATTCAGTGCCAGCGCCCTCCGCTAAGGACGCGGAGTTGGCGCCTTCATCAAATCGATGAACATGCGATAAAACTTCTCCGTATTTAAATCAAACTGGATTTC
The DNA here is from genome assembly GCA_035277905.1 of Candidatus Sulfotelmatobacter sp. Classification (GTDB taxonomy): domain Bacteria; phylum Acidobacteriota; class Terriglobia; order Terriglobales; family Acidobacteriaceae; genus Sulfotelmatobacter. The sequence continues at coordinate 16,340 of DATEJO010000107.1, forward strand.
GACTACTTGCGTCTCCGGATGCAGGCTGCCCTTCACCGGCCAAGTGAGGGTATTGCCATATCCTGCGCCGCGATCGAGATCGACGCTCATGTAGCGCTCTTCGCTCTTCGTAATAATCGAAGGATCAAGCCACGCCGCGGCGGTGATCTCGTCCCACATGATGTCCGCGCCCGGAGTCAGCATCGCGAATTGGGAAACATACTTTGCAGCCGGAGTCCCTGCCGCCTCGATTTCCTTCACCATAGCCGCCGTCATCTGTGTCTTCACGGAAATATCGACAGGCGTGCAGATAATCTTTTTCCACGGCGCGCGCAGCACAACCGCCGCCGCATCGGGATCGAACCAGAAATTGAATTCGTGCCGCGGATTGTTCAGGAACTCCGGATTGTTGGTCTGAGGACTAAGGCTGCCGCCCATAAAAACAAGTTCCTGCGCCAACTTAGGGAATTCCGGATCAAGTGATAAGGCGAGAGCGAGGTTCGTCATCGGCCCGCCCTCGTAGATTGTCACTTCATGCGGATACTTGTGCACCATGCGAATGAGAAAATGCGGGGCGTCCTCATCCGCGGGCTTCGTTGTCGGCTGGCCCTCCGGCATTGGTGGGATGACAGAAGCCTCATGCCACCAGCGGTCATCCCAAGCACCCGCGTAAGCGGCCTTGCCATACCGCTCCTGCCACATCTGCGCTTCCTTGCGCGTCCGCACAAGCGGAAATTCGGCGCCAGGAACCACCGGGATATCGGTGCGGCCGATGAGTTCCAGCAGGCGCAACGTGTGGGCGACTTCTTCGTCGCGCCACTGATCCCCGCTAACCACAGTTATACCGAGCACCTCAACCTGCGGCGACTGGATCAGCGTGAGCAGAGTTTGCATGTTGCTTCCGCCCGGGCCCGAGCAGTCTTCGTTGATGATGATCTTGCGCCGCGGTTGTGCCAGGCAAACACTGGCAATTAGGCAGAGTATGAGTGTGAATATCGGTTTTATTTTTCGCATCGCCTCAAATGCGGATTGACGGCCCGCACAACACCCTAGAACGTCCCCCTACTGCGTCATTCCGAAGCCCCGCGCTTTTACCAGCGGGGCGAGGAATCTAGCGCGGACTACCGGAGCCCCCTTCTAAACTCCTCCATCACGCTTGCTATTTCTTGCCCGAACCCAGCGGACGCGTCATCAAGTCCGTATAAATCTTGTAAAACTTCTGTGCGTCAATGTCGAACTGCACCGTGGCCAGTCGCTCGTATGGAGGCACGGTGGCAGACGCATCCCAGAACAGCGTGTTGCCGTAACCGGCCCCGTGGTCGATATCGATATCCATGTATAGCTGTTTTTGTCCGGTGATAATTGAGGGATCAATGATGGCGATACCGGCGATCTCGTCCCACATGTAGCCAGGCAGCGAATACTTGTCCAGATATTGCGTGATCGGAGTATTCGCCTTGGCGATCTCCGCTTTCATTTCAGTGGTGTAGCGAGTCTTCACGGAAATATCGATCGGCGTGATGGTCAATTTCTTCCATGGCGCCCGCAACACGATTCGGGCCGCCTCAGGATCGAACCACCAGTTGAATTCGCGCCGCGCGTTGATTGCGCCCTTATCGATCGCGCCCCTGTCTGCATACAGCCCTCCGCCCATCAGCACGAATTCTTTTGCCAGAGTGGCAACCGACGGATCCAGTTTCAGCGCCAGCGCATAATTCGTGAGCGGGCCTCCCGCCCACAGCACAACTTCATGCGGATACTTGTGCACCATCTGAATGATGAATTGCGCTGCGGTTCCAGGATGCTCTTCCAGATGCGGTTCGCCCTCGGGCAACGGCGGCACGACGTTCGGTTCGTGGTAAGGCATTTCATAAATGATCGAGCGATTCGCCCTGAACTTGTCGGTCCAACAACCCTTGTACTCCAGCTTGCCGTACATGGCTTCCCATCGTTCAGACTCTTCCTTGGAATTGATCAGCGGATACTCCGCCCCTTCGTACACGGGGACGTCGGTGCGATCCGCAATCTCAAGCAACCGGAGGACGTGCTGCGTTTCTTCCTTAACCCATTGATCTCCGCTAACAGTAGTGATGCCCAACACGTCGAATTTTTCAGACTGAAGAAAGACCAGGATCGCCTGCTGGTCGCTGGTTCCAGGGCCGCGAGCGTCCTGATCGACGATGACCTTGATTTTCTGCGCCGCTGCAGAGGTGAAAACAAGACCTGCGAACAGAATTGCCAGAACAACTCGCCGGATACGTTGCATGTTCCTCCCATGATTCAGCCCTACAAAAATCAAGGGCAGAACAGGCGATGCCCGTCTGCCCCGAAGAATAAAACGTCAATGTTGCGACTAGAAGATCACTTTCAACGCCAACTGTATAAAGCGCGGATCGTTTAACGTTGCGTTAACCACGCCGAAGCTGCTCGGGCTGTCGATATCTTGCATCGAACTTGCGCTCGTCCCGGGCAAGTAGAAGTGTGGATGGTTGAACAGATTGAAAAATTCGGCGCGGAACTGCAGATAAGTTCCTTCGCGGAACGCAAGAGGGATATCTTTGATCACCGAAAAATCGGTGTTTACAAAGCGTGGCCCATACATTGGCGCACGCGGCGCATTACCGAGTTCTCCTGCCGGAGCTTCCACAAAGGCACACGGATTAAACCAGTGTTGCAGAGTGTGCACAGTGGCGGGAGCAGAACAAGTCGGATTCGCCGCCACGGCGCCACCTACGTTCGGGTTACCAACTTCGTTGGGGCGGTTGAGGCTGTTGCCATTCCACATAAAATTGACGCCCGAACCGCTGAAGTTCCCATTGTTGCTCGCGACGACAAATAGCGGGAAACCTGAAGTTGCCTTCTCAATGACATTCAGTTTCCAGTTCCCCAATACTGCGTTGGTTGCACTGCTCCAATCGCTGCCAAACTGTTTGCCTTTCCCGAACGGCAAGTCGTAGAGCACGCTCGCCGTGAACTGATTATTTAAATTGATTTGCGAGAGGCTCCAGTCTAGCTTCTGAGCTCCTGGCAATGGCCAATACATGGCGCCGGGCAGAGTACCGAGGCCGTCGGGGAACCCCGAGTCAAAAGTGCGAGAATACGTGTAGCTCAAAAGGGCATACAACCCGTGGCTCGCATTTTTTTCGCCTTTCACTTCAATCGAATCGTAGCGAGCCCGGCCGATATCATTGTTGTTCGCAACAGTGGTGAACAGGCCATATGGCGCGAAATGTCCCGTGTGCCCAGGATCGCATCCGAGGCTGTAGTTCGCATCATAGCCGGGGTCAGCGGGTGTCAAGAAGCACTGCGCTGGCGACCCGACGTTTTCGTTAAGACCATCGACCAAGATATGTGAACTGCGCGATCCGGCATAACCGGCTGTTACTACAAGCTGGCCTGCAAACTGGTGCTCGACGTTCACATTGAACTGCTGCACCATGCCTTGTTTGAAATTCAGGTTTTGCGACTGAATCGTCCCGGTAAAGCTATCCGGGTTCGGAGGCGCAAGAATCGGTGAAAGATTCGGCTGGAGGAAGCTGAGCTGCAGTCCGCAATTTTGCGGAGATGCCGCCAACGAATTCGCGTACGGGCACGGGTTACCCGGGAAGTAGTTGAAATTGTCCACTTCCGCATAGTACGGAGGATTTTGCCACAGACCTTGAGCACCCTGGCTCCACGCGGAATCGTGATAGATCGCATAGCCTGCGCGAATAGCCGTGTTGGGGTTACCGAATGGTTTCCATGCAATTCCGATGCGGGGTTCGAATGCCGTCTTGTCGAATTGCACACCAACGCTCCCGCTGGAACGAATGCAGTTTGTACAGCCGGTGATTCCGGGGGCCGGCCCAGCGACTAAGTAGTTTCCGGTCTTGAAGTCGAAATTCGCCTGACGGCCTGCCGCCTCGCTGATAGGAGTAGTTAGCGACCATGCCAGGCCAAGGCTCAGTGTGAGATTGTCTGCCACCCGCCACTCGTCTTCTACAAACGGACGAAACATTTTCCAGCGCCGCCCCGTGGTGGCGCCAAGGAAAGTTTGGTCGTGAATGGCACCACCCACCTGCCCCAGTAAAAGATCAGCAGCATTGTCGCCTGTAAACGAGCCGCCTCCCCCAAACATCAGGAAGAAGCCGTCACCAAATCCATTGGTGAGGACATTCATCTGATTGGCGCGAACTCCCGCCCCGATCGTTACGTGATGCCGCCCGCGAATAATATCCAGAGCATCCGACGCAGAATAGACGTTGGTTCCTCCTTGAAACGGGGAGAATCCTCGATCACCGACAGACCAATAACCCGTCAGTTGCGTTGAACTCAGTCCGCATCCGACGCAGTCTTTCGTGGATTGATTCAGGCTCGCTGGATATCCGGTGATGCTGTTACATGCACCTCCCAAATCTGCTCCCTGAATTCCTAGCTTCGCGGCTTCGCAACTGCCGGTTCCAAAAGACGAGATATGGTTGAAGATGCGATTAAAACCTGCGGTGAACTGGTTGATGGTATTCGCAGAGAAGAGATGCTGTTCAGAAACTGCAACGTTTCTCCCATGATTGGTGATGTCCTGCGTGCTGGCGAATGCTCCTTGTTCCGCAAATCCCGGAGACCCTCCAGGAACAAACGAAAATGCCTGGTCATAGCTAAAACGAGCAAAAGCTGAATCTCTGCTTGAGAATGTGTGGTCAAGGCGAACGTCAAACTCACCTTCGTTCAACTTCCTAACCGGAGTGTTCTGGTAATTGAATCCGAGCGCCGCTGAACTCGTGTTGCTTTGCGGATACAGCCTGATCATGGCAAGACCTGCTGGATCCGCCATACCCCCACTTCCGGCCAAAGCAGTCGGAATCTTGTTACAGAAAACTCCGCCGCTCTGAGTTCCGTCAGCGGTCGCCAGTGGATTCCCAGAGCCGTCACACTGAAATGGAGTACCAGTGTACGGGTTGACCAGATCGGTAAACCCGTCTTTGTTCGCGCTGCCGTCGAATACGCCGGGACGGGGATTGCCGAATGGGTCGTCGGTAAAGTCGCCTCCCATCATCGCCGCAGTCGGTATCACCCCAGTAAATGGAATTCCATGCCGCTGCCGTTTCGCCTGGTAATCGATGAAGAAAAATGTCTTGTCCTTCTGAATTGGGCCACCGAACGAGCCGCCGAACTGATTGAGATTGAACTGCTCTTTAGGAGTCGAGAGGCCAAACGAATAGGTATGCGCGTCCAGCTTGGTATTTCGGAAGAATTCAAACAACGACCCATGCCACTGATTGGATCCGGACTTGGTAGTAACCAGGACAGTCGGACCCGCACGGGTGCCCCATTCCGCTGAGTAGTTGTAGGTAAGAACCTTGAACTCGTTGATCGCATCGATCGAAGGTAGGATTGCGATGCCCCCCGCTGTTAGCTCGTTATTATCGACTCCATCAAGCAGCCAATCTGTGCTTTGAGCCCGAGACCCGCCCACAGAAAGCGAATAAGTTCCGCGAGCCGACACTTCGCTGCTCGGGCCTCCGTTGAAGAAACTGTTCGGATTCGTTTCCTGGGTAACGCCCGGAGTCAAAGTTGCAAGCTGCACGAAATCGCGACCGTTGAGCGGCAACTCTGCCACTTGCTGTGACGTGATGACCTGACCCAGGGTCGGGTTCGTCGTTTGCACCGCGACTTCTGTCGCATTCACTTCGACGCTCGTTGTGACGGAAGCCGGCACCAGTTTGAAATCGAGTTCGCGGTGCTCGTCAATCTGAAGGCGGACATCTTTCGTCTCAGACACCTTAAAGCCGGGGGCTTCGACTCTGATGGAATAATCTGCGGCGCTGAGTAGAGGAACAAGGTAATGTCCCGAATCGTCCGTAACTGTCTGACGCGAAGTGTTTGTCGCCTGAGCGGTGATCGTAACCTTGGCGCCGGCCACGACTGCTCCAGAATTATCTGAGACCGTGCCTGCAAAACTGCCGGTCGCCTGTCCAAACGCAAGCGGGCTCAACAGAACCACCAACGCGCAGCAATACCACACCAAGAGATTCCTCTTGCCTGGCATTTTGTAGTGCCCCTTTCGGCGGTCTGCCCCGGAAAAGAAAAAGACCCTCCCCCTTCCCCTTAAAAGTTGGGAGGTCTACCCGACCGCAGACTCGGCTTATAAATTGCCGCTCACAGGTTAGTCAAGAGGTTTCGCGGTGGAAAATCTGGATCGAAACAACGCTGTGCCTAACATTTTGTGCAACCGAAACGATTCGGCAGGGCGTTTCACGCGCGAGCGGACCACTCCGCATCGAAACGCGCGCGGTCGAAAAACGATTTTTGAGTGCCAATCCCAGTTGTGGACAGGCCGGCATACAGATTGGCGCGGCGAACCGCCTCGCGTTCTGCGACGCCCTCTCCGAGAAAAACGGCAAAGCTGCCGATGAATGCATCTCCCGCTCCGGTGCTGTCGATGCTCTTCACCGGAAAAGCTGGTACATGCTCGTATCCTTCCCGTGTCGCAAGAAGAGATCCTTTCGCTCCGAGCGTCATAATCACGCGCCGAATACCGCCGCCTACCAACCTCTCCGCGCACTTTTTCGCATCGTCAACTGTCTTCACTGGCGAGCCCGTGATCGTCTCCGCCTCGCTCTCATTGGGGACAAAGTAGTCCAGATCCTTCAGGGCCGCCATATCGACCGGATGCGCGGGTGCAGGATTCAGAATGCATCGGATTCCGTTCCGCCGAGCAAAGTCAATTGTGTAATACACGGTCTCCACCGGAATCTCGAACTGCAGCACAATGCAGTCAACGGACTTCAGCATCTCGGCGGCGGCATCGACGTCGGCTGGCTTCAGCGCGTCATTCGCTCCCTTCACCACGAGGATCCGATTCTGTCCGTTCGGGTCCACAAAGATTGGCGCCACGCCGCTCGAGAGACCCTCGACCTGCTTCACGTGCGTCGGATCAATTCCCTGCTTTCGGAAATTCTCAATCGTCGCAGGACCGAACAGATCGCTGCCTACTCGGGCCACCATGAACACTTCCGCGCCGCACAGGCGCGCAGCCACAGCCTGGTTCGCGCCCTTGCCGCCGAATCCAAGATCGAACTTCTGCCCGAAGATCGTCTCGCCGGGCTTGGGGAACTGATTCGTAAATGTCGTGAGGTCGATATTCGCGCTGCCTACCACCGCAATTCGAGGCCGCTTTGCCATGATCGTTTTCGTCTCCGTGAGTTGAACGAAGGGCGAGTCTATTCAGCGCGGATGCGGACTGTCAACGACGCGCTCACAGCCCCGCGACTGATGAGCCCGCGGCACCGATTCTGCTATAGTTCGTTCCTCGACAGTTGAGTTGGAGGACCCCATGCCCCGCATTGTCCGCTGCGCTCTGATCCAGGCCAGCAACGCCATCAGCACCGAACGTCCCCTCGCACAAATCCGCAAGGCAATGCTTGACAAGCACATGAAGCTGATCGATCAAGCGGTGCGAAAGAAGACGCAGATTCTCTGCCTGCAGGAACTTTTCTACGGACCCTACTTCTGCGCCGAGCAAAATGCGCGCTGGTACGAATTGACCGAGCGCGTGCCAGATGGCCCGACGACTCAACTCATGCAGAAAGTTGCCGCGAAGCACAAGATGGTAATCGTAGTTCCAGTTTATGAAGAGCACATGCCGGGCGTTTATTTCAACACGGCGGCGGTGATTGACGCCGACGGACGTTACCTCGGCAAATATCGCAAGCACCACATTCCGCACTGCCATCCCGGGTTCTGGGAGAAGTTCTACTTCACTCCCGGCGATCTCGGGTATCCAGTCTTCGAAACGAAGTACGCCCGCGTTGGCGTCTACATCTGTTACGACCGTCATTTTCCGGAAGGCGCGCGCATCCTCGGACTAAACGGTGCCGAAATCGTGTTCAATCCTTCAGCGACCGTCGCTGGGCTCTCTGAATATCTCTGGGAACTCGAACAGCCCGCTCATGCCGTCGCGAATGGCTACTTTGTCGGCGCGATCAATCGCGTCGGAACCGAGAAACCATGGAGCATCGGCGAATTCTATGGCAAGAGCTACTTCTGCAATCCGCGCGGAAAAATCATTGCCCAGGCAAGCCGCGACAAAGACGAAGTCGTCGTCGCCGACCTCGATCTCGACATGATTGCCGAAGTCCGGAAGGTCTGGCAGTTCTTCCGCGATCGCAGGCCAGAGAGCTACGGAGCGCTGACGGCACAAAGCACAACCGCAGCTGCCGCTGATTAAATTTCAGCACAAATCACACTCGTCGATGACAGCAACCGGCCAGCTCAGCTCGCGCGTTCAATCCAGTCCGCTCTACAACCGCGATCTCGCGCCCGCAACTCCAGAACAGCGGCATTGGGGAACGTATAACTTCGCCGCGCTCTGGATCTCGATGTCGGTGAACATCCTCACCTACATGCTCGCTGCGAGCCTGATTCAGGGAGGAATGAACTGGAAGCAGGCCGTCGCCACAATTTTCATCGGCAACGTAATCGTGCTTGTGCCGATGCTGCTGAATTCGCATCCTGGCGCGAAGTACGGAATTCCCTTCCCAGTTCTGGCTCGTGCATCGTTCGGGGTACTGGGCGCGAACGTCGCAGCGGTGCTGCGCGCACTAGTCGCATGCGGATGGTTCGGCATTCAGGCCTGGATCGGCGGAGAAGCGATCAGCACCCTGCTCGCGACGCTGTTTCCCGCCTGGAAGAACTTTCCTTACGGCGCAGCGATTTGTTTCATCGCGTTCTGGCTAATCAATCTGGCAGTTGTGATCAAAGGAATCGAATACATCCGCATCCTGCAAGGCATCAGCGCACCAATTCTGCTGGGAGTCGGATTGCTCCTGTTGGGATGGGCGTATCACGCGGCAGGTGGATTCGGCCCGATGCTTTCCGTCCCTTCCAAATTCACGAGCTTTCCTTCCTTCCTCAAATTTCTGATTCCCGCGCTGAATGGAACTGTCGGATTCTGGGCCACCGTCTCGCTGAACATCCCCGACTTCACGCGCTTTTCGCGAAATCAGCGCGAGCAAGTCATCGGCCAGGCGCTCGCTTTGCCGACCACGATGACGCTGTATGCGTTCGTCGGAATTGTCGTGACTTCGGCAACGGTGGTGATTTACGGTACGGCGATTTGGGATCCGGTCCAACTCCTCAGTCGCTTTCATTCTCCCGTCGCAGTGGTGATCTCGCTAGTAGCAATTCTGCTTGCGACCCTCAACGTGAACATCGGCGCAAACGTAGTTTCGCCGGCAAACGACTTTTCGAACCTGTGGCCGCGGCGCATTAACTTCCGCACCGGAGGAATTATCACCTGCTTCATGGGCGTGGCGATGATGCCGTGGAAATTGCTGGCAAACTATCGAACGTTCATTCTGGGATGGCTCGGCGGATATGCAGCCTTCCTCGGGCCCGTCGCCGGAATCATGATCTGCGATTACTTCATCATCCGAAATCGCGAGTTGCAACTCGATGATCTATATCTTCGGGGAGGACTCTACGAATATTCCGGCGGATTCAACTGGCGCGCGGTGGCCGCCTTGGCTCTCGGCGCGGGGACCGCGCTAGTGGGACTTGCTGCCCCGTCAGTAAGTGCGTTGTACGACTACTCATGGTTTGTCGGATTCGCCGTGTCGTTCATCGCGTACTACGCGCTAATGCGATTTCAAAAGGCAGGCTCTTTGATGACTGAAACGCCATAGCCGCTACGACTTAGCCGATTTCAGAAAACTGGGTAGAACATCGCGGCGATACGTCTCCAGCGATTCCTCCTCATCGCCGCACATCAGGTAAATATTGAATTGCGTGACCCCCGCCGCAGCTAGATCCCGCAGCTTCTTCTGATGCGCCTCCGCAGGTCCGATCAGCGAAAATCGATCGACGACTTCGTCCGACACGAAATCTGCATTGTTGCTGTCGACCTCACAATGATGCTGGTAATCGTAGTGGCCGCGCTCCTGCACATACGACGTCAGCGCGGGAGGAAGATCTTCCGGCTTGTACTGCCGGATGAGATCCATCACATGGTTCGACACCAACGCTGGGAACCAGCGAACGCGTTCTCGCGCGGCGTTTAGATCGGAAGAAACCCACACTGGCGCGGCTGCCATCACTTCGATTTTTCGCGGATCACGGCCCGCTGCTCGAGCGCCTTCCTTCACGAATCCTAGGCACCACTCGATCAATGCCGGATCTGCGAATTGCAAGATGATTCCATCCGCAACGCGGCCGGCCATGTGCAGAACCTTGGGGCCGTAGCCTGCAATCCAGACCCGGGGGGACTCCTTCGCCCACGTTAGCCGAGCCGGCTGCCCGTCGTGTTGAACTTCTTTGCCCGAAGTCAGATCGCGGAATTCTTTCACTGCAGATTCCAGTTGCGACCAACTCACCGGCTTCTTCCCCAACACGCGCCTTGAACTGTCGCCGCGTCCGATGCCAAGTTCCATGCGTCCGCCGGAAATCAGATTTAGCGTTGCGAACAGGCTGGCGGTCACCGTGAGATCACGTGTCGCTGGATTCGTCACGCAGGTTCCGAGGTGCATCCGTTTCGTGTTCGCCGCCATCAGCGTGAGCAGCGGATACGGCTCCTTCCACAACACGTGCGAATCGAAAATCCAGCCATACTCAAACCCAGCGCTCTCAGCCTGCCGGGTTAGGCCCACAATGCGTTCGACCGAAATATCAGGCTTTATCGTGATCCCGAATTGCATGGCTGGTCCCCTTCGTGAAGTACTACAGGAAGCGGTTGTGAGAACTTAAAGGGCGGCAGTGTAGCATAATTTCCTTCCTACTCTGACAACGCGGGAGGTTGCATGGGCTTCGACACGGTCATTCAAAATGGTTCGGTCGTCACCGCAACGGACACTTACAAGGCAGACGTCGCAATCAGCGGTGGCAAGATCGCTGCGATCGGCAGCGACCTTCCCGTGCAGAATACCTCCAAGGTCTTGGATGCGAGCGGCAGACTGGTGCTGCCCGGCGGCATCGATGTTCACACCCACCTCGACATGCCTTTCGGCGGAACGACGAGCGCCGACGATTTTGAAACGGGCACACGCGCCGCCGCTTTCGGCGGAACGACCACTCTTATCGATTTCGCCATTCAATACAAAGGCCAGAAACTCCGCCATGCGTTCGACACATGGATGGGCAAAGCCTCGAGCAAGGCCGTCTGCGATTATGCGTTCCACTGTATTGTTACGGACGTTTCCGGCGGTCAACTTTCCGAAATGAACGATCTAGTCCATGAAGGAGTCACCAGCTTCAAGCTGTTCATGGCATATCCCGGCGTGTTCATGCTCGACGATGGAAGCATTTTCAAAGCGCTGCAAACAGCATCGAAGAACGGCGGCCTCGTCTGCATGCATGCTGAGAACGGAAGCGCGATAGACGTTATCGTGCAGCAAGCGCTGGCCGAAGGAAAGAAAGCGCCGAAATATCACGCTCTAACGCGGCCAACTACGGCCGAAGCCGAGGCAACAGCCCGCGCAATCGCGCTCGCCGAGATGGCGGGAGCTCCCATCTACATCGTCCATCTCAGCTGCAACGATGCGCTTGAAAAAGTCCGCGAAGCCCGCGACCGTGGGCTTCCCGTCTACGCTGAAACGTGCCCGCAATACTTGTATCTCTCAATCGAAAACTTTGACGCTCCCGGATTCGAAGGAGCCAAGTACGTTTTCACCCCGCCGCTGAGAGAAAAGTGGCATCAAGAAAAACTCTGGAACGGCCTGAAGCGCGATCATCTGCAAGTGGTCTCAACCGATCACTGCCCATTCTGCTTCAAGGAGCAGAAAGAATTGGGACGTGACGACTTCACGAAGATCCCGAACGGTGGGCCCGGCGTCGAACACCGCATGAGCCTGATCTATTCCGGCGGAGTCGCCGGCGGACGCTTCAGCGTCAACCGTTTCGTCGAACTCGTATCGACCACTCCCGCGAAGCTGTTCGGACTCTATCCGCGGAAAGGCACGATCGCCGTCGGCAGCGACGCCGACCTGGTCATCTTCGATCCGAATCGAAAGCACACGATCAGCGCGAAGACACATCACATGCGCGTGGATTACTCGATGTTCGAAGGAATTCCGGTCACGGGCATGCCGGATGTAGTCTTGTCACGCGGCAAAGTAGTAATCGATCACGACAAATTTCTTGGCAGACCAGGCCAGGGAGAATTCCTGCGTCGCTCGACATATCAGCAAGTCAACGGATAGCGGTCACCCCAAAGATCGATACAGCGCCTCTTTCCAGCGCTTGTTATCGATCTGCCAGCACACTTTCACTTTGTGTCCACTGCTGATTGCTGGATCCCATGTGCTGCGATTGCGCTCGTCTTCTGCTACGTTCAGGCGATCGACGACCGTCATCCCGCGCGTCAATTCACTCTGCGTTTCCACTTCAACGTAGTGCTCGCTCCAGTCCGTCCCCACACTCGGGTCGAGCGCGACACACATCGCAACCGGATCAGGAAGGCATATCCCATCCTCACCCGTTTGCACCTTCAGCGCTCGTCGCGCATGACGGTTGCACTCGATGGCGAAGTGAGCAAGCTTGGTATTGAATGCTTCGACCTGCTCGATATCGCGGCCATTCAACACTGCTCCGCCGCGGCATAGGTGCCAACCAATCAACTCGATAGGCAAGCCGCTGCCCATCACAATGCTCGCCGCTTCCGGATCAACCCAGATGTTGTATTCCGCGGCTGGAGTGACGTTTCCCTCGCAGCAGGGTGCGCCTCCCATCATCACGCAGCGGCTGACCTTTGACACAATTTCCGGCTTACGCGAGACGGCAAGTGCAACGTTCGTCAACGGGCCCAGTGTGATCAAAACAAGCCCGGGATTCGCCTCAATCGTTTCGATGATGGCATCGACTGCATGTCCGGTCTGCGGTTTCAGGTGAGGTACCGGATAGTTGTGATCCCCAAGTCCGTCGCGTCCGTGAAACCAGGTTGCGTTTTCATAGACGCGGACCAGAGGCTTCTCTGCCCCGGAATACACCGGCACAGAGCCTCCGCAGAGTTCGACCGTATAGAGCGCGTTCCGGGTGGCCTGATGAACATCGACATTTCCCGCAACAACCGTGATCGCGGCAACGCGCACGTCCGGCGCGCGCAGAGCCATAATCAGAGCGACTGCATCGTCGGAAGCGGTGTCGGTATCGATCAGAAAGGTCCGTCGCATGCGCGTAAGAATAGCAGAGCGCAGAACCGCAGAGACCGCACCAGACTACTTGTGACTCTTCCCGAAGAAGTGTAGAGTTACTCGTTTTCCGGGGGGATCAATGTTCACACCGGCAACATTTACGGTTGCGCTGTTGATGATGATTTCAAGTGCGATCTGCTGGGGTTCGTGGGCCAACACGTACAAGGGCGTCAAGAATTACCGCTTCGAGCTTTTCTATTGGGATTACTCCATCGGCATTTTCCTGATCTCGCTCGTTCTTGCCTTCACCATGGGAAGCATGGGGCACGATGCTTCGAGTTTTCTGCCGAACGTGCAATCTGCCGACGGAAAGGACATTCTTTCCACCATGGTCGGAGGCGCAATTTTTAATCTCGCGAATCTTCTTCTCGTCGCCGCGATCGACATGGCTGGGCTCGCAGTTGCGTTGCCGGTTTCCATTGGAATTGCGCTCGTAGTCGGAACGGTTTTGAACTACATCCTGCAACCCACGGGCAGCCTCCTCTATCTCTCTACCGGAGTGGCGTGTGCGCTAATCGCTGTGATCCTTGACGGCAAAGCATTCGGTAGCCTTCCCGGAGCCCACGCCGCTTCACGTAAGAGCATCGTGATCTGCATCGTCTCCGGCGTGCTGATGGGACTCTGGAGCCCGTTCACGACCTACGGCACAACTCGCGGCCACGCTTTGACTCCATACAGTTCTTGCGTCTTTCTATGCTTTGGAGCTCTGCTCTCGTGCTTCGTGTGGAACATTTATTTCATGAAGCGTCCACTCGCCGGAGAGCCGGTCGGGTTCGCAGGATTTTTCAGCGGCCCGCGCTCTGGACATTTGCTTGGGCTGCTCGGCGGAGTCATCTGGGGGATCGGCACTGTTTTCAATGTCGTCGCAGGAAAAGCGACCGGATTCGCAATCTCCTATGCCATCGGGCAATCAGCGCCCATGGTCGGAGCACTTTGGGGCATTTTTGCGTGGAACGAGTTCAAGGGCGCACGCTCCAACGCAAAGATCTACCTGACGTTCATGTTCGTCTTCTACGGATTGGCGATTCTTTTAGTCGCGCGCGCGAACGGCTGATTTACTTTCCCTTCAGCCGGCTGACAAACAGTTTCAAAAATCCCTCAGCATTCGAGGCCAGGCACACACGCGCATTCGCGGTCAATGGAGTCAAGCCGTCGATCTCATAGTGATCGCCGTGGAGCACATTTGTCTCGTCGTAGCCCATGCGGTTGGCGACCGTTTCCCCGCGCGTGAACTCCCCCTTCGTTTCTACGTCGACGTGCATGTCTTTGAGCGTAACCAGTGCAGGATTGATCACTGTTGCCACGGCCAGCGGATCATACATTGCCGCACCCTGATAGCCGCTCTTTTCCGATCGTGTTAGGTAATAATCCGCAAGCTTCGCGACGAAGTCGCTCTCAGGTCCGTGCTGCGATTGCAATTCGGCGAGGTGACTCCGCATCATCAAAGTCTTCTCACCAACATCGGATCCGATCATCGTGACCATCCACCCGGCTTTGAACACGATCGATGCGGCTTCCGGATCGTTATAGATATTCGCTTCCGCTGCGCCGTCGACATTTCCGCCGCTGATCGATCCGCCCATGATCACAATATCTTTGACCAGCGGCACAATCGATGGATCCTTCGAAACCGCAAGCGCAATATTCGTGAGCGGACCAACCGGAATCAAAGTGACCTCATGTGGATACTTGTGGACCATCTCGATGATGAGGTCCGGCCCGAACCGGGAGTCCGCCTTGCACTTTGAAGCCGGCAATTCCACTCCCGCCAGTCCATTCGGCCCGTGCCAGTATTGCGCCGTGATCAGTTTCTGATTGAGAGGATGCTGAGCGCCGCCGGCCACGATCACATCGCACCGGTTCGCGAGCGAAACGATTTTCAACGCATTCTCCAGGCCTTGTTTGGCCTCCACATTTCCTGGGACAACAGTGAGCGCCTCAACTTTCAATTCCGGCGAATTCAGCGCCAGTAGAATCGCCATGGCATCGTCAATGCCGGGGTCAGTATCGATGATTACTCGCTGCGGCGTAGCAGCAATGGCGCTTGCAAGCGTGGAAAGAAGAAATGCGCACACCACGATCAGTTGTCTCATGGAAAAACTTCCTTATTTTGATTTGAAATAAAGACTCTACAGCAGCATGCCCGCGATCGAAGCAGACATCAGATTCGCCATCGTCCCTGCAAGCATGGCGCGGAAGCCAAGCCGCGCTAACTCGCCTCGTTTATTCGGCGCCAACGCTCCGATTCCGCCAATCTGAATTCCAATCGAACTGAAATTCGCGAAACCACACAACGCGAACGTTGCGATCGTAAACGACCGCGGATCGAGCGTCGCTCTCTGCGGCCCAAGCATCGAGAAGGCGACGAGTTCATTCAGTACCATGCGCGTGCCGAGCAGATTGCCGATCGCCGTGCAGTTATGCCATGGAATTCCGATGAGCCACGCCACCGGCGCAAATATGACTCCGAGCACGCTTTCCATGCTCACAGGAAACCAGCCGAAATGGTGATGAATGCCGCCCATGATTCCATCAACCAGGGCAACGAGCGCAAGAAATGCGATCAACATTGCCCCGATGTTGAGTGCCATGTGCAGTCCGTCGCTCGTGCCGCGTGCGATCGCGCCGAGAAGGTTCTCATGTTTTTCTTTTTCGGCTTCATCCTGGCTCATTACAACCTGTCCAGCCGTCTTGGGCTTCTCGGTTTCCGGCACAAGCATCTTCGAAATCAGAATTGTGCCTGGTGCAGTCATGATGACCGCGCTTAGCACGTGCCGCGGCTCCGCGCCAAAGGCGAAGTACGCCGCCATGATCGAGCCCGACACGTGCGCCATGCCGCTGGTCATCACCGTCATCAGCTCAGAATGCGTCAAATCAGGCAGGAACGGACGAATGGTCACCGGCGCTTCCGTCTGCCCCATAAAAATACTTGCAGCGACGTTGAGCGACTCGGCGCCGCTCGCGCCCATGAAACGCGTCATCGCCCATGCAGCGACACGAATGATGAGTTGCATGATGCCGTAGTGATACAGAATCGCGAACAGCGCGCAAATGAAAATGACGACCGGCAGGACTTGAAAAGCGAACACAAATCCGATATTTGAATTCTGCTTGCCGAGGGGACCGAAGAGAAATTCCGATCCGGCAAACGAGTAGGCGAGAACGCGGTTCGCGGCGTCGCCAATCACCTGAAATATTCGCCGTCCAATCTCTACGCGAAGCACGAAAATAGCGAAAGCAATCTGCAGGCCCAACCCCCACGCGACCGTCTTGACTCGGATCGCGCGGCGATTCGTCGAGAAGATGAAGGCCAGTCCGAGCATCGTCAGCAGTCCCAGAATTCCAGTAAATCGTCCCATTCCATTCGCTCCCCGCGCTTATGACCTGCGGATTACTCTGTGAATCAACGGCCTCCGCTGCGGCGCGACGTCCCCGATCTGGCAGCTTTGGGAAATCAAGCTATGTGCCCGTTCACAGCGTAACTCGTCGTTGTAGTGGATGGTGGCAATCGCCTCGCCAACACTGACTCGATCGCCGACTTTCTTGTGCAGCACGATCCCCACCCCAGGATCGACCGAGTCTTCCTTACGTTCGCGCCCACCGCCCAGAATCACGCACGCCGTTCCGATCTGTTCGCATTGCATCGAGCTGACATATCCAGCCTTCGCACTCGCAACCTGCATCGTCTGGCGGGACCGTGGAAGCCGGCTCGCATCGTCGACAACGCGAGCATCGCCACCCTGCAGTTCGACCATTTTCCGGAATTTTTCTAGCGCCGCACCGGAAGCGATCAGCTCCGCACTATGCTTCTTACCGTCATCGACGTTTTTACTTACCCCGCCCAGATGCAGCATCCACCCGGCAAGTTCGAGACAAAGATCCTTCAAGTCGTCCGGCCCGCCGCCCTTCAGAACCTCGATGACTTCAACCACCTCAAGCGCGTTGCCAATCATATTTCCGAGTGGCTGATCCATATCGGTAATCAGCGCCACAACTTGCTTGCCCATCCGCTCGCCGGTTTCGACCATCAACTCGGCAAGAAACGCGGCGTCTTTCTCATTTTTCATGAACGCGCCCGAGCCGGTCTTGACGTCGAGCACGAGCGCGTCTATCCCCTCCGCCAACTTCTTGCTCATGATCGATGCGCAGATGAGATATGGGCTCTCAACCGTGCCTGTGACGTCCCGCAGTGCGTAGAGCTTCCGGTCTGCCGGAGCAATCTCCGCAGTCTGACCGATCATTGCGCAACCGCAAACTTGAAGCAGTCGGCGAAACTCCGCGACCGGCAGATTCACATTGAATCCGGGAATTGCTTCCAGTTTGTCGAGCGTCCCGCCCGTGTGTCCGAGCCCCCGTCCACTGATCATCGGCACCGCGATGCCGGCTGCCGCCACCAACGGAGCGAGCACGAGCGACGTTTTATCGCCCACTCCGCCGGTGGAGTGCTTATCAACCTTTCTCGCTGTCAGATCCGAAAGATCGAGGACCTCTCCTGAGCGCAGCATGGCATCCGTCAATGCCGCAGTTTCCGGACGCGTCATCCCCCGCAGAACAACCGCCATAAGCCATGCGGAAACTTGATAATCCGGAATCTCGCCTTTCGTGTACGCGTTGACCAGGCCCTCGATCTCTTCTTGCGAAAGCTCGATCGCGTCGCGCTTTTTGCGAATGACATCAATGGCGCGGAATGTTTTGGAAGTGGCGATGGATGGGCTCACTTGAGGCGAAATCCTTCAGGAAGCAGTTCGGTGATGTGCGCCTGCTTGGGACCGTTGGCGCCTTGGAAATAAATTGTCGCGTCGGGCCCAAATTCGTAAATCACCTGTCGGCACGCACCGCACGGTGAGCAGGCGACTCCGTGATCGTTCGTGACGGCAACCGCCTGAATCTCGATCTTCGGACCCAGTTCCGCAACCGCGGAGAAAATTGCGGTTCGCTCCGCGCAATTTGTCATTCCGTAAGACGCATTCTCCACGTTGCATCCAGAGAAAATCTTTCCGTTGCTGAGCAAAATTGCCGCGCCCACATGAAAGTTCGAGTATGGAGCGTGCGCATTTCTCATTACCTTGTTCGCCGCGCGCTCAAGTTTTTGCCGAACGCCCGACGTAGATTCATTTTTGCGAGTTGTGGAACGCGCCATGCCAGTGAATCGCCCGGGACTAAAGAATCGTGCGCCATTGTAAACCCTGCCGCCTCGTCCTGTTCTCCTCCCAACAATGTTTCCGCTGAACTCTCCCGCTGCGACTCGCCTTGCGGCACTGCGTGCCGTACAATGCAACCCAAGAGACTGGCCCGCCGCTGCGGGTATCAACAAGGCCGATTGAATGCCTGGGAATCACGAGCATTCCAACTTCGTAGGGAACTCGGAAAATCGCGTAACCTCCGGCGACGTATATCGCTCACACGCGATTGCCATGCTGAATGGCCGTCCTCTCCTGGCCAATGTCGGCATCCCGCTCGATCTGAATTGGGTTCAGGAGGTTCGCGTAAACACCAGCGCAGTTGAGCGGCGCGCACAATCGCAAGTCGCGCGCCGCACCGTGAAGAAGGAGTGGCAAGCAGCCTGGCTGCTCCGTGCTATCTCGTGCATGGATCTCACTACCCTTTCCGGCGATGACACCGACGAGCGCGCGCGCCGTCTCTGCGCCAAGGCACGGCAGCCCATCCAGCAGGAACTCGTCGAGAAACTCCACATCGAAAAGCTTGGAATTAAAGTAGCCGCTGTCTGCGTCTATCACACCTTCGTCGAAACTGCTCTGCAAGCTCTGGAAGGAAGCGGAATCCACGTCGCCGCCGTTTCAACAGGCTTCCCGGCCGGACTCTCCCCACTCGCTGAACGCGTGTCGGAAATTCGCCGATCCGTCGAAGCCGGCGCTCACGAAATCGACGTCGTCATCACACGCGCCCACGTATTCGGTGGCCGATGGCAGGCGCTCTATGACGAGATCGCCGCATTCAAACAGGCTTGCGGATCGGCTCACATGAAAGTGATCCTCGGAACGGGCGACCTTCTGACTTTGCGTAACGTAGCGCGCGCAAGCGTGGTCGCGATGATGGCCGGTGCCGACTTCATCAAGACATCGACCGGCAAGGAAGCGACGAACGCGACCATCCCCGTCAGCTTGGTCATGGTCCGCGCGATTCGAGAATACGCTCAACAAACAGGGATGGCAGTGGGATTCAAACCCGCGGGCGGCATCCGAACCGCAAAGCAATCGTTAGACTGGCTCTCGATGATGAAAGAGGAACTCGGAGACTCGTGGTTGCGAGCTGAGATGTTTCGCTTCGGAGCGAGTGGGTTATTAGGAGACATCGAGCGGCAACTGGAGTACTACGCGACCGGCAGATATTCCGCCGACTATCACCACCCGATCGCATAAGTGTGAACGAGTAATCGATACCTATGAGCATCGCGGAAAAATTCGTAAGCATGGAATATGGTCCCGCGCCTGAGGATCCGAAAGAGGCCAAGACTTGGCTCGAGCGTCACGCACGTCGCTTCAGTCACTTCATCAATGGCAAATGGCAGCCGCCAGCGGCGGGGGAATTCTTCGATACGCTCGACCCATCCAACGGCGAGAAATTGGCGAGCATCGCTCAGGGCAGCCCTGCCGACATTAACACTGCCGTGCAAGCAGCAAAAGCAGCTTCTTCCGGTTGGCGCGCTCTCACTCCCCATGCTCGCGCACGCTATTTATATGCGCTGGCGCGCCTCGTGCAGAAACATTCGCGGTTGCTCGCCGTCCTCGAGACCATGGACAACGGCAAGCCAATCCGCGAAAGCCGCGATATCGATATTCCCCTGGTGGCGCGTCATTTCTACTATCACGCGGGCTGGGCCCAACTGCTGGATCAGGAATTCCCCGACTACGAACCCTGTGGCGTAGTCGGACAAATCATTCCGTGGAATTTTCCCCTGCTGATGCTGGCGTGGAAAATTGCACCGGCACTCGCAACTGGCAACACAATTGTATTGAAACCCGCCGAGTTCACCCCACTGACAGCTCTGGCCTTTGCAGAACTCTGTCAGGAAGCCGGATTACCCGCCGGCGTCGTCAACATCGTGACCGGCGATGGCAGAACCGGCGAAGCTCTCGTGAAGCATCCGGAGATCGACAAGATCGCGTTCACCGGATCGACCGAAGTCGGACGCGCAATTCGCGGGGCCACGGCCTCCACTCACAAGCGTCTGTCTCTCGAACTCGGAGGGAAATCTCCCTTCATCATCTTCGAAGACGCAGATCTCGACAGCGCCCTTGAAGGACTCGTCGACGGAATCTGGTTCAATCAAGGGCAAGTCTGTTGCGCCGGTTCGCGCCTGTTGATGCAGGAGAGCATCGCGGAAGCGCTGATCTCAAAGATTCGTGACCGGATGAGCACTCTCCGCATCGGTCCCCCACTCGACAAAGCGATTGATATCGGCGCCATCGTCGCACAGGTTCAACTGGATCGCATTCAACGCATGGTGGCACAGGGAGTCGCAGAAGGAGCGACCTGCTGGCAGCCGCAAGTCGCCTTGCCTCCGCGCGGACTCTATTATCCGCCGACGCTCCTGAGCAACGTGCATCCCACATCGATCGTGGCGCAACAGGAAATTTTCGGACCCGTACTTGCCGCGATGACGTTCCGCACTCCCACAGAAGCCGTCGAGTTGGCGAACAACACGATCTACGGACTGGCATCCTGCGTGTGGAGCGAGAACATCAACGTTGCGCTTCACGTTGCGGCGCAGATTAAAGCCGGCGTCGTCTGGGTCAACTGCACGAACCTGTTCGACGCTGCCTGCGGCTTCGGAGGATATCGCGAAAGCGGCTACGGCCGTGAAGGCGGAAGAGAAGGTCTGCTTGAATATATGGAGCCGAAGTGGTTCAAGCACGCTCCCACACTACCGGCATCGAGTTCGCACAGCACCGCTCCGGAGGAGGAAGCTCCAGCAGCAAGCACTCCCGCCATCGACCGCACCGTGAAGCTCTACATTGGCGGCAAGCAGGCGCGTCCCGATTCCGGATACAGCATGGAAGTGCGCGACGCCGATGGCCGCCTGTTGGGCGAAGCGCCTCTCGGAAACCGCAAAGACATCCGCAATGCTGTTGAAGCCGCCAGAAAAGCTACGGGCTGGGCGAAGGCAACTGCTCATAATCGCGCCCAGGTCCTGTATTACTGCGCGGAGAATCTGGAATCTCGCCGCGATGAAGTAGTTCGACGCCTCTCCGCAATAGTCGGAGATAGACAAGCCGGCGCGGAATTCGACACGAGCATCCGCCGGATCTTTTCTTACGCAGCGTGGGCCGACAAATTCGACGGCGCCGTGCACAATCCACCGTTTCGCAACATCGCCATCGCTATGAACGAACCGATCGGCACCGTTGGCGTCATCTGCCCGGCAGATACGCCTCTGCTGGGATTCATCTCTCTCGTCATGCCAGTGATCGCCACGGGAAATACCGTGGTCGCGATTCCGTCGGAAAAATATCCGCTCATCACAGGCGATCTCTATCAACTCTTCGACACCAGCGACCTTCCCGGAGGCGCGGTCAACATCGTTACCGGCTACATCTCGCAACTGCTGAAGACGCTGGCTGAACACGATGACATTGACGCCATCTGGTGTTATGGCGACGAGACCACCGCGGCATCCGCGAAAGCGATGTCCGTTGGAAATCTCAAACAGGTCTGGACCAATGAAGGCCGCGAAATTGATTGGTTCGATC
The DNA here is from genome assembly GCA_035277905.1 of Candidatus Sulfotelmatobacter sp. Lineage (GTDB taxonomy): Bacteria > Acidobacteriota > Terriglobia > Terriglobales > Acidobacteriaceae > Sulfotelmatobacter. Next base: position 38,190 of record DATEJO010000107.1, read on the forward strand.
CGAAGACCGCCGAAGGACGCTGGTTCCTCGAGCATGCCACCCAGGTCAAGAACATCTGGGTCCCTTACGGAGAATAGTTCAGCCGCATTGCCGTTGGCATAGCAGAGTAAGTTTCGTTCTGCCTTCGTTGCTTTTACTCACGGCCAGAGCTACGATAGGCCAATCTTTTTCGCCCGGCTTTATCTCTCTTTCAAGTCCACGTTGACCAAGGAGGACCTATGGGCATCGCAGTTTCTCCGCAGATTCATCCGCAAGTCGCGGAGTTCATCGACAAACCACGAAAAATGATGATCAATGGAAAGTGGATCGATGCCGTATCCGGCAAAACTTTCCCGACCTATAATCCTGCAACCGGCGAAGTTCTCGCGCAGATTGCCGAGGGTGATCGCGCCGACATCGATCAAGCCGTAAAGGCTGCGCGCAAGGCTTTCGACAACGGCCCCTGGCGCAAGATGACCGCTTCCGAACGCGGCCGCCTGATCTGGAAACTCGCCGATCTGCTCGAACAACATACAGAAGAATTCGGATACATCGAATCACTCGACAACGGCAAGCCGCTCAACATCGCCAAAGCCGCCGACGTTCCTCTCGCCGTGGATCTCTTCCGCTACATGGCAGGATGGGCCACCAAACTTGAAGGCAACACGATCCCGCTCTCGGTTCCCTACACACCCGGCGCGAAATATCTCGCATACACATTGCGAGAGCCGGTGGGAGTTGTTGGGCAAATCATCCCGTGGAATTTCCCCCTGCTCATGGCAGCCTGGAAACTCGGCCCGGCGCTGGCGACCGGCTGCACCGTTGTACTCAAGCCCGCCGAGCAGACTCCGCTCTCCGCGCTCCGTCTCGGCGAACTGATTCAGGAAGCCGGTTTCCCCGATGGAGTCGTAAACATTGTTCCCGGCTACGGCGAAACTGCCGGTGCCGCGCTCGCCGCTCATCCAGACGTTGACAAAGTCGCCTTCACCGGATCGACAGAAGTCGGAAAGCTCATCGTTCAGGCCGCCACCGGCAATCTCAAGAAAGTATCTTTGGAGTTGGGCGGAAAATCTCCCAACGTCGTGTTCAAAGACGCCGATCTCGATACTGCGATTCCCGGCGCCGCGAGCGCGATCTTCTTCAATCACGGCCAATGCTGCTGTGCGGGCTCCCGTCTGTACGTGGAGAAGTCCGTCTACGACCAGGTCGTCGAGGGCGTCGCCGCGCAAGCCAAGAAGATCAAGGTTGGCTCCGGTCTCGAACCTGACACGCAGATGGGCCCGCTCGTTTCAGAAGAGCAATTGAACCGCGTCTGCGGATATCTAGAATCAGGATTTTCCGAGGGCGCCAAAGCCGTAGCCGGAGGCGGCAAGGCCGGCGACCGCGGATACTTCGTCGAACCCACCGTACTGGTCGACACAACCGAAAACATGAAAGTCGTGCAGGAAGAAATCTTCGGACCGGTGGTCACGGCTATGCCCTTCTCCGATCCGGAGGAACTCATTCCACGCGCCAATAACAGCGACTACGGTCTGGCCGCCGCTGTCTGGACGCGCGACATCGGCAAGGCGCATCGCACGGCGGAGCTACTTCGCGCCGGAACGGTGTGGATCAACTGCTACAACATATTCGACGCAGCGTTGCCCTTCGGCGGCTACAAGCAATCCGGATGGGGCCGGGAGATGGGGCACGACGTGCTCAATCTCTACACTCAGACCAAGGCGGTCTGCACAAGAATCGCCTGAGTCATTCATTCCAAATGAAAAAGGACGGTGGCGCAAGCCACCGTCCTTTCTCACTTCCTAGAGATCTCATCTCTCCATCAGCAAGACCTTCTCCGCATCGTCAATCTCGGTCAGCTTGACTTCGATGACTTCGTTCATCGTCGTCTGCACATGCCGTCCCACAAAAGTAGCTTCGACAGGAATCTCGCGGTGTCCGCGATCGATCAGTACGCATAGTTGAACGCGTCGAGGCCTGCCATGCGAAAAGAGCGCGTCCAGAGCGGCCCGCGTGGTTCGTCCAGTGAACAGCACGTCATCGACGAGCACGATGTTTTTGTCCTCGATTTCGAATCCAATCTCTTTTTCCTGCACCACAGGTTTGGGACCAAGCGTCGACAAGTCGTCGCGATAGAAAGTGATGTCCAAGGTCCCCACGGGAACTTTCGCATCTTCAATTCGAGTGATGATCTTGCCTAAGCGCTCCGCAAGGGGCACGCCGCGCCGGCGAATTCCCACGAGTCCCAATCCAGAAACTCCGTCATTCTTCTCGACAATCTCATACGCCAGGCGCACCAGGGTCCGCTCGATTTCCGATGCCGACATCAGTTGGGCCTTTTGACGAAGGCCGGTTTTCCGCGACGACTGTTTTACGCTCATTAGGATTTATGCCTCAATGGCTACTAAGCCGGACACTCAATGTAGTCAACGTGCAGGTAGAGGTCAAGCGCAGCCGCCCAATCACTGTCCGATATCTCGTGCGAGAAACTATATCGTGAATTTTTCGGTGGAAATCTGAGCGGTCGACCCGATATCTGGACCCTCGGCTCGCTCAGGACACTCGGTCCTCACGATCCGGGCCAGAGACGAATTCCCCTCGCGCAGAGAGGACAGATCAACGCCACTCGAATTCTGACTCACATTCTCGCTCGGAACGATTCCTACCGCCTGATTCCTTCCCTGAGACTTCGCCCGATAGAGCGCAGAATCGGCAAGAATGACGACTTCTTCCGCGCAAAGCGATTCGAATGCTGTGCGGCACCACGGATACGCGGCCCATCCGATCGAGCAGGTCTTTCGGACAGAGACGCCGTTACCTAAATCGAACGCCTCAGCCGACATCACTTCGAGGATGCGGCTGCAGAAAGCTGGCGTGCCTGATGGATCCGCTGAACGGCTCATGATCAGGAATTCTTCGCCGCCCCACCGCACCAGCACATCGGACTTTCGCACCACGGTGGATAGTCGCTGCGCCACCAATTGCAGAAGTCGATCGCCGGCCGGATGCCCATGAATATCATTCACTTCTTTAAAGAAATCCATATCAACCATGATGAAGATCAGATCGCGGTGATCCATCTTGCGCACTTCCCCGGAATGAGCTCCCTGGTAATTGCGTAGAACCTGCCCCGCTTCCGAAGTGAGGATCTCCTCGAGATAACGGCGGTTCCAGATTCCAGTGAGCGCGTCAGTGAAAGAAATTTCCTGCAGTTCCATGTTCTTCCGCTGCAATTCCAGACTGTGCCAGCGCAAGGAATGCTCTTTATTCTCCAATTCGTCTTTCAAACGGCACATTTCGTCCAGGTTCTGCCGCGACAATCGCAGCAGGCTCAGCAGTTCCTGATCGAGGAGATGTTGTTTCAAAAACACAAGCGCGCCCATCACCAGCATGACCGCCACAGTCAGAAATAAACGATAAGTCCGCACCCGGCGTGGAACGTTTCCGCCAAGTTCTGCCCACGCCACCATCAATGGCGTCACGAATACGGCGATCATCGCGATGCGCGCCTTCCAAATTCCGAACCCACGAGCCGGAACTTCCTCTAGCAGGCTTTTCGCGTCAGCCGAACGCCCAAGAAAGCCGATCCGCACAAACCATGCCATCGCCGCAACCAGCGGAACGTCGAACAGGCTGCCCGTGTAGTACAGATGCAGGTCGATCGCTTCGCCCAACACAAGCGACGCCACGCAGTAGAGCAGGCTCGCGCCACACAGATGAAAATAGATGGTTCGCCATGACCCGCGGCATCGCCGCCAGACCAGAAGCAATCCGCCGGCCAGCACAAGTTCCTCGCTCACATACAGCAGGTTGAAACTGCGGCCGTACAACGCCTCTGACGGATGCACGTATTGCCAGGGAATCACGATGAAGAGATAGAGAAACAACCACCATGTCAGAAGCAGCGCGAAATCCAGCGTTCCAGCCTTGATCGCGCGCTCTTCCTGGTGAACATGCGGCTGAATTGCGACTGCCGCCATCATGGGTACGACGTGCAGAAACAGAATGACGTCGCCCACAAAAGGATTCGGCGCTTCGTGGCGCAAGAAGACTTCGAAATATGTCCACATGACTTGTGAAACCAGCCACATGGTCAAACCCAAACCCATCAGCGTCCAGAAGAGGCGTCCCATTCTGGCCTGCGTCCGAATGTTTGACAGGAAGGCGAGGGTCGCTACGAGGAGAACAGTGTTCTGTAAAAGATCCCCGAATGCCGTAAGAGCGAAGCTGCGATGTACAAATATCGACACCGCGACGTGCACGCACACGACCGCACCGATTCCAACGGCCCACTTTCGTCCGTGATGAAGCGCAGTACTCCCCACGCTACAAATTGTATGGGGGCTTAATCGAGAAAATGGATTACCGAGGTAACCAGCGACAACCGAAACGAACGTGGAATGAACACGTTACTGAAGCGCGGCGCAGAAACGTTGCACGAAGCGATAGGCGTCCTGATACGTGTTGTACAGCGGCACGGGAGCAACTCGAAACGTATCGGGCTCACGCCAATCGCCGAAGATTCCCTGAGCCGCCAGTCGATCGCACAAAGAACGTCCCTGCTCACAAATTCGAATGGATAGCTGTGCTCCACGCCGATGCTTTTCCTGCGGACTGACAACGGAGAACTTTGTTGACTTCTCCCGCTCCAGTAAAAATTCGAGATAACCGGTCAGCGAAATACTTTTCTCTCGCAACCGGTCGATTCCGACCTCAGCAAAAATCTCCATCGACGCACGCAGCGGCGCCATGGCCATGATTGGCGGATTGCTCAACTGCCATCCCTCCGCTCCCGTCATGGGCTTGAATTCCCGTCCCATTTCAAATCGAACTCGTTCGTCATGTCCCCACCAGCCCGCGAACCGGGGTAAATTCCACGCATTCGCATGGCGCTCGTGCACGAAGCATCCAGCGACGCATCCCGGCCCTCCGTTCAAGTATTTGTAGCTGCACCAAACGGCGAAGTCGGATCCCCACTCATGAAGATGCAGTGGAATATTTCCCGTCGCGTGCGCCAGATCAAAGCCGACGACGCAACCTTTTCGCCGGCCAGCCTCTGCGATCCCCGGCATGTCAAACACCTGCCCAGTCGCGTAGTTCACTCCACCGATCATGATCAACGCAATCGAATCACCCTCACGATCGATGACCGAGAGAATATCTTCATCTCGTATGCACGATTCATTCTGACGTGGTCTTAGCTCAATGAGAGAGGAAGCGGGATCGAATCCATGGAACCGAATTTGCGAGTTCACGGCATATTGATCGGATGGAAATGCCCCGCCCTCGATCACCATCTTGTGCCTTGACTTGGTCGGCTGATAGAACGAAATCATAATCAGGTGCAAATTCACCGTCAGAGAGTTCATTACAACAACTTCTTCCGCTTTCGCTCCGACCAGTTCTGCCGTCTGTTTCGTCAGCAATCGGTGATACGGCAACCATGGATTCCTCGCGTGAAAATGCCCCTCCACGCCCAGCTCCGCCCAATCGCGCAACTCCTGCTCGACGTATGACTGTGCGGTCTTTGGCTGCAGACCAAGAGAATGCCCGCAGAAATAAACAGAGTCGTCACCGGCTTTTGTTTTCGGAATGAAAAACCGCTGACGAAACGAACTCAGTGGATCGCGCGCATCCATCTCCGCCGCGAACTGTTCTCCGGGTTGAAATGAATCTGTGCTCACCCGATCTCCAGAGGAGTTAGTTCACTGTGGATCATTTGCTCCGCGCGGCCCCAGTCAAGCTGATCGACTCGCTTGATCGGATTGCATAATTCTGCAAGCATACCGTCTTGTATCTGCCCTCGCCTCCGAGCCACCTCGTACGGAATCCGATGAAACGTCACCATCGCATACTTCGGCACAAACAGATTTGGGAATTTCGCTTCCAGCGCCAGCTCCACTTTTTTCTGAAGTAGAAATCTTGGATCGCCAACTCGATCTCTCATCTCCACGAAATTTTCCACCGCCATGTCGGCGATCGCGTCCGTATTCTCTTTCCGCGCCATCTCGAATTCTGAGAACACTCTCTCCCAATCGGCTCCGTACCGGTCCAGCAGTTCGAGAAAGATCGTGCAATCCTCGAACCCGCAATTGATGCCCTGCCCAAAAAACGGAACGATCGCGTGGGCCGCATCCCCCAGCAGAAGCGCCTTCCCGTCGACGTACCACGGCGAACACTTGATCGTAACCATCGCTCCCGTGGGATTGGCGAAGAAGTTTTCTGCGAGATCAGGCATCAACGAAACTGTGTCAGGAAAATGCTCTCGAAAAAAATTCTTGACCGCCTCATGTGTGGTCAAGCGCTCGAAGCTGTCCGGCCCCTCGAATGGAAGAAACAAAATACACGCGAACGTCCCATCGACATTCGGCAGCGCGATGAGCATGTAATTTCCGCGCGGCCATATGTGGAGCGCGTTGACTTCCAGAACGTGCTTCCCTCCCCGCGCCGGAATCGTGAGTTCCTTGTAACCGTAATCCAGGTACTGCTGCGAAAAATTGAACCGACTCCGGCGCAGCATTTGCCCGCGAATCGCCGACGCCGAACCGTCACAGCCAATCACAACATCCGACTCGATCGACCGCTCCTCCCGGGTTTCCTCATTGCGCAACCGGAGCGCACCCGTCTTCAAGTTGATTCCCGCGCACATTTCCTGAAAGTGAATCTTGACTCCCTGCGCTTCCGCAGCATTCATCAGGGCAATATTCAACTCTGCCCGCGAAATTGAATTGATGACCTCTGAATCATCTTTGCCATATCTCTGGAACGTCAGTTCCGAACTGGCGGAGTGCATCATGCGGCCCTTCATCGGGATCACGATTCGCTGCATCGCCTCCCACAATCCGGCTTCCTTCAGCGCGTGGATTCCCCGCGTCGAGATCGCGAGATTGATCGAGCGTCCTGCAGAAACGGAAACGCGCCGCATGTCGGGACGCTTCTCGTAGATTTCCACTCGAAACCCACGCTTCGCCAGTTCCAGCCCGAGCAGCGGCCCATTCAGGCCGGCGCCAATCAGCGTGATAGTTTCGGGATGATGGTTCATCAGAAACGAGTGAATGAGAATAGATCCGCCGTACTACTCCGTCAGAAGCGTCCGCGCCTCCCAGAGTTCAGGGAAGAACCTCTTGTCGAGCGTCAGTTTCAAGTACGAAGATCCCGCACTGCCTCCCGTGCCCTTGCGGATTCCAATAATTCGCTCAACCAATTGAATGTGCCGCAGCCTCCAGCTCACGACGAGTTCGTCAAACTCCGTCAGCCGCTCACACACATCGATCCAGTCGCGGTGTTCATGCTCATTCTTGTATAGCGCCAGCACCGCGCGAGCACGCGCCTCGAATTGTTCCTGGTTGGTGGACTTATCTTTTATCTGCAGCTCGCCGAGAGATCGCAGCGCTTCAAAAAACACATCGTGCAATGATGGCTCTCGCAGTCGTCGCTCCAATTGCGCATATGCTTCGGGTGTCGGCCTGTGATACTTCAGCATCTTCTCGTCTTTCAGGCCGCACAAAAATTCAAGCTCTCGAAACTGCTCCGACTGAAACCCGCTGGCCGGCTCGAGCTTTCCGCGGAACGCCAGAAAATGTGTTGGCAGCATCGTTTCCAGAATCGTGAACTGCTCAACCAGAACTCGCGTGATCTCAGTGCAGCGTCGCAATAGTCGCGCCGCCTCATACACGTGGTCATGCGACTTCGGATTTTCCCCAGCAGCCCGCACATTCGCGACCACAGCATCCAGATCGTGCAGCAATTCCTTGAACCACAGTTCATATGTCTGATGGACGATGATGAATAACAACTCGTCGTGATGTTCCGGCTTCGATTGCGGATGCTGCAATCCCAACAGTTCCGGAACGTTCAAATAAGAACTGTAAGTCAGTTGCTCCCCGTGCGGCTGACGAGCGACGGACCCCGAGGGCGTTTTCCCGGCAGCAGTTTCATCCTTAAGCCCGAGGAACTGTCTCGCATTCTCGCCCAGCAACAATGGCTTTGCGCTCTCCTGCAGAGGCGCTCGTCGAATCACATTTCCAATCCCATGCTCGCCCAACGGAAACGGATAATCCGACCCTAGCATGACATGCTCCGCGCCCATCGTTTCCACGAGAAACTGCAGCGCGCGCGGGTCGAATACTGCAGAGTCAACCGCGAATCGCTTTAAATACTCCCGAGGCGCCAATTCACAACTCCCATGCGCCACCGGATGGTGCTGCCATGCATTTTCAAGCCGTCCGAGCAGGAACGCGAAACTCCCTCCACCGTGTGCGAAGCAAATTCGCAAATTCGAAGGCAGCTTGTCGAACGCGCCTCCCAGAATCATCGCGACAATACCAAGCTGCGTCTCCGCTGGCATGCCGACCGTCCACGGCATCATGTACTTCGGCATGCGCGGTTGACCGAACATATCCCACGGATGCACCAGCACAGCCGCGTTTTCATCGGCGCAGTGATGAAGAAAGGTAACGATCCCGGGATCGTCCAGATTCTTTTCTCGGACGTGATTTCCGATCTGCACGCCCAGATGTCCGGCGCGCATGCACCGCGTCAATTCCTTGCAAGCAGCATCAGGGTCCTGCAATGGAACCTGGCAGAGCGACTTCAAGCGGCCCTTACCCTTCGCACAAATCTCAAGCGCCGCATCGTTGAACAGCTGCGCGCAATCCAATGCATGTTCCACCGGCCGCTCGTAACCGAAAAGCACCGGAGTCGCCGACATCACCTGCAGGTCCACGCCTGCCCGATCCATCTCTTGCAGCCGCACTTCCGGGTCCCAGCATGCTGAATAAATGTGCCGGAAGAAGCGGTCTCCGAGCATGATGTCGGCCTTCCCTGCTTCTGTGTGTTTGATCCAAGGCCAATCCGGAGTCCCGTAGCGCGCCGACAAATCGGGCCAGGTCGGAGGAAAGAAGTGATTGTGAATGTCGATGACTTGCATTTACTGTTTGCCGGGATGGACCGCGCCACAGTGCTTGCACTTGCGCAGGTTCTCGTTGCTGTAGAACTGTTCGAACAATGGCGGCAGATCGCGCACGATGCTCTTCAGTTTCACTTCCGCACGATGCAGAAGTTGATGGCAATTTTGGCAGTACCACTCGAAACCATCCAAAGCGCCCTCCGGACGCGGCATCTCGACCACCACTCCGATGCTGCCTGCCTGCCGTTGTGGCGAATGCCGGACATGTTTCGGTAACAAAAAAATGTCCCCTTCCCTCAGAGGAACCTCAATCGGGGGCTTTCCAGGCGTCTCCATGAGTCGCAGGAAAATATTCCCCTTCAACTGATAGAAGAATTCCTCCGTCGGATCGTCGTGATAATCGCGCCGCTGGTTTGGCCCTCCAACCACCGTTACCATCATTTCGCCGTCTTCCCAGACTTGCGCGTTTCCCACCGGAGGCTTGAATTTTTCTTTGTTGTCTTCGATCCATTCTTGAAAATTAAATGCCTTCAATTGCTTGATCGACGGCATGTCTGCTCCTATCTCTCCGGTTTGTAGGCAACCGCGCGGATTTCAATCAGCAAATGCGGATGCGGCAACTGATGAACAGCCACCGTCGTCCTCGCCGGCCCGTCCTGACTGAAATACTTCCCATAAACTTCGTTGTATCCACCAAAATCATTCATGTTTACGAGGTACGACGTCACTTCGACGACATCTTTCAAATCAGCGTCGACCGAACGCAGGATGTCGCGAATGTTTTCTAGAACCGCCGCTGTCTGAATCCGAATATCGAGCCGTGTCGTGCCCAGCGCATCGACTTCCGCGCCTGCAACCGTATTGTCCGCTCTTCGCGCGCTGGTGCCGGAAACAATCAGGAAATCCCCGGCGCGCTTCACATGCGGATAGTTCCCGCGCGGCTTCGCCTTTCCCCCAACGACTTTGCTTTCAGATTTCCCCATTTCGTGCCGCGTTAGAACCCACCGTCAAAACCGAACACAGATATTATTCAGCTCTGAATAAAAATTCAGCGAGTGCAATCCGCCTTCGCGCCCAATCCCCGATAGTCCAACCCCGCCAAACGGAGTCCTTAAGTCGCGCAAGAACCAGCAATTCACCCAGGTGATGCCCACATTCATCTGCTGCGCGACCCTATGTCCGCGCTTCAAGTTCGTCGTCCAGATCGAAGCCGCCAGCCCATACTTCGTGTCATTCGCCATCTGCACCGCTTCTTCCTCAGTCTCAAACGGAGCAACATGGCAAACAGGCCCGAAGATTTCTTCTTTCACGCACCGCGCAGATTCCGACAGTCCAGTATAGATGGTCGGTTGCACATAGAAGCCCTTGTCAAGCGAACTCTCAAAATGCGGAACACCGCCACCCGTAATCGCCGTCGCGCCCTCTTCCTTCGCCAACCGGTAATACGAAAGAACCTTCTCGCGATGTTGCGCTGAGATCAGCGGCCCCGTCTCTGTGGCGGCGTCCAAGGGTGATCCCACGTGCAAGGCTTCCGCTTTGATTTTCAATGCGTCCGCGAAGCGCTCAAATATCGGCCGCTCGACATAAACGCGCTCAGCACAGAGACAGACCTGCCCCGTATTGAGAAAGACTGCCTGCGCGATCCCATTCACCGTCTCTTCGAATTCGCAATCCGCAAAAACAATCGCGGCATTTTTCCCGCCGAGTTCAAAAGAAACGGGTTTGACCGACGCCGCCACTGTCCGCATGATCGCGGCCCCAGTTTGCGATTCGCCGGTAAACGTCACAGCATTCACTTCAGGATGCTTCGTGAGAAATTCGCCCGCGGAATTCGGCCCGAAGCCATGGACGACGTTGTAAACGCCATCTGGAACGCCAGCCTCTTGCATAACTTCTGCGAGAAGCGTAGCGGTCGCCGGAGTTTCTTCCGATGGCTTCACGACAACAGCATTGCCGCACGCGAGCGCCGGGGCAACTTTCCACGTCAGTAACAGCAACGGCAAGTTCCACGGAGTAATAATTCCCACTACGCCAAGAGGCTTTCGCACAGCGTAATTCAGTGCGTTCTTCCCGTCCGGAGTCTCCGTCTGAAACGACTCAATTCCTGCGGCTTTGATCAGATCCGCAAACACCCGGAAGTTCGCCGCAGCACGTGGAACATCGAGCTTTGACGCCAGCGAAATCGGCTTGCCCGTATCCGCAACTTCCGCAGCCACAAGACAATCGAAGCGGGATTCAATCGCGTCGGCGACTTTGTACAGCAACGCCGCGCGATCGCGCACCCCGAAGCGACCCCACTGCCCGCGCAACGATTTCCGGGCCGCGTGAACCGCCGCATCCACCATTCCTGAGTCCGCTTCCGACACCTGCGCAATAACACTACCGTCTGCCGGATTCAAATCGGCAAACTGCCGAGCGCTCCCGACGAACTTCCCATCAATATAGTTCTGGATAGACTTCAAGGCGTGAACCCCGCGGAATCCTAACAGCCTCGCACGATCGTAGGCAATCACCGAAAGGCTTCAGGCAGCCCGCTCTTGCAAATACCGCTTCAGCGCGTCCTTCCATGACGGCATTTCGATGCCGTACCGATGCAGGCTCGTTGCCGAAAGAACCGAATATGCCGGACGCGGCGCAGGACGCGCCATTCGCTCGCTCGTAGTCGGCCGGACTTCGGTCGGCAGACCCGCGTCGGCAATAATCTCTCGCGCGAATTCGTACCATGTGCAATTCCCGCTATTCGTCACGTGCACAATTCCGTGCGCGTTCTTGCGACATAACTGCACAATCGCCCTCGCCAGATCGACGGAGTAGGTTGGAGATCCACGCTGATCGTCCACAACATCCAGCGCCGGACGGCTTGCCGCAATCTTGAGAATGGTATCGGGAAAGCACTTCCCACCGCTTCCAAACAGCCACGACGTCCGCGCAATACAGCATTCCGGGAGAGTCTCGAGCAAACCAACTTCCGCCTCAGCCTTGGATCGCCCATAAACACTTTGCGGATTGCGCCTATCGTCCGTTTCGTAAGGAGACGTCTTCTGGCCATCAAAGACGTAATCAGAACTCAAGAAGAGCAACTTCGCCCCAACTTCTTTTGCTGCTTTTGCGACATGCACCGGCCCATCGCGATTGACTGAGAACACCAACTCCGGTTTACTCTCGCAGCCATCAACATCCGTGTAAGCCGCGGATAGCACAATCCAATCGGGACGAATCGCACTGACAGTTCTCTGCACTTGCGACCCATCTCGAATGTCCACATCGCGTGAGCTAAGGCCCGTTACTTCGTCTCCACCCCACTCACGCACAAGCGCCTTACCGAGAAGTCCCGTAGCACCGAAGATCAAAACTCTCATTTGCATTTTCTCCGGCTTACGCGAACGTTTCAGCGTCCCGCAGAGAAACACCGCGCTGATCTTTTGCGGAGACAATCGGCTCGCCGTCAAGTTCCCACTTGATCTTCAGGTCAGGATCATTCCACGCGACGGTCCGCTCGAATTCCGGAGCGTAGTAATCAGTCGCCTTGTACAAGACATGCGCGGTTTCCGAAATCACGCGGAATCCGTGCGCGAAGCCCGGAGGAATCCACAACATTCTCTTATTTTGCCCAGAAAGCCGCACCGCTTCCCACTTTCCGAACGTTGCAGAACTTCGGCGCAGGTCAACCGCTACATCGAGAATTTCCCCATCGGTGACACGCACCAACTTTCCCTGCACGTTTTTAATTTGGTAATGGAGTCCGCGCAGAACATTGCGCGTCGAAAAAGAATGATTGTCCTGCACAAACCGGTCAACAATTCCTAATCCCGCAAAAACTCTCTCGCTGAAACTCTCCAGAAAAAATCCGCGCTCGTCGCCAAATACCCGCGGCTCCAGAACAAAAACATCCGGCAACGATGTTGCGATCTTCTTGAACGATTCCATTCGAGAATCGCGGCCGCGGGCCGCGCTAGAACACCCTTTCCCGCAGCAATTGCAGCAAATACGCGCCGTAGCTGCTGTTCTTCATCGAATTCCCGACCTTCTCGACCTGCTCGGCGGTGATGTAGCCCGACCTGTACGCGATCTCCTCGGGACACGCCACCATCAATCCCTGCCTCTTCTCGATCGCCTGTATGTACAACGCTGCATCCATCAGCGACTCATGCGTGCCCGTGTC
>DATEJO010000108.1:0-7343 GCA_035277905.1 Candidatus Sulfotelmatobacter sp.
CTCCCTTCAGTGCCCGCCAGCTTCCCGGCCAACTCGGGTCGGTCATCGGACCCGCACTAGTCAATCCATCTCTCATGGCTCCGACGCAGTACTTCCTCGCCTCCCACGTCTTGCGTGCTTGACGACTCCGCTGTTTTCCTAGATGTACATCGTGGCAAGTTACTCGGCGCTCAGTCGGCTGTAGGGACGCCGGCAGTTCAACCAAGTTGCTGATCTTGCGTCGTCCAGTCGCATAGATGCCCACGCCACTATCCATCCGCGCCCCAGAGGCGTCGCGCCTCCACGCCGAGTCGCTCGCGCTATTCTTCGGTTGAGCGAAGGAACTTTCTATGAATGAAGGATTTCGCAGCGGCAATCGCCGTGCGTTTCTCTTTGGAAGTGGACCCGGATGAGGGCATGCTGGATTGAATGTGTGCGGCTTGCTCCTCGCGACTGAGCGCCCAAGGAGAGGCCTCGACCAATTCCTCCTCGGATACAAAATCCGGCGGCACATCCTCGGTGCGCTTGGCTCGAAAAGGGAATAACTCGCTTAAGCGACCTTCCGAAACCATTTCCAGAATGGCTGCCTCACCGATGGTGCTCAAGCGCGCCACCGCTTCGACGACCGCTTGCACGGTCGCTGGTGAGTCTGCCTGTAATTGCATAAATTCGCTCATAAAACGACTCTACTCCATTGGAGCCGTTTCTCACTATACCCCGATCGTGGTTTTTCGACCTAGCGATTCGGATCTAAGGCAGTGGCTAGCGCAGCTGCAACGACATCGTCTGCATAAAAGAAGCGACCGTCGTTTTGGCGGCGGACGGCCGCAGGCAAAGGTGCCGCCGAAGGTAGGTTCAACAGACCACACTTCACATAAAACGCCAGCAAACCTGGGCCGCCAGCGGCTGCCGCGTGCAGGCCGATGCGGCCAGACAGTCCGGCGTTCTGGCTCAAAACAATGGCATTGTCCAGCAATACGCGCCCGAGGGAAGGCGGATCGGAGACACCGAAATTTCTTCTGAGCACGTCCGCCTCTGCAGCGCTCATAAACCACATGAAATGGCTATCATCCGGTGTGCGAAAATCCAAGTAAGGGTAGTGTTGAATCAAAATCGACATCCCCGCTCGCACGAATTGACCGTTGTCCGCGCGGACCCAAGTTACCAGCGCGCGGCAAAAGCGGCGTTGGGCGAGCTGAACCAGATGAGCCATTGGCAGCAGCGCTGACCAGCTCCACCAGCGGTCGGCGCGCGTTGCGAGCTGCGCATGATACGGTCCCAAGCGCGCATCCCACCACAGCGCATCGGCGGCTTTCATATCGGTGACCCGAATATCCACCGGGATCTTCTTGGCCCGACTGGGAGCTGTGCGCACGAAGCCACGGGGAATTGCTGAAGCCATCTAGTTCATGTCCCAGAACTCGCTGGAGCCTTCAATTGACAAGCTGAATTCTCGCACGCACCCTATGCGTATGGGAAGCGGAGATAAAGAGAGCTTTGCCGCTTTACTTCGGGAAGCGCGAGCCGCTCGCCAAATAACCCAGGCACAGCTAGCGGAACGGCTGCACGTAGGTCAGCAGGCGATCAGCAACTGGGAGCGTGGGACCTCGCGGCCGCAAAGCGCTCGCGAGGTGCGTGCAATTGCCAGCCTCTTCCCCGAATACGACCTCGATCGATGGCTCAAAGCGGCCGGCCGCGGGCCGAACTCCAATAACATCGAATCCGAACGCAACAACCCGGCGCGCCCCCTGTTGGATGCGCTACCTCTAGGAGAACTCTCGCCAGAGCAGTTTGAAGAGTTCTGTGCGATGTTGATCTCAGCGCACTTCCCCGGCGCACAGGTCAATCGATTCGGTGTCGCCGGTGATCGCCAGGATGGCATCGACATCGAGGCGCAGCTTGCGGATGGCAGTTACTTAACTTTTCAGTGCAAGCGCGTGGACGAATTTGGGCCTGCAAAAGTTGCGGCCGCGATCACTGCCCACAAACGCACGTGCGATCGCGCGTACATCCTCTTGTCACGCGAGGCGACGGCGGCAGCGCGGAAGGCGGTCCCAAAAACAAAACGAGGCGCGCGATGGACACTCTGGGATCAGCGGGATATCGCACGAGAGATGCGACAATCACTGACGTCAACGCAACGGCTCGCGCTGGTCAACACGTTCTTCCCACGACATCGGAAGGACTTTTTAGGAGTTGACGAACCGAGCGCCTTCGAGAGTGCCGCGCAGCACTTCGCACCTTTGATGAGGAAGGATGTTGCATTCTCGCACGCTTGGAACCTTGTTGGGCGGGAAACGGAACTGAAAGACCTGCTGGCTGCGTTAGAAGATGCAGGCGCCCAGCTCACGGTAGTGGTGGGAGCCGGGGGCGTGGGCAAGACACGTCTGGTGCTCGATGCAGCCGAGACCTTCCAGCGTGTTCATCCCACCTACAACGTCTTATTCCTGTCCTCTTCCCGCCAACCAACGTCGAATGACTTCGATGAAATTCGCACCCAGAGGAGCCTCCTGATCATTGAGGATGCCCATGATCAAGGGGACTTGACCGCTGTCTTTCACGCTGCATCACGTTTGGAAACACCTCCCAAGCTCCTTATCACCACACGCCCCTACGCATTGGAGCTGATCCGCGGAACGGCGATGGCACAAGGCTACACTTTCGCCAACACGGCACTCATCGAGCTTAAGGGTCTCAGCGTTGATCGCGCCGAAGAGGTCGCGCGCGAGATTCTGAAAGAGAAGCACGGGCCCCACGAAGCCGCTCGCGACATTGCACAGATCACGCACGATTCGCCATTCGCACTAGTGATCGGAAGTTATCTCGTCGCGACGCAGCGTATCCATCCAGCCACGCTCAACAATCTCAAGGATTTCAAGTCTCAGTTATTGCAGCGCTTCCGAGACGCGGTCACCGGAGAGATCGCAGCTGCCGGCGAAGAAGAGCTTCTCAGAGACGCCCTTAGTCTCGTAGCACTCGTGCGACCGGTTGATACCCAGTCCCCCGCCTTCAAAAGGCTCGCTGAGCACCTCATCGCCAAGCCGCTGGAGAAGATCCGGCGTGCGTTGCAACTTCTCGATGAGGCGGGCGTGCTGATCAAACGGGGACGTTTCTACCGGGTCACGCCGGAACTTTTAGGGGACTATCTGTTAGAGCAGAGTTGCATCGCCGGCGATTCCTCGCTGAGCCTGGGGTATGCAGAGCGCGCGTTGGAGCAGGCGGACGCGTCGACAATTGCTCGGATCCTCGTCAACGTTTCCAGTCTCGATTGGCGTCTATCGGCAGCGGACAAATCAGCAGCCCAACTAATTGAGACGGTTTGGAGCTATGTAGAGGAGCGGCACCGGGCGGATTTGGCTAGCCGCAAGACCCTTCTTGAAGGGATTGGGACCGCGGCCTACTACCAACCACGCGCTGCGCTCCGCTTCTACGATCGAATGCGTACTTCGGAGAACCCAGAAGACCGGCTGGCTTTGCTGCTCAGGAATGCCGCCATGCACATCGACTATCTCGATGCGGTTTGTGAGCGTCTGTGGGAACTTGGCAAATCGGATTCACGCGCCCTGTCCCGGCATCCGCATCATCCCGTGCGACTTTTGACGGAGCTCGCGGCCATTGAGCCGCGCAAGCCGCTTGAGTTCAGTGAACGTATGATCGAGTTTGCAATCCGCGGACTCTCAACCGCCAAAGGGATGAGCGCTCATCACAGCCTGTTTGAAATCCTTGATGCTGCACTCTCCAACCAAGGCTCCACGACCGAGAATCGTGGGCACGCCGTCACCATACAACGATTTTCGATCCGCCGCCCCATGGTGGCCTCCTTGCGTCAACGCATCATCCGATTCCTTATTGAGTCGCTTCTATCGAAAGACCTTTTCACGGCCTCGCGCGCTGCGAAAAGCCTCGGGCATGCATTGCGATATCCCGTCAATGCGGATGAAGCAGCGCATGATGAGTGGAGCGCTGAGTTTCGCGATACCCTGAAATCTATCGAGACTGTTGTCACGTCATCCGAAATCGAGCCGGCGGTTCTGGTAAACATTGCACGCGCCATCAGCTGGCATGCCGGGTTTGGTCCATCCCCTACGCTCGTGCGAGCCCAGGCGGTGATAGCCGCTCTACCCCGGACATTGGGGTTCCGGATAACGAATGCACTGATGGATGGATGGGGAACGCTGACCCGTGAGCGGAACGGCGACTCCCGCAGAGCGATGACCGAATGGCGCGACGAACAGAAGCTAATCGCCAACGAACTCTTAAGCTCCGTCCCCGATGTACAGAGCGCTTTGGATCTACTACGAGAGCGACTCTGTGTTCTGAAGCAGGGCGCCGAAAGCAATGACTCGGCGTATTTTCTGAGTATATTGACCGAGTCGCGCCCCGATATCGCCGAGGTGATCTGTCGCAGCGTTCTGCAAAACTCGCGGGATCCCTTTCACAGTGTTTTTGGACACGTACTGTTAAAACTGGCCATGTGCGAAGCCCAAATCGCGTTGCAACTCGCGCAAGTGGCGATCAGTCAAAGCAATCTTTCTCTTCAGCGAAACGTGGCTTGGACATACGCGAATCGGCTGCGATCCTCGGAGGAAGTCCTTCCAGAGGAACGAGCACTGGTGCAAACGTTGGTGCAAAGCGAGGATGACACCACTGTGACGTTGGTATTGCCGGGAATCAGCGGCCAAAACAATCGGACTTGGACGATCGAGACATTGCTTCTGGCACCGATCGGGCGCTCAGAACACGTGGCGAATGAGGTATTCAGCGTCTTTGCACTGCCGGGTGATTTGCAAGTGGGTTCTCTGGATGACCTGACGACGTGCGCGTTTCTGGATAGACTCGCTCCTTGTCCTACAATCAACAGTGGTTGGATCCTGGAGTTCTTGAGTCACGCCGCCTCCCTCGTGCCGATGCACACGATTGATTTCCTGATGAAGCGGATCGATAGACATAGCGAGAGTGCCGATGCGAGTTTCCATCCGCTACCGTTTGGTTTGTACGACCATCGCACCCACCTGAACTTTCGCGACAGCCCGGACCTGCCGCGCTACTTACTGAGAATCCGAGAGTGGATTCTGAAGACGCTGCATAGTCGCAGCGTAGTGGGTTGTGAGCCGCAACTCTACGCGGCGGTGGCGGGCGAATTCGATCAAATCGTGGTGACAGACCTCGAAACTTGGGTGAGATCTAGCGATGCGGACAAACTCACCGTCGTGGGACGCATTCTCGCTGAATCACCTCCCAGCTTTGTTTTCGACCAGCGGGAGTTTGTTGTCGATTTGTTAGACCGCGCATCCCTTGTTGGTGAAGATTGCGTCGAACAGTTGATATCTGCCCTGTGGTCTGCGGCCGCCGCTGGCGTCCGCCGGGGCACAGCAGGCTCCCCCTTTCCCCAGGACCTGAATCGACGCGATCTATCGGATAAGGTGCTGGCGCACGTGTCGCAAGTCTCCCCCGCTTGGAGACTGTACTACACGCTCAAACTGGACGCCCAGTTGGATATTCGGCGCAAGCAGCAGATGGATGACGAATTTTTCGTGGAATGAAAACACAAGACGCCCGAATGTACCTTCTGTCAGCTGATATAAGTCGAAGCCGTTCGAATCGGATGTCGGTCCACCGAAGCTCTACAGTCCATGCGAAGTTAGGGATCGAGTCGGCTCTAGCGGCTTACCCCGAACGATATCGAAGTTGAAATCTTCGTCCGCGAGCAGCCGAAGCATCCGAACTAATCAGCCTGCGGACTTGGCGTGTTGACGAGCTAGAAGGCGAGCACGAATACCGACGGGATTGAACTTCTTTTCGATGTCGCGCTGAATCTCCGCTGCTTCACTCTGACGTTGAGACAGGTAGGCGTCGATCTCGTTGGTATACGAAAGGTAATGACCGATGATTAGATAAACATCCCGTAGTTCCACAGTTGGAAATTGCTGGGCAATTTCCTCTGCTGTAGCGCCGGACTTAAACGCGACGACAATCCTGTCCAGAGCCACCCGAGTCCCGCGCACGCGAATCCCTCCGTGTGAATCGGTAACCAGAGGAACAACAGCGGTCGTGGCAAGTGCGGGCATGGTGCTGCGAGGCTAATCTGCTTCCGCCTAAAAGACAAATGACCCAATCGAGAATAGGCCACCGAAAATACAGGAATATCAAAGATCTAAAGGAATCCCCCCGGGAAGCACCCCCGGCCACCCATCATCGGCACTACGTACCCTGATGACTCGATCTTCGCCCCATGTGTTGGGCAGTCATGGGCAGCGCAAGACACGCCGTGGTGTAACGGGACGGCCGACGCCGAGTTCGCTAGTAGTGTAAAAGACCGCTGTTTAACACAAGGGCGCGCCTTAGTGTAACGAGAGGTGTAAAACGACTTTCAATTCGAGACTACGTGCAAACGTAAGCCATTGAAAGTATTGGCGGAGCGGACGGGACTCGAACCCGCGGATTTATCCTTACAAATCAACAAGTTACTGATGCTCCAGAAGTTCTTTTCCCCTCCGATCCCCTCGCCTCCCCAATTTGGTCACTAGAACGGTCACTAGCAAACCAACTTGGTATCCATCCCAGCACCCCTATGCCGCAGGTTACCGGGCTCTCCAGACTCATCGAACGCCGCCGCCGGCTACCCCAGCCGTGCCTAGCGTAGCCACCCTGATCGTCGCACGGGGCCTCGATATGCGATAGACTCCTTACCTTCAAGTAAGGAATCGACCATGGCATCCGCAACTCTCACCAGCAAAGGCCAAGTCACGCTCCCGAAAAGCGTGCGGGAGCGACTGGGCGTTGAGGCTGGCGACCGGCTCGAATTTATCGAGTCCGAGCAGGGCTTCCTCGTCGTCGCTGCCACGCGCGACATCCGATCCCTCAAGGGCATTGTCGGGTCGCCCAAGAAACCGGTGACGGTCGATGATATGAACAAGGCCATCGAAAAGATGGGCCGGATGCCGTGATCGGCCTCGATACGAACGTCGTCATCCGCTACCTCACGCAGGACGATCCCAAACAGGCCCCCATAGCAACCCGGCTGATGGAGAAAACGCTCAGTTCGGACGACCCCGGCTTTATCTCGCTCGTCGTGCTGGCAGAGGTCGTGTGGGTGCTGGTGTCGTTGTATTCAGTGGACAGGGCGGGCGTCGCGGACGTTGTCGGTGGACTTCTGACTACTGAGCAACTTCGGGTCGAATCTGCCGAGCTCGTCTGGCGCGCCAAGCGTCGCTACGAGGCGTCGAAAGCGGACTTCAGTGACGCGCTGATCGCTGAATGTGCAGTTGCTGCCGGCTGCAAGCGTGCGGTCACTTTTGATCGGACGGCGGCCGCGACATCAGGGTTTGAGTTGCTCACCTAAACAGATCGACAGACACCGAGTC
>DATEJO010000109.1:0-4153 GCA_035277905.1 Candidatus Sulfotelmatobacter sp.
CGCGAGCAGGATCATCGAGAAGCCCTGCTGCATCTCCGTGTGCTTGAAGAGCTGGTTGAGGACGATCTGCGCTTCTGCTCCGCGCTTAAGTTCGACGACGATGCGCATACCGTCACGGTCGGATTCGTCGCGAACGTCGGAGATATCTTCGATCTCTTTGTCGTTGACCAGCGCCGCAATGCGCTTGATCAGGTTCGCCTTGTTCACCTGGTACGGAATTTCGTTGACGATAATCGCCTGGCGGTCTTTTGTGATGTTCTCGATCGCAGCGTTGGCACGCATCATGAAGCGTCCGCGGCCCGTACGGTACGCTTCGAAAATTCCCGAGCGGCCGTGAATGATGCCGGCAGTCGGGAAATCCGGGCCCTGCACGAACTTCAAAATTTCCGCCAACTGCGCGTTCGGATTGTTCACGAGCGTGATGGTGGCGTCGACGATCTCCGTCAGATTGTGCGGAGGAATTTTCGTTGCCATGCCGACGGCGATTCCGTCGGAGCCATTAATCAGAAGGTTCGGAATACGCGCGGGCAGAACGTCAGGCTCAATTTCACTGCCGTCGTAGTTGTCGTGAAAGTCGACGGTTTCTTTGTCGAGATCTTCAAGCAGCGCGGTGGAAACCTGCGCGAGCTTCGCTTCGGTGTAACGGTCGGCTGCAGGAGGATCTCCATCGACGGAGCCAAAATTTCCCTGACCAAAAATCAGCGGATAGCGTAAAGACCAGTCCTGCGCCAACCGCACCAACGCGTCATACACCGCGAGGTTTCCGTGAGGGTGATACTTGCCCATCACGTCTCCGACGATACGCGCGCATTTGCGCGTGGCCCGGTTCGGATACAACCCCATCTGCTGCATGGTGTAGAGAATTCGGCGGTGGACAGGCTTTAGGCCGTCGCGGACGTCGGGGAGTGCCCGGCCGATAATCACCGACATCGAGTAGTCGAGATACGACCGGCGCATCTCCTCTTCGATGTTGACGGGTTGAATGTTTAGTGCGCCTTGGCCGTCTCCGCCACCGGGCGGAGGGGTTAATGGGAGTTCGGGATTTTGATCGTCAGGCATGTTTTTGGCTCTCAGCCTTCAGCTTTTTGCCGCCAGCTGCGGGTCGCTTCAGATGTCTGCAAGTGATTGCATTTACAGGAGCTTATGGGCCCTGGGAACTGTCGTTATTATAGCATGAATTTGGATGGCGCGAGCAGTGGAGAGGTTTGGTAGTGTCGCGGATGATTCCAGCAAGAACCCCCATTTCTCGCGCAAAATGCGCACGAGAAATGGGGCACCCATTTGACGACTTGTCGTGAAAACTCTCTCTGGCCACAAGGACGGTAGAGGTCGCAGGGATCTCTTCGGCTTCACCTCAGGGCAGGCTCTTCGATTGCACTGTCAGTTGCTTCGCTGGTGGCGGCCTCGGTAAGGATGACACGGTCTTGTTCCCTGAACCGGAAATGCCAAAACGGGAAGACTCCGAAAAAATCCGCGCAAACTTGGTTGATGTCACTGAGCATCCGTGATGCGCTTTGCTAAGCTGCGCGTGCCATGAAGCGGATTCCGTCGATGGATGGGATGCGGGCGGTGTCGATTGCACTGGTTGTGATTGGGCATTGGGCAGAGTTGCGATTTCACTCCGACGTGGCGGGGGCGTTCGCGAATCTGGGAGTGCGGATTTTCTTTGTCATCTCGGGTTACCTCATTACTACGTTGCTGCTCAGAGAGCGCGAGAAGACTGGATCCATTTGCGTTCGCGAATTTTATGTGCGGCGGGCGTACCGGATCTTGCCGGCCGCGATGGTGTTCATGGCCGTTGCGTTTGCTCTTTTCTGGCGAGAGTTGCGGTGGTATCACATGGCCGCGGCCGTGCTTTATGTGGCGAACTTCGATTTCACACACCCGTGGTATCTCGGACACTTGTGGTCGCTTAGTGTGGAGGAACAGTTTTATCTGCTCTGGCCGGGCGTGCTAGAGAAGTGGTATCGGCATCGGACGAAAATTCTGTTGGGAGTTGTGGCATTTGCTCCGCTGTATCGAGTGGCGTGTCATTTGGCGGGGCTGCATGGGCAGGGGGATGAGACCTTTCCGGCAGTGGCGGATGTGCTGGCGATGGGATGTCTGCTGGCTATGGTGGCGGAGCACGTTCCGCGGATCAGGGGGACCTGGGCCGTTGGGATGGGCGTGGTTATTGCTTCCATTCCGACGTATTGGGGGCTGCGTGGATTTCATAGCGATCCGGTATTGCTGTTTGTATTGTGGCCGTTGATGCATGTGTCGATTGCGGGATTGATTCTGCATGTAGTGCGAAGGCCATATGTCTGGCTAAATGTCCGTCCTGTGGTGTGGCTCGGGCAGATCAGTTACAGCCTTTATTTGTGGCAGCAGTTGTTTGTGTTCGGGCCGCATGGCAGGCCGTGGTATGGCGTGGTCGCGGCTGTGGGTGCGGCGTGTGCGTCGTATTACTTCGTCGAGAAGCCTATGTTGCAATTGCGGGAGAAGAGGGCGCGGAAGTCGGAAGCGGTGTTTGCTGCGGCCGCCTAAGCTCGGAAACGGTCCTCGAAGCTTAAGAAAAATTTTCACCACAGGGAACACAGAGTTCCACAGGGCAATGTGCTCAGGTACTGAACGCTTACGGGCCGACGATTACTTCATTTGGCGACGATGGGATACGGAAGGGGTGAATGCGGTCGTTGTTTGCCGCAATCGTTTCTGAGAGATTCAGGGCGGAGAGTTCGATCTTTTGAATCCAGAATCCGGTAGTCGAATAATTGGACGTTACATAGAGGCGCCCATCGGCGATGGTGTATCCAGTGACTTCTTCGCGATGTCCGTCGCGGAAGATCAAAACGGCGGGCGACGTTGCATTTAAAGGAGCCGTTTCGCTCGAACGCGTCACGAACTTAGCTCGGGATGGGGAATCGATCATCTCCGAGTGGGAGGGTTGGCCTCCGCTGACCTGTACATAGCGATCACCTTGCAGTTCGATCATGAGAGGCTGCGCGGGAGTGGGGACCGGTTCGGCCACGGGCGGCGCGGGTTGCGGCGGTTGCAGCACGATCACTTGCGGCTGGGCCGTGGGATATCCGCCATTAAAGAGATCGTCGTCGTAAAAACCGTTATAAAGGCCAATCGGAAAATATCCGCGGTGGAAGCCTCTGGGACCGAAATGTCCGCCGTGGAAGGAAGTTGCTCCGCCGAAGTGTGCGGGACCAACGTGCTGCGCGGTCGCGAACGGGACCAGCATCAACAGAAGAGCGGGCACGAGAATGCGGGTCATGGTTCTAACTGCCTAAAGAAGACGGGAAATCGAAGACAACGCCGCGGTCATCGTTTTCCTTCTTGGTCGCGTCCAGGTTGAGATCGGAGAGCGGAACGCGGCGCGAGTGGCCCGGTGTGAGATCGAAGAGTGTCGAGCCAACGATGGCGTAATTGCCGATTTCGAGCTTGTGGCCGTCTTTGAAGACCAGCATGGTCGACGGTGACGGATCTGAGGCGGAAACCGTTTGATCGCTTGGAGCCTCAGAGTGAGGTGGCGGCACATCTTCGATTGGCGGAATGTAAGAGCGGGCGCCGGATCCGCGACGATCGAAGACGGTCGGTCCACCTTGGTAGTCGCCTTCGTCATTGGAATTGGGTTCTTCAGGAGCATCTGCGTAGGCATTCGGGTCAACGGCATAGGGGACGGCATACCAGTAAGGGCCCGTGTAGTTCCCATTGCGATGGTGGTGCTGGTGACCATCATTGATCGGGCCGCGAGGGACGGCGGTCTTGGGAATGTATCCGCGGGGACCGACCGAAGTGACGCTCGAAGCAGTGCCGTTGACGGGACGCCCGCCAAAACCGGGTGAAGTAACAGAAGAAGGCGGGGCGTTGATCTGGGCGACGGAGGATGGCGACAGGAACACGAGTGCGCCGCCCAGTGAGAGAACAGCTACCGCAGGCGAGAACAGCCGTCGCACATATATATGATACTCCAGGGCTCTGGACATGGCGTGCCTCCGGGGATAGAACGCGGGGTATGTTGTTGGATTGCAAGGGAATTTTGGTGCGAAAAAATCCTTTCCCTTTCAAAGGTCGGGCTACCAGTGGCGAAGAACCCGATGCTCTATTAGAGAGAACTCCCGTTCGCAGCGTGGAGTTGCAAAGGTGTAGGGATCCTCGGCTACAC
>DATEJO010000110.1:0-43027 GCA_035277905.1 Candidatus Sulfotelmatobacter sp.
CTCGGCGATGGACGCATCTTCTGCGCCGCGTTCCTGCAAACGCAGAACGTCGAGAATCTGGCAGCGCGCTGCGACGAGCCAGCAGAGCGCATCGGCGAGAGGGAAGGTCACGCCCTGCCGCGCACTCTGATAGAGCTTGCCGCCCTCGGCGTCTTTGCTATGTTGCAGGTGCTCGAGCGTCCACAGCCACATCGTCATCGCGGTCGCGAGCGCGCAGGCTCCCGTGCCGGGATGCTCGGAGGCGATGCCGCGCATCTTGCGAATCCAGCCGCGGAACTGCGCGAGGAAGACGGGATTGGTCATCGTGACGGAAAGCTGGCGGCGCTGCACGGCCTCGGGACCTTCGTAGGTGGCCTCGAGTTGTGCGTCCATCCACTTGTTGCCGAGGAATCCGGGGCAATCTTCGGTGATGCCGTATCCGCCCATCAGGCTGACGGCTTCGCGCATCATCTGCGCGCCCCATCCGGTGTTCCATAACTTTGCCGCGGGACAGAGAACGTCGGCCAACGAATCGAGCGTGACAAAATGAAGCAGCAGATCCGAGTTGAGCGCAGCCTTGCGTTCATCGCCTGCGGGCAATTGCAGCAACGCGACTGCGCGGTCGGATGCATCGCGCAGCAGCTTGGCTTTCGCTTTGGCGCCGGTGACGCCGCGATCGGTGTAGAAACTGTCCATCTGTTTTTCGAGAGGATCGAGTTCGTCAAACGTGCGCGCCGCGGCGAAACCAAGCGAAGCGCTCGCTTCCCCCGTGGCCCAGACATCGGTCAAGCGATGCAGAGAATCTTCACGAGCCTGCAGGCCGAGTTCGTAGCGAACGGATCCGGGAGTCGCGGTCTCGGCGCCGCGGAATCGTCCGCGCTGGTAACGAACGATCGGCTCAACGGCGGAGAGCAGCTTGGCGGAGGTCATCACGCCGACGGTCACGCGCGTGCGGCGGAACACGGCTTCGATGACTTCGCTGTGGCTGTAACGCGGAACGATGACGCCGTCTTTAATCTCGTATCCGCCGACGATGCGGCTGGCGGGAATGCGCAGATTAAAGATCGGATCGCCGGTGGAGGAAAGCTGATGCACCATCTTGCGCGTCGGCGTGCCGCGATCGAAGACGCCGGGGTCGCCTTCTTCAAGAATCACCATGCAGCTGCCCTTGATGCGCTCGTCGTCGGAATCGACGGCGGCGGTGACGAAATTCGCGAAGCCGATGTTGGTGATGAAGCGTCCGCGCTTCTCGATTTGCAGGACCGGATCTTCACCCGGCTTCCATTCGACGATGCGGACTTTGCCGTTGAGCATTCCGGTATCAACGCCGACGTAGGGGATCGGCTCGGTAAGGCAGAAAGCTCCGCGCCACGGCTTGCGATCTTCGCCCGGCTGCGCGGGAGCGGCCAGCTTCATGTAGTGACGCTGCTGCTCTGCGGTGCCGCGTTCGTGAATCGGAGCGAGCGCCAGGCATCCGGCGAGGCTTGCCGTCGCCGCGCCGCCGTCGACCCAGGCGAGTTCGAATGCGACCAGCGCGAGCGCGAGATTCTTCGGGCCGGCGAACAATCCACCCTCTTCGGGATTCATGAAGACGGCGGTGATTCCCGCGCCGTCGAAGGCCTCGAGCAATGCGGCTTTGCCTTCCGTCCACTCATGCGAGTTGCGTCCGCCGCTGGCGACGAGCCGCGCCACCGGGCCGCGCGCGACCGCCCGCGTCGATTGCACTAGCATCTGCAGGTCGTAGCGATCGGCGAATCCCCATTGCAGCTGGCGCGCCGCGTCCGAGGGGAGGGTTCGCAAAGTTTCGCGCTCGATCGAAGTCGCAGTCGGCATAAAAGACTCCTTCGTGACCGCAAAAGGTCCGCAGCGATTCTGCAGTTGGGGTGGGCGAGGGTTCTGTGATTCAAATCACAGGGGGCTATGATCGCGACAAGAAAGTTTCAAGAGATGAGTGAAATTACGTCTTAGCTGGGCACTTTCTCAACTCCGGCGGGAGGAGTCAGCGGGAGGTGTCCATTCACGCTGCGGTGTGGTTTGCGGGACGAAAGTTATTTCACAAATCCGACCCATCAGTCCGGGCTCTGTGCGCGATAAGGGACATGAGCTTTTGCACTCGGCGCAAGATTTGTGCGGGATCACCACATTCACGAACAACAATGTGTCAGCTTCTTAGCCGCGGCGGGATGGCCGCTTCCTTTCTGGTTGCGTTGTTCAATTGAATCCTCGCTACAGCGCACTGCTCGTGGGCCGGCTGGCCGTGCTCTTCGAACTTGCAATTTTCAAGTGACACAGGCTGACCGCATATCCAGCAAGTGAATGTAGTGATGGGTTCCGCCATGATTGGCCTCCATGTGAACGATATAAATCAGGTTGCACAAGAGCCCGACGCCCAGGCTGGGCGCGGCGGAAGATTGTGTACTCGATGTGGGAATTATAACGCTGCCGTTAAAGGGCCGGACAAAAATCTTGGGATAATGGAGCGCAGGTATCCGCGATTTGCGGACAACGTCTGAGCGACACCTGTGTTGGGCAAACTCGCTTTGCAGGCTAGGGTTCGCGCTGTGATTCTTTTTATAATTGGTCGGGGCGATAGGATTTGAATCCACCCCTTAACGTAGTTTCAACAGCATAGAAAGCAACGGACGGCGCTTTTAGTACCTTTTGTAGATGGCAAGCAGTGCAAACGGCAGGTGAACGGCAGGTGACCTCAGCGTCTTTCAGGGGCAGGTTCGCAATTATGCGGATGCCAGAAGTTCCTGTGATCGGCGATCTGCGTATTGATGGCGTCGAGTTCCGTGGGCTCTGCATTCTGCTTGATGAGTCTGCGACGCTTGTCCTTGAGCCATCTCATCCTCGAACAATCCAATGACATTGCTATCGCTCCTCAGTCCTCCGATTCGTCCACTCCGATGTGAGTAACTGTCAGACGCCGTGGCCTGTTCTTGGATTCTATCGCTTTACGCTCACCCTTCGTAGTCAGGCCGAGGGACTCGAAGTACACTCCGTCAGCGCCGGTCAGTCGTTTACCTTTCACTATGCTCCGGGCAATCAATCCTTCAATTGTCGCTTGCACTTCCTTGAACGCTTTCACCGCAGCGTCGGGTCCGACATCTGGGTTAAGATGCGAGGCAAGAGAATAGACACTGTAGCTCCCATCAGATACCGAGTAGAGCGCTCCTAAGACCAACTCTTCAGCCTCGCTGAATTCCGCAGATGGAATCTGAATCACTTCTGTATGTTCCATGCGGCGGATTCTAGCAAGAGGTTCCCCCGAGGCGAAGTTAACCAACTTGATTACATCGCACGAAGCCCTGTTGTTCAGTTAACGAACCATTACGGGAGCTGTCAGTACAATCTTTGCTGGAGCGCGATTACATGCGGCGAATGAAACTCAAGAGCGACGACAGACTGCCAATCATCCTCGGGATCGCTGTCACGATTGTTTTCTTCCTCATTCAGAAAACACGTGACACCGAAGTCGTTCTGCTCACTTTACTATTTGCGCTACTTGCTTATCCGATTCACGGTGCAGCCAAGACAGTCGGCAGGCGAATCGGTGGACTTATCATTCTCGCATTGGTGGTCATCGCTTTGGGCTGGATTACATGGCCAAGGGACGAAAAGTTTGCAGGACCAGCGTTCGCTATTCAGGAAGATGCGGCGATCATATCTCCGGAATTCAACAAAGCCATGCTCTTCGTGAGCTTCGACCCCTTAAAGAAAATCGCTCCGATTCACGTGCTTGCGGCGTACACAATCACCGTGCTCAAACCGACGCCAGTGATGATCTCTCACATATCGCTGGAGATGAAGGGCAGTCATGAGATCTGGTGGCCACTGAGTAACTTGCCGACTGAGTTGCCGATCTGGGCAGCAGATGTAGGCCAAACGAGCAGAGGGGTGACTCGGCTCATCCCAGGGCAGGGAATGCTGATTGCCAACGTCAGAAATGTCGAGTTGAAGACTGGGCAAGTGGTTCAGGGAATAATCCTCTGCCAACTTCCGGCAGACTTCACGCCGCCAAAAGAAAGCAGCAATAACCCTATCAGACTGCGCATCGCCGACACTGCCGGGGACGAAGTATTTCAGCCGCCGAATCCGCCGTCAGCGAGTGCCAATGTGACGAGCAGTATGTTCCAGTTACGGGCGCTGCCCGACATCGACATACATAGCTATGAAATAGTCCCGTATCCATAGAGTCACTCACCGCCGGGGGCGCCGTTGATCCCGGCGTTTGGTTTTTTTCAGTGCACGGCGCGGCGTATACTCGAATCACATCCGAAGCCCAGGCCCGACGCTCCCTCGCCGGGCCGATTACAGGCTCAATCCTCTGTCATCAGGGATTGGGCCTATTTTGGGCTTTGCAGATTTTTTCATCCTTCCGCCCGCCGTCGAATCGCGGTAGACTACCTCGGCTCTTAAGGAGATGTAAATTCAACCCACTGCCCGGTTCCTAAGACCGGGCGTTTTTATTTCCCCGGCATAGAAAAGAAAAAGGCTTGACGGGGTTCCCAGGTCCATCAAGCCTTTTCGGGGTTGCGCGTTATCGTTCGCCGCGTACTCTACATCGTTTCTTGCCGGTTGGGAAGGCTGAAATTTTCTGCGCAGGGGGAACCTTGTCCAGGGGATGGGGGAGACTGTCACGCCACGGAATTGCGACTCCCCCTGTGCAATCCCGGTGCGTTTCCCCTGGTCCAAGCGGGCCGATAATAGCGCCGGTCATGCGCCGCGTCAAGCGTAGTAAGATAAACCCCAGTCCCCGAGAAATGAAGAGAGACCCGTGACCTGTTGGGCTAGGCGCGGGTCTTTGCATCTCTAGCATCACGCCGAGCGCTTCGTGTCCGCATCGCGCGAGCCCGTCTGCTCAACCGGCTTTCTTGCCGGTGTGGGGCTATCCACAATTTCCGTGGCTATGAACAGGAACCGACACGACCGACGCATACAGTCAAGACATCGCACAGGTCTGAGGAGCAGTAGGATTGCAATCTCTTCCCAGATACTCTTTGGCTGCGAAACACGAAGGTCTGAACGTTGACAATACGGGCAGCGATCCCAACCAACCCTGAGCACTTGATACCTCCCACATCCGAAACAAGTTCGTGAGGGGATTCTAACTCTTGTCAATCGCTGATGCCAGGCGCACGCCGCCCTCCAAAGGATGGTCGAGGGGGGCGATGCCGGGTGTCGGTCTTCCACGTTTCGTAAAGTAGTGCCTGCCTTGCCTGCCGTTCTCCCGATGAAACTCGCGCGCTGATCGTCCGCCAGTTCACTCCTGATTCGCGCACTCCCCTGTGCGTTGCGTTCTCCGTTTGCCGTCTCCCGCCAAGGGCGAGTGATTTTCTTGCGATCCGCTCGGCATTCGCAAGCGCTTGCGCTCTTATTACTCCGTCAAATTTCGCTCGGATTCCATGTCAAGAATTCTATTTCCCGTTTTCTCATGTGCTTAGCCATTGCTGTGCACGAGGATTTGCGAAACCGCGTGTATGCTGCCCGTGCAATTCAAACATGCACAGCACTCGCTGAGCATGAGCACAGGAGAAACCAGACATGACGCGCAAAGACTTTTGCTTGATCGCTGAGACGATTCGACTACTGCCATCCTTCGAGACGTACCAAGACGATGGCCAGCGCTATCCCACAGACGTAGTTAACTTCGACGCGGTATGCCGTCGTTTCGCTGAGGCGTTACGCCAGACTAATCCGCGCTTCGACGCTGAGCGCTTCATCAATGCCTGCAATGGCAAGGAAGGACGATAACCATGCAATCTGCATTCGATTTTCCTCAGCCGTTATCCGAGAAGTATCGCCCACAACGTATTGCCGACTTCGTTGGACTGGAGAAGGCGAAGCGCATCGTCGGCAAGCTTGCCGGTAATCCGTTCCCAAGCGCGTGGCTGTTCGTTGGCCCGTCCGGGACAGGTAAGACCACGATGGGACTCGCCCTTGCCGCTGAGATGCCAGCAGAGCTGCATCATATTCCCGCGAAGGAATGCACGCTCGAAACCGTGCAAGAAGTTTGCCGACAGTGTCACTACTGCCCGCGTCAGCCCGATGATTGGAAGCCGGTACGTTTCCATCTCGTGCTAGTGGACGAAGCTGACCAGATGTCCTATCCTGCTCAGCTTGCGTTTCTGTCGAAGCTTGATGCCACGGCATTCCCGCCTAACACGATCTTCGTCTTCACTTGCAATTCAACCGACAACCTTGAGAAGCGCTTTCTGAGCCGATGTCGGACTATCGAGTTCTCAAGCTATGGCATGGCCAACGAGATTGCTGGCTTACTGTCGGCGATCTGGGACAAGGAAACCGACAATCCCGTGGAGCGGCCTAACTTCGCGCGGATCGTCAAGGACGCGACGAACAACGTGCGCGACGCGTTGATGACGCTGGAAGTCGAGTTGCTCGCAGCATAGCCCGAAACGCGTTTCCCCAAACGCGTCTGCTCGTAATGCGAGCACTGATGAGGGCAAGGTTGCCGACGATGCTAAGCCAGTGGTATGGTAGTCCGCCTATGGAGAAACAATACTGCAAGATTCATCCTGAGACTGAGATGCGCGTGATTATCTACTGCCCTGCGTGCCGTGGCGCGCTTGGCGGAGCGCGCTCTGCTAAGACGATGTCGGCGGAAGAGAAACGTAAACGGGCTAAGAAAGCCGCGCGTGCACGTTGGAAGAAAGCGAAGAAAGCGTAGTGTTCACAGATCGTGTCATTTTCCGAGCGTGCAAGTGTCGTGTTTGCAGCATCGTTTCGTCGCCAATCGGGCGCTCACAGATCATCTGAACCGTGAACGGAGGAAAGCTTATGCGAGTGGCGCTGTATGCCAGAGTCAGCACTCTGGACAAAGGGCAGGACACTGAAGTGCAGCTCCGTGAGTTGCGGGCATACGCAGCTCGGCGCGGCTGGACTGCGGTTGAGTACGTGGACATTGGCGTCAGCGGGACGAAGGATAGCCGTCCGCAGCTCAATGCCATGATGCAAGCCGCGAAGCGCGGGAAACTGGACTGCGTTTTAGTGGCGCGTTTTGATCGCTTCGCGCGTTCCGTGTCGCATCTGTTGCGGGCGCTTGAAGAATTCCGGGCGCTTGGGATCGACTTCGTCAGTCTCAATGAGGCGTGCGACACGACTACGCCACAGGGCAAGATGCTATTCACGATCCTGGGCGCGGTCGCGGAGTTCGAGCGTGCGCTGATCTGTGAGCGTGTACGTGCTGGCCTTGCGCACGCGCGTGCTAATGGCCGGGTGCCCGGACCGAAGCCCGTCACACTCGACATCGTTTCCGTAACTCGCCGTCGAAATTCCGGCGAGTCGTGGCGCGCTATCGCGTCAAGTCTCGGCGTCAGTCCCGCATTGCTGGTGAAGAGAACGAAAGCGCTCCAACAGACCGCCTAAGACAACGCCCCGCGACGGAATGCAGGTTCGGCGCGGGCTTTCGGTCCCTGGAAAGGCTCGACGTTCATTGCCAAACGGCGATTCTGAAAGAGCGGCCCATTACGACGCGCGAAATCGCGTACTGCAGGAAAGCGTTCCCTAATTCAAATTCGCGAGAAGAGTCGAGCCAAGGAGAGCCCAAGTCCATCGGCAATCACCTGCAGATTCAGCAGGCAAACGTTGCGTTTCCCTTCCTCGATCTCAGCCAGGTAGCTCCGATCAAGCCCTAAAACGTGTGACATTTCAGCCTGAGTCCATCCGCGTTGCTTACGCAGCTTGCGAAGCCGCTCTCCGAAGATCACGCGGATGTCTGTGGACATACTGCCATCTTCGGCTGTAGGCTTTTGCAGACAAATGGGCTATGAGTGACATTATTCTGGGAGGTAATCAACGTCATGTTTAAGAGCCTGCTGCGGCTAATCGCTCCAGCACCAAAGACTCCGATACTTGTGACTTTCACAGATGGGAAGCCCGGTCACTCAAGGGATGCGGATGGGGCAGGAATCGCATACGGTGACATTCTGATTAACCTCTCACTCCCGATGTTTTTCAGCGATAGCACCAACATCTACGTTGTCGTGTCGAACCTGGGCAGAAAAGCCATAGGATTCGGCGCAGAAGGCTTCGGGTTAGTGCTAACTTATGGCGACCGGAAGACAACGATGACGGCCCATGCCATAATCGAACAACAGCGAGGCTCGCGCAGAGTGCCAATCGATGAGGAGCAGAAAGTTAAGACGCTTATGGTCGATGGAGGCGAAGGCGGTTCAAGGGGAGTGCATTTTGTCGTTGAGTTTCCCGCAGCCGCCGAAGCGGACCGATCGGAGCTGACCATTCAGGCGAATCGAATTCTCGATGCGCCTATCATGTTTTATTTGCCATTGCCACCGAAGCCCTCTTCGCCCGAGATAAAGCCGCCAGACAGCCAGCATGACTCCCCGAACGTAGGAAGTTGGGAGGAATTAATGCAGTTGCCGAAGGGAACCAAAATCCGATTTCTGGATAAAGACGAACGCCCGAAGTAGTTCTCCGCATTGAGCGAGTTGGCCGAGGGAAGACAAAGAATTGTTGAAAAGGAATTGACTGACAGTAAACGCGCTTTGATTCAGGGTGAATGAGTGCAATCGCGATTTTTCGCCGACTGACGACTATTTTAGTTTTTCACGCTGGCGCTTTATTGCTGAGAGAAACAATGCAAGGCTCGACTGCCATGACAATGAGCGAAATCGGGTAATTCAACAACCGAGTTTTAGAATGCCCAGTGCGCGCGAATGCGCTTGCGCAGTTCCATAGTAATGTTCCGTTGTTACGAAAAAGGTACGACAACAGCGGTCAGCGTTCGAACTTTCGGAAGCTTAACCCACTCATTAGAAAGCTCCAGTTCTGATTTCGTAACGCAACGTTACATTTCATGATTTCCACAACAGACCGCAGATAGCCTTCGTGCTCCAAAAGCAGCGAAAAGGAAGTGCTGAGTCACAGCGCCGTCCTGCGTTCTCTTCGAATTCCTACTCGCCTGCTTTTCCTAAGCGGCCCCGATCAAAGGCGGTGAAGGTCCTTTGCTGCAAACGTCGTAGCTAAAACACTACCAACTTTGGAGGGAATCACATGTTACTTCGGTATGTCCAAACGGTCGTTCTCTGTTCTGGTTTAATCGCCAGCACCCAAGTCGTCGCTCAACAGGCCGAAACGGCACAATCAGCGCGAGGGCAAGAGTCAGCCACTCCTCCAAGCCTGATCAAGATCGCCGGGGTCATGAAAGATGAAATCGGCCGCCCTCTTACCGGCGCCATGAGTGTCACCTTCTCGCTCTATAAAGACGAGCAAAGTAGTGCTCCTCTCTGGGTAGAGACCCAGAACCTGACAGTCGGTTCAGATGGTCATTACAATGCTTTTCTAGGAGTTAACAGTAAGGAGGGTGCCCCCGTGAATCTATTCGCCTCGGGCGATCTCCGTTGGCTCGGCGTTAAGGTCGACAATCTGGTGGAACAACCACGGATACTGTTCGGTGTTCCCTTCACGCTAAAAAGCGAGGATGTGAAACGTATGGGCAGCCCCGCTTCTGTCAATGCACCGGCGACGACCGGCCCCGGAGAGGTACAGGAATCCAATTCCAGTTTGTATCAATTTGACACGGTTCTACCTCTAACGCAGGTAATCAAGGACGTGATAGGACCAGGCTGCTCCGGAAATACCTGCACGTCAACGGCTACTTGGCCGGGGGGAGGATTCGCCGATACAAACTATACTGTCGCTTGCAGCCCCGATAGAGGCACCACCCAACCGCAGACAGGAGAACTCATAACTTTGACTAAGACTGCAACCACTATCCGGGTGCAACTGTTGGGGGTATGCGCCGAAGGATGCGACAGTCCAAGTATGACAGCTTTTGAATGCATAGGCGTACACGATTAGCTTTCGCAACTTTTATGGCTCTACTCGGTCAGCGGCGTAACACGGCTTCTCAAACACCGGTCAAGATGTAGTTCGCCGCTGACCGAGATTAACAACTTGCCATCAAAAACAGATCGTCCCCTCGGCAAGCTCCCTTATCTGAAACCGCCCCCGCTATGGCATACCCGCTGAGGTGTTAACAGGCCTATCACTTCGCAGGGCAAGTGATTTCGCCCCCTCGCCACGTTGCGAGCAATTCGCGTATCCTCTTCACGTCTGACCTATCGATGCGCACACCGACCTATTTTCAGCTTCATTTCAGGCAGCCCACGTACCATGACACGAGAATATGTCAGAAAGGAAGTCGAATTTATGCTTCGCACTTTCGTGTTAGTCTGCTTAGCGCTTACCGTGAGTTGTGCCCTCTTGGCGCAACAGCCGTTAAATCCAAGCCCGGCACCTTTGACAGTTACTCTGCAGGATGCATTGAATCTCGCACGAAAAAACT
Source organism: Candidatus Sulfotelmatobacter sp. (assembly GCA_035277905.1). Lineage (GTDB taxonomy): Bacteria > Acidobacteriota > Terriglobia > Terriglobales > Acidobacteriaceae > Sulfotelmatobacter. Next base: position 10,310 of record DATEJO010000110.1, read on the forward strand.
CGTCAACCTATCATGCAGCGATAACGGATGCCGCCGTTGCACACGAAGATAAAGTTCAGGCCCGAGCGGCTCTCTTGCCGGGCGTTAGTTACTCCACGCAATACCTTTATACGGAGGGCAATGGTGAGCACAGAAACGCTCCATCATTCGTGGCCAACAATTTCGTACATGAATACATTGCGCAAGGCAATGGGCACGAGAATATCAATTTGGCGGGTGGCTTGATTTCGGACTATCGGCGTGCAACGGCCGCAGAAGCGCTGGCGCAGGCAAGACGGGAGATCGCAAACCGAGGTTTGGTTGTGACCGTGGTCCAGAATTTCTATGGCCTCATCGTGGCTCAACGGTACTATTCCAACGCGCAGCAGGCGGCCGCTGAGTCAGAGCATTTTCTGAATCTTAGCCAAAAGTTGGAGAACGGCGGCGAAGTAGCTCATTCCGATGTCGTGAAGGCCCAAATTCAATACAACAGCACGAGTCGGGACTTGCAAGAAGCGAGTCTGGCGATGGAGAAGGCGCGGTTGGATCTCTCGGTGCTGATATTCCCCACATTCAACGAGAACTTCAGTGCCGTAGACGGTCTGGAGTTGCCCGAGCCCTTACCAGGCATTGAAGAAGCCCGAACCATGGCGGCAAGAAATAATCCTGAGCTTCACGCGGCGACAGCAGCCCTCCAATTGGCTCGGCACGAAGCACAATCGGCCTGGGCAGCACATTTTCCCACGTTGACCCTGGATGTCTGGTACGGAATCGATTCTCCACATTTCGCGAGCTCCATGGACCGAGTCAGCAATCTTGGATATTCAGCGGCGGCGACACTGAACGTGCCCATATTCAATTGGGGTGCAACACAGAGCAAAGTGAAACAGGCCGAGTTGAGAAAGAGGCAAAGCGAAGTAGAATTGAGCGCCGCTCAGCGCGAAGCAATCGCTAACTTCAGAAACTTTTATGCAGAAGCACAAACTGCACGCGCAGAGTTGAACTCATTGCGACAGTCAGCCGAGTTGGCATCCGATAGTCTCCGCCTCACGAACCTCCGTTATCAAGCGGGCGAAGCCACAGCCTTAGAGGTTGTTGATGCACAAAATACTTTGGTTCAGGCAAAAAACGCCTACGATCAAGGTCAGTCACGATACAGAATTGCTGTGGCAACTTTGCAAACACTGACCGGAGCGTTCTAAAAACACCCGCAGGCCAGAGGCGTTTCCTAATCACAAGTTCAAGTAATCCCTCTTAGTGATCGGCGTTTTAGTTGTCGCTTTCGCACGCCGGATTTTACTCTCAAATCCTCAGCGTGGACACGCTTCTGTCAGCGCCCCGCGCCATCACCTTCATTTCCCTTTTGCAACCACTTTGCCCAGAAGTCGTTGTTCTTCGGAATCAGTCGAGACTTCGGATGAAAGCATGGCGACAGTGGCTAACGCGGCCCGGGAGAAAAACCTTGTCCAGCAAAAACAACCAAGAATCGACTTGACTCCGACCGCCCTTCTCATTGAAGGCCATTACACAAGTGAGCCACAGGAAAATTGTTTTGCTTCGGGGTAGAGGAGACCACTACACTCAAACTGCCGCTTCTGTCGTTTAAAGCCACTGTAAGCACCAGGCAACACCAGCTTATTTCCTTGATGTTCTCGCAAGTGGCATCAGACGTGCGCGCGCCTCTCTGAAATGGCAGTTTTGCCACGAACCTCTTGTCCCGGCAATTTGTGTCCTGATATACGTCCCGGTGATTTCGCGCGGGACAATCACCATCTAAGTTGATGGAACAAAAAGAGATGTTATCGCGCCGGAGTCTTGCTTCTGTTGTTGTCCCGCTCACACACACAAGGGTGTGAGCGGCGGGACAGAGCTTCGGGACAGATTACTGAATCAATTTGCCGTCTTGAATCCAAACGCCTGCGATCTTCTTCCACCCAAGTCCTTCTGCAATCGCAGAGACGCGGTTCTTGCCGATGCCGGTTGCTTCCTGCAGATCTCGCAGGCTACCACGCGGGTTCTGCGTCAGTGCCCGAGTCAGCTTCTCCTCATCGCTGAAATCTTCGATCATGACAAAGTCGCCGATGTCGTTAATGAACGGCCGTCCCTGAATGCGGAAAGGAGGACCAATCTCGAAGTCGCGCGCTTTAACGCACTGCACTGCGACCAACAACTTCTGCGGGTCTTCGCACCGCAAGCTGTAGACGGCATCTGCCATTGCGCCGAAGTCGCCTGTCCCACGCAGCGAATTCTCAAGTGTCACGTCGCCATCTTTCCCAGATCCCTTGGTGCTGTGATGAATGGCAACGATTGCACGCGCGCCCGCCCCGAGCAGCCCGAACATCTGATTTGCGAGTTTCCGATTCTGTGCAGCGTCGTTCTCGTTTTCGGCGCTGCTGAATCGTATCGCAGTATCGAGGATAACTACGGGCTTGACCGCGCGAACCGCTGCGAGGAGTTCGGGACTGTCCAGGCTCAGCGATGGCCCACTGCTGTTGGTTCGGCAGAGAAACCGACGGCTATTGTTCAGCCTCATTGCATCGAGTCGGGTGCGGAACGTGCGTTCGCCAGACTCTGGGATGAGGTAGATCACGGGAACGGGTTCAGGGACCGAGAAGACCTGCAGAAATCTATCGCCACTAACCAGAGCTTTTGCTACGCTCAGCGCCAGCCATGTCTTGCCAGTACCCGGCAGCCCTCCGAAAAACGTGATGCCGTGGGGCAGGAACTTTTCAATCAAAAACGCGAATTTCCCTTGGTCCAGCTCGTCGTACGACTTAAACGCGGAACGCCAGGTCGGGGCATCCTCGTTTGGAAACCATTGCGGAGTGCGCCCGATCTCCTCCAGCAGTTCCTGCGCAGTGTGATTGCTGAGGAAGTCTGAAACGTCCCCATGTTCAGTGAGTCCAGGCAGGAGGACGACCTTGACACCCACCGCATAGGAATGGATCTCAGCCGCAACGCGCTGCGCATGTTGCCGCCCGATGTCATCATTATCGGCCAGAATCACAACGCGTTTGCCGAGGAAGTACGGGTTGTATTCGTCGTTCCACTTGCCAGCGCCATCGAAGTTGGTCGTCGCAGCAACATGGTGATCGGGTTGTCCGAGCGCGCGGATTGCTGACGTGACGTTATCGGCGTCTTTCTCTCCTTCCGTCACGATGATCTCGTTGGCGATCAGCACTTCCGGCAGGTTGTACAACAGCTTCTCCACGCCATCGAGGTTGTATTCGTAGCCCTTGCCCACTGGGCGGCGTTGCACGAATCTCTTCCCACGATAGCGCAGCTTCTCGAAGACGAGCCTGCCCTGAGCATCGCGATAGCGATAGACTGCCTCGGGCTGACCGCCAGATCCGAAGAGGTTCGTGCCGAAGATCTTCGCAGCGTTGGCCTTTGCCTGCTCGCGATCGCAGGCGCTCGCCTTCATTTCGAAATCGATCAGGCCGCCTTCACCGCATCCGGCATGGCACTTCCAGGTGCCCTCCTGCATGTTGATTGAGAGACTCGCGTGTTTATCGTCGTGGAATGGGCAGCGCACGGAAATCTGATCGCGTGCCGGGATGTTCTGCCCCGCGAGATGATTTCCGAAGAAGCGTTGAATTTGATCTTGATCCAACATGTCGCTCTGCTATGCTCCACGCTTCTGGGGCTACCCAAGAGTGACGGCGTTGAGGTCGCTTGGCTGGCAGCCCATTTACGATGACCGGTATTAGTAAGTAGAACTAACTGTGCAAACGTTGCATATACTAAGTATAATTAAGATAAGTTACTAGATATAGTTACAGCCATATAATTTATATTTACTCGTTGCAAATCGCCTTAACTTGCGGGCAACTAATCTACCACGGTATAATGTGCGCAGTAAGGCTGGAAGTTCATCGGCTGTATTCCGGCAAACCGTCACCAAGGCGAAAATTCAACGGAAACAGAGGCTTTGGCCATGCGCCGAGGCGAGGGGGTAGCCTGTGTCTGAGAATTTCGCTCGGTGGCTCACTGCCGCCGAAGCAGCCAAGTACGTAAAAGTCAAGCGTCGTACCATCCTGAAATGGGCGAAGCAGGGAACCATTCCGGCCCACGCCCTGTCCGGCAACAAGCGCGTCACCTGGCGTTTTCTCACGTCCGAACTGGACCGTGCTATGCTCAATCCGCCGTCCGTTGCGGAATCCGGAGGAATTCAATAATGCAACGGCAACGATGTGGCAGTGTAGTTCTCGATAAAAGAATTAGCCGCTGGAATTTCTTTTACTGGGAAAACGGCAAGCGTCGATCGAAGGTGATCGGGACTCTGTCCCAGTACAAGACAAAAGCCACTGCATGGCGTGCGGCGAAAGAAATGCGGCACGCACTCGAAAATAACCATCCTGTGACAGCGCGGGGCAGCAGCGCACGCACCCTGCGTGAACTGATCGAGGCCTATAGGTGGGAAAAGATGCCGAAGCGCTCGGACACCAGAAAAGGATACGAGTCGTGGATTAAGGTCCACATTCTCCCGAGGTGGGGCGAATCTCGTATTCCCGAACTGCAAGCGCGTCCCGTCCAGATGTGGCTTGACTCTTTGAACTTGGCACCAAAGAGTAAAGTCCACGTTCGCGGAATCATTAGCGCGTTGTGGAACTTCGCGATGTGGCGGCAGGACATCCCGATGCAGGTGAATCCGATTAGCCTCGTCACGATCAGTCGCGCAACAAAGAGGGTCCGCCAGCCTCGCGTTCTCACGGTGGAGCAGTTTCGTTCACTCGTTTCATACCTCCATGAGCCATTCGCAACAATGGCATTGACCTGCCTCTGTTTTGGGCTTCGCATCAGTGAATGTCTGGCGCTGAAATGGTCAGACATCGACTGGCTGAATGGGGTGCTGCGCGTCGAACGTGGGATTGTCGCGCAAAAGGTTGACAGCACCAAAACCGAGCAGTCGCAAAGGTCCCTCGCAATCGCAACTGAGATGCTTGAGCGCCTGAAACTCTGGAAGCAGGTGTCCGAGTTTTCTACCGACGACGATTGGATATTCGCAAGCCCGCAAAGGCTCGGAAGATTGCCGTATAGCTACACTGGCGTTTCGCGGATTCTCCGAGAAGCGGCGCAGCGAGCCGGTATCGGACATCTAACGACACATGCTTTTCGTCACACGTGCCGTACTTGGTTGGATTCGAAGGGAACGCCAGTTGGTATCCAAAAGCGTCTATTGCGTCACTCGTCAATCGTGACGACAATGGATCGTTACGGCGATGCTCTTACGAATGACATGCGGGAAGCGCACTGCAAAATCGTGAATCTCGCATTGTCGCCAATCGCGAACGGCAGGTGAACGGCAGGTACAGGGTTGTAAGTCTTTTAGAAATTGGTCGGGGCGATAGGATTTGAACCTACGACCCCCTGCGCCCAAGGCAGGTGCGCTACCAGGCTGCGCTACGCCCCGACTCTTTTGCTGACTTCAAAATTATAAACGACGGCCTTGCTGCTCCGGGTCTGCGATCTCGCCCCTCCAAAAAATGAATTCGCCTGAGAGTCTTGTCCTCGTTTAGTCCCGCAAGGGCGCTCGATCTACCCGGCGCGGTATAATTTTCTTCCAAGATGCAGAAATGCCGTTATGCACTGGTGGCATATCTAAGGAACGCGGCCGGGGAATTTGTCGAGAGCCTGCGGCGCGACCTGCATCCGGACCTCCCTCATCTGGCAGCGCATCTCACCATTCTTCCTCCGCGTCCGCTGCATGGGACCGAACAGTCCGCCATCCAAATTCTGGAACGGATCTGCGGAGAAGAAGAGCCTTTCACGGTTACTCTCGGATCAGTCGAGACTTTTTGTCCCGTGACGCCCACCGTTTATATCCGGGTGGAAACGGCCGCGCGGATGAGCGAGTTGCACAGCAAACTCAACACGGAAGTGCTGCAGTTTAAGGAGGAGTGGCCCTACACTCCCCACCTCACCATCGCGAAGATGGGGGCGGAGCCGCAGGCGCGATCGGCGGGTGAGATCGCCCGCGAACGCTGGTCTCACTATCAGGGTCCCCGCCGTATCCTTTTGGAAAAGCTGACCTTTGTGCGCGAAGATGCGCAGAATCACTGGACCGATCTGGCGCCTGTCCTGCTCGGGCGCAGCCTGGTTTCGCGATAGACCGGCCGTAACATCCGCCGGTCACCCGCTCAAGTTACCCTGACCGGGCGTGCATGGCCCTAGGTACATCTCACTCCCGTGCATTGAAATGGCAGTCCCACACCTGTAGATAATGAGCATAGCAAGCATCCGGCGATTCGCGTCAGAGCCCGCGTCTGACGGCCATTTCCGGCGGCCACGGGAGACAGCACATGCAGATTGGGGTCTACGGTTCGGGGTACCTCGGCACAGTGATTTCGGCCTGCCTCGCAGATTTTGGGACGCCGGTTTCCTGTTGTCATCCCGACCGCTCGCGCATGGTCGAAATGGCCCAGGGAAACATTCCGTTCTTCGAAAAGAATCTGAAGGAAATCATTCGCCGGAATGTGAGAGCTGGGCGGCTGGCTTATTCGACGGATATTGAATCGTTTGCGCGCAAGACCGCAGTCATATTTCTGGCCGAAGACAAGGGCGACAGCCTGAACGATATCGTGATGCGCATTGCCCGGCTCGCGCCCAAGCCGCCGATCCTGACAATTGTGACGCCTGTCCCCGTCGGCACAGCAAATGCGCTCGAGAAGAATCTGAAAGATCTGGGACTGCAGGCGACCATCGTTTCGCAACCGATGTTTTTCACCGACGGCTGCGCGGTGGAAGATTTTAACTGGCCGGACCGGCTCATCCTTGGATCGACTTCGAACGAAGCTGTGCAGATGCTGAAGCAGATTTTCCATCCGCTGGTCATGCGCGGAGTTCCCGTCATTGTCACGAGCCAGTCCACGGCGGAACTGGTGCGCGAAGCGGCGACGGCATTCGTCGCGACAAAGATCTCGTTCATCAACGAAGTTGCGACTCTATGTGAGCGCGTAAATGCCGATGCAGTGAATCTTGCGCTGGCTCTCGGACTGGACAAGAAAATTGCTCCTCGCTGCTTGCAGCCGGGCGCGGGCATGGGCGGAGTCTTCGCCGAGTCGGACATGGACTCTCTGGTGCAGCTTGCGCAGTCGCATGGCGTGTCGCTCAAAGTGCTCAGCGCAGCCCGCGACGTGAACCATCAGCTTGCCGAACGGCTGGTTGAGAAGATCACGCACGCGTTGAACTCTGTCGAGAACAAGGAAGTGGGAATTCTCGGGCTCGCCTTCAAACCGAACACGAACTCCGTTGCGGGCTCTTCGTCTTTGCGTCTCGCCGAGACGCTGGTATCGAAAGGAGCGCGTGTTCGCGCGTATGATCCGGTCGCGATTCCAGAGGCAAAATCTCATCTGAACGGATCGGTGCGGTACTGCGATTCTGCCTACGCCGCGGCCGAAGGTTCGGACGCGCTGGTTGTTGGCACCGGATGGCCGGAGTTCCGCGCCCTTGATTTCGATCGCATTAAGAGCCTGCTCAAGACTCCCGTCATCGTTGACACGAAGAATCTGCTCGATTCGACCCGTCTGCGCGCCCTTGGATTCGAATACGTCGGAATCGGCCGAATATAGGTTCGGTCGATACGTTCTACTCCTTGATCTCGCCACATAATTCCATTCACGTCTGGTTCGGGGTGCTCGGCAACTCACTGTTTCTTCCGCTCAGGGTTCTCCTCTATGATCGTCCGGTGGGATGGACCATCTTCACTGTGGTTGATCTATTCATCGGCGTGCTGCTCGTCGACCTGATGACGACTTCAGTTTCCGCGGAAAAGCTGAGGCGGGTTCGCATCGCCCGCAATGTAGGCCTCGGACTGCTGGCGGCCTCGGTGATTGTGTTGACAGTTCAGATTTTGCATCGGCACGCCGGCGGCCAGTGATTCCAAGAAGCCTGGCGGGCCGGTCTATCGCTGTTCGCTGCCTCTGACGCCACTAACTCTCAGTTGCTATAATGAAGTTCTTGCGGTGGGAGTAGCTCAACTGGCAGAGCACCGGACTGTGGCTCCGACGGTTGCGGGTTCGATTCCCGTCTCCCACCCCAGTTTCAAATCTCTTCTATTCCAGCCGCGGCACTTCCAATCGGTTGAGCAGTTCCCGAATCCCCGATGCGATCTCGCGTTTCGTTTTTGCCTGTTCCCGGAGCAACTGAGAGTTCTCGTTATTGAGCATTCCCGCGACATCCTCCCAGAGGTCTGCCCCTTCCTCAAGGGCGACGATCCCCGCCCACAAAGCGTTCTCCTCGGTTAAGGCGTGAGCGGCAACCGCGGTCTCGGCAGAGTAGGTGTGCCCAACGCGGCAGCGGTACTGCAATAACTTTCCATCTTGAATTCGTTCGAGCGCCCCTCGGCAATCCGGGCACGTCAGTTTAGTATTTTCGATGTTCATGACTGTGCCTCTCCCGAAGAAGAATCAATGATTTTCCCGCTTCTGGCGACAGGTTCATCTCTGCAAATGGAAGCGGCAGCCCGGCCGATTTCGGCCAAGGGAAGGATGTAATCAATGTCGACACTCCGGATCGCGCTGAGTGGCATGTTCGGGAACTGCGCATCGTCAGGACTTTGAACCAGAGCGAGCCCGCCGTGCCGCTTGATCTGCAAAAGGCCGGCTGTGCCATCGTCTAACGTCCCAGTCAGGACGATGCCTACGACTCTCGACCCAAAATTGTGAGCTGCCGAGCGAAAAAGAGTATCCACCGACGGGCGATGCTGGTTTTCTGTCGGCCCCCTGCTAAGGGCCACTCTTCCGTCGTCACACACCAGATGATGGTCCGGTGGCGCGACATAAACGTGGCCGCGCTTGATCGGATCGCGATTGGTGGCTTCCAATACCGGCAAGGATGACGCTCGGCTCCAGATCTGGGGAAGATGGCTGTCCATGCTGGGGCTGAGGTGGAGAACTACGAAAACCGAGGCGGGAAGATCGGCGGGGAAATCACGCAGCAGCTTTCCGACAGCTTCCACACCTCCGGCGGACGCGCCGATTACTACGATGTCATGTTTCATTGCTCACCCGCATTCCCCTGCATCTGGTCAGACAAATCGGACACCATCTCCGCCGGCGGCACATGGACTCCCTGTGCCGTCCTTAAATGGATGCCGCGGGGTTATAACGTGTTGGTTATAACCTGCCCTGCGCGGCTAAGGCTGGAAACTCTGCCGCAGGATCCGAGGTGAACATCCGGTGAAAGCATTTGTCGAGTTCAGCGCAGAGATTCGGGTAAGATAACTGAGAGCCCGCAATGGGCGAGATTGTCGATCGCGGCCCCGTAGCTCAATTGGATAGAGCATCAGTCTTCGGAACTGAGGGTTGGGGGTTCAAGTCCCTCCGGGGTCGCCATTTCCTTCCGCGTCAGATAGAATTCATGCTCTGTTCCGCATGAAGCGCACCTTCCATTTCCGGACCTCTTCCTCCGAACTCGGACCGCTCGAGGAGCGGTTGCTCGAGGCGCTATGGAAGCGCGGTAACGGTACGGTTCGTGAATTGGTGGACGAGTACTGCCAGGAGTTGGCCTACACCACCGTGATGACCACGCTCGACCGCTTGTTCAAGAAGAATCTGTTGTCACGCGAAGGGGAGGGCCGCGCTTTTCGCTACATGCCACGGTTCACGCGGGAGGAACTTCATCGCGAGGCGATCGGCGAGGCGCTGCGCCAGTTGCTGAGCGCGAGTCCGGCATCTTCTCTGCCGCTTTCCTACCTGGTAGAGATCGTGACCGAACGCGACGCGCAGTTGCTCGATCAATTGCAGAAGGCCGTTGAGATCAAGCGTTTGGAGTTGCGCGCGGCAGAGTCGAACGTGCCTGATACCGACCCCAAGGACAAAGCCTGATGTTTGCGCTGCGCGGAATCGCGATCTCTTTCTCGGTTTTCTTTCTGGTGTACTGCGCTTTGTCGCTGGCAGTGGCTGTCTCGTGGCGCCGGATTCATGGCCGGATCAAGCATTATCGTGTTCATCGCATCGCCGACCTGCTGTTCGGGATTCGCATTTTTCCATTTGTGGCGGCCGCTTTGATCACGGCGGCGCTTACCGTGCCGTCATTTCTACTGCTGGAGCCGCGGGCCATTCATGAGCCGTTGGGCGGCGCGCCACTCGCTCTCGGGATATGCGGAGCCATACTAGGCGCGATTGGAATGGCCAAGGCTGTCACTGCTTTGCGGCGGGCCTCGCGAAACGTTTCCGGCTGGACGAAGGAAGCTGAGGCCGGCACGCCGGTCGCGAAAATTCCGGTCCTGCGGATTCGCCCCAGTATCCCGGCGATGGCCACAGCGGGAATCCTGCGGCCCCGCGTCTTGGTCTCAGGATCGGCTGAATCGCTCTTGAGCGAGTGTGAACTGAAGACAACGCTGCGGCACGAGATTGCTCACATCCGCCGCCGCGACAATTTGAAAAAGCTTTTCTTGTGCTTCCTCGCTTTTCCGGGGATGCGGGCACTGGAATCGGCCTGGCTCGCGGCTACCGAAATGGCCGCCGATGATGCGGCAGTCTCAAGCGCCGGCGAGGCGCTCGATCTGGCGGCGGCTCTGATCAAGCTCTCCCGGCTCGGATCCAGCGAAGCTGTAACCGACCTGACCGCTGCGTTCGTGCAGAGTTCCCCGTCGATCATGAATACGCGAGTGGAACGTCTGATTGGCTGGACCGAGCAACGTGAGGCGCCGCAGCAACTCTCAATCCGCTATGCCCTTGGCGTTACTCTGATCACGACGACATTTTTCGCGATCACGTATGTGCACCTGCTCTCGGAACTGCACACGGCCACCGAGTGGCTGATGCGCTAGCCGGCTTCAGAAATTTACTCGCACTCCCAGCTGCGCCGCGAACGGAATGCCTACCGTTGTCCCCGGACCAAAGAAATCTCCCAGCGCCCCGGAAGGAAACAGCAGCTGCTTTTGGGGATTCGTAAGTGGCACCATCGACGTGCAAGTCGGATCAGTACAGATTTCGGTGGCATTCGCGAGATTGTTGACGGGATTTGGCAGTGCCGAAATATCCGTAACGTAATTCGCGCCGGGATTGTTGCGGTTGAAGATGTTGAAGAACTCTGCGAATGGCGCGACCTCCCATCGGTCGCCAAAATGGATCGGGCGAGTCACGCGAATATCGGCCTGAATGAACGGTGTTCCGCGGAATTCGTCGAGAGTCGTCTCGACTCCGTTGACGACGGCTCGAGTTCCCGCCGGCGTGGTCAGCGTGATCGGCCTTGCCGATTCGGCTTGCGTTAGCGTCGTCAACTCGACTCCGCCCGGCAGATGAAGCGTCCCGGCCAGCACGAATCGATGGCGAACGTCTTCTCCGGACGGCCCGTAATCGCCAGGGCCAAATGGATTGAGCGGATCACAAACTCCATTCACGTAATCGAAAAGTTCTCCCAGCAGGCATCCCCAGGTCTGCGCTTTTGAGAACGTGTAGTGCGCAATCAGATTGAATCGGCGGTTTATGTTGCCCTGCGCGACGAGCATCAATGCGTTGTAGCTCGAACGGTTGTCGGACTTGAAAAGATTGAGGTTTGGCACCACGCTCTGCTGATCGGCGTCGTAATTTGGGTCTGAAGCCGGTATAAGAGACGTGAACAGATTCGCATCGCTGGTGAAGCTGTATCCGCGATAGGCGTGGTTGCCCTCTTCGTGAGTGAAGTCCGCGCTGACGGTCCAATTGCGGTTGAACGCATACTGCACTCCCGCGGTCGCGTGAATCGCGTAGGGAGTCTTGTAGTTGGGATCAATCAGATTTCCGGTCGCGGCTGCTCCGCCTTGAAGGCATCCAGCGCCCACGAGGGAATAGTTGCCGCTCGTGCCGTTGAGAGCGCATGTGCCGGTAACGGCGTTGGCAGAATTCACTCCCTGAAAAGCAGTGGCCCAGCCGTTCTGCGCCAAATCGTTGTAGAACATGCCAAACCCCGCGCGGAACACGGTATTCCCGCTATTGCCGGGAGAATAGGCAATTCCCAGCCTTGGGCCGATTTGCTTGCGGAAGTCCTGCGGGACGCCCGAAGCCAATGGAATCTGCAGGGCCTGCAAAGTGACGAACGCCGGATTCAGCGCCTGGTTGTTGCCTGAACCGATGAAGAGTCCGAAAGTCGTCTGCCAGCGCAATCCGTAGTCGATGGTCAAATGCCGCGAGACGCGCCAGGAATCCTGCGCATACAACGCCAGCCGCTGGATATTCTGCGAGAAGCTTCCATCGCTCGCGGGAGTAGTCGACGCTCCGCCGGCATAGTCAATCGGAAACTGTGCAGGATTCGCGACGTAGTACGTCGGATCCTGTGGGAAGGTATACAACGTTTCCTGATTCCCGGGAAAAGCTCCGCTCAACACCGGCTCGTGAATGAAATTTACTCCGAATTTGAAAGAATGATCTCCGGACGCATGGTCGACGTCGTAGCGGAACTGATATTTCTGCTGATTGCGCAGTGAAGGGAAGAACGTGATCGGAGTGGCAAATTGATTATCGCCGTAAGTCTCGAACCCGGAAACAGTCAGTGAAGTCGCGCTGAACGGAAATGCCAGCGCGAATCCGAGCGTCGAATTGCGCGTCTGCGTGAGATGTAGCGTGCTGGCGTCAAAGACAGACGTTCCCAGCCATGTTGGGCTGAAGGCGTACGTGTTGCTGACGACGGTGTTCCAGTAATTGTTGTGCGTGGTCAGCCCGGTCGAAGGGAGCGTGGCCTGCTGCACGAGATTGTTGCGCGTCAGGTAGCTGTCTTCGGACGTTCGCAGGAACCACTGCGACTTATTCGATTGCGCCCAGTCGAAACGCACCGAGCTGATGTAGTCGCGAAAAGGAATGGGCACGTTCGCGGGGACGGAAATCGACGGGACGCCCGGAATCAGGCCGTCAGAAGCCAGCTGCGCGAGAGCGTTGAATTGCTCAGTGCTCGCGGGACTGTAGGCGATGCTCGCGTTCTCGTGAACGTATTCCAGCGACGAAAAGAACCAGAGCTTGTCGCGCTTGATCGGACCGCCCAGCGTGCCGACATAATTTTGCCGCGAGAAGGGCTGTTTGGGATTATTCACGCATCCGTTTGCATCGCAGCTTTGCGCCGGGTTCTCAATCGGAAATCTTGCGTTCAATGCCGCAGCGCGATCGTAAAATGCGCCCGTTCCGTGCCAGTCGTTGGTCCCGCGCTTGGTGGTGATGACCACCGATCCGGCCGTCGTTCCTCCCGTGTCGGCATCTTCGCTGGCCGTGCGAACCGCGAACTCCTGAATCGCATCGGGCGAAAAATTCTGGAGGAATCCGCCGATCCAATCATCGGAGTTATCGCCGCCATCCACGGAGAGGTCATTGTTCAGTCCCGAACTGCCTCCGGTCGAAACCGCGGTGATGCGAGCCTTTGTGGGATCCGATGGTTCCACGGGTTCGGTTCCTGGCGCGAGATATGCGATGTTGGCGAAGCTTCGTGACGCAAGCGGAAGCGTCTGCAAATCGCGACCCGTGATCACACCCTGATGCACGACGCTCACGAGATCGATCGGCTGCGTGGTGATCGAAGATTCTGCGCCCCTGACATTTACTGTTTCCGATGTGGCCACCGGCTTCAAAGTCACCGTCACTTCGCGTACGGAGCTGACCTCAACGGAGACATTGGCCTGAGCTTCCGCAAATCCCGAAGCGGAAACGGTGATTCGATAATTGCCCGGAGCCAGATCATCGATGCGAAACTCGCCGCGATCTTCCGACTGAGCTTCGCGCTTGATGGATAAAGACGAATCCACGGACTGGACCACGATCTTGGCGGAGGGAACGCGCGCGCCGCTCGTGTCCTGCACCGCTCCCCGCAAAGAGCCCCGTGAATTCTGCGCAACCGAGATCGTCAGACAGGCAATCGAGAGCAAGAAGCAGAAGATGATTTTGCGAAACAAATTTCCTCGCTTCCGCACGAATTCAGGAGTGAACACCGGGGAAGGGCCGCTCCAGCGGCAACCAGCGAGGGTATCTTGGCTTCGCGCGCTACTACCAGCACTCGTAGCGTAGGCGCAGGTGCAGCCTAGATCGGCGGTCTGTGCTCAGTCGGACCAGCGTGTCGGAGTGCGGTCCCAGCGATGCTTCTTCAGTTCGGCGAGCAGATTCTTATCGAGCGGCCCGAGATCGCTGGCGGCAAGGTTCTGACGGACGTGGTCCGGCTTGCGCATTCCAGCAATCGTTGTGCTCACGGTCGGATTCGACAGGATAAACCGCAACGCCATTTCCGGCAGCGTCATTCCGGCGGGCCCGATCTTTTTCAGTTCCTCCACGTGGCGGATCGTCTTGGGCAGATTTTCCGGGCCGAAATATCCCGCGCGCCAATCGCCTTCGGGAAAGCGCGTTTCGAGCGTCATTTTTCCGCCGAGACTGCCCTCATCGAACGGCACGCGGGCAATCACGCCGATATTCAATTCGTCGCAGACAGGAAATAATTCGTCTTCAGGCGCCTGATCGAAGATGTTGTAGATGACCTGTACGACATCGACCAATCCCGTGCGCAGAGCCAGGATTCCATTGCCGGGTTCCCAACGGTTGATGCTCAGCCCGAATGATCGAATCCATTTGTCACGTTTCAGCTTCTCGATGGTGGAGCGGAAGTCGGGCTCGTCGGTCCATGTGTCGGACCAGACATGGAACTGCAAAACGTCGATTGTGTCGACGCGAAGTTGCTTTCGGATCAGGTCGGCATATTTGAAAACGTGCTCCGGTGAGAAGACGTCGCGGTACTTGTAGGTCGACAGCGCCGGCCACTGCCCGTTCGCGGGTGGAATCTTCGATGCCGCATACAGCCGCTTGCCCGGATTCCGCTGCATTGTCTCGCCCAGCAATCCGTCACTTTTGCCGTCGCCGTAGGCCCAGGCTGTATCGAAGAAATTGCAGCCAAGATCGACCGATAGTTGCAGGGAACTTAGAGACTGCCGATCGTCGGAGCCGCTCCATCCGCTCATACCCCAGAGCCCGTAAGAGATATCGCTGACGTCGAATCCGGTACGGCCCAGCTTGCGGTATTTCATGATGCATCCTTTCCTATGAATGCGGTCGTCACGGCCACCCTTACAACAGACTGAACAGCATATATCGAACTGAAGTTGGCTTGCCATGCGAACGGCGTTCTGACGCGTTCTGTGAGATGTTCTTCTCCACACCTTAGGCCGCGTTACCTTCGATTTTTTTGATAGCTGTTATCGAAATTTTTGTGTCTCATCGACCCTCTTCGGGGTGTTTAATGGGGATAGATCATAGAGATGGAGGAGTGTCCCGCATGAAATCTGAATATCCCTTTAATCCGACGCCAGGCAAAGATAAAGACGAGGAACTGAAGGCACCGCCGTCCCGCTTCATCGACGAGAAGATTTCAGATGAATCAGGGACAGAAACCAAGAGCGACAGCGCTCTTGCGCCGGCCGGTCTCAACAACCCTTTCTGGAATTAAGCTCAAGCCAGCGCCGATTTCCGTTAACGCGGACCGGCGCTATTTTTATGCCCAAAATCTCCAGCGCTTATCGAAGGATGGGCAGGCAGAGGCACGGCCGCAGGTTGAAGTCGAGCGTTGCCATTTCTTCCAACGCAGGATGAAGCTGCGAATCGCGGCAGGGCTCCAGCGTAATCACGAAGGGCAAGGAAGCTTTGTCGAAGCCTGGCTTCTGCAACAGCGAATCAATATTCAGGTGGTGCTTCGCCAGGATTTGCGCCAGGTGCGCAACTATCCCTGGCTGATCGCGCACGAAGAAACGCAGATACCACGGGGTCTCGAAATCGCTGCTGATCACTGGCGTCGACACTTGGCTGGCCGCGCCCTTCTTCTCCCCAGCAAGATTCTTTGCGACAAAAAGAACATCTGAGACGACCGCGACGGCCGTGGGATCGCCTCCGGCACCGGCACCCAGAAATGCCATGTCGCCTCCATATTGGCCCGAGGTGAGAACGAGATTGAGGTTTCTCTGCACGCGTCCAAAGGGAGAATTGCTGGGAACCAGGCAGGGGCCAACGTCGGCAAAGAGAGTGTCGCCCTTCAATTCAGCCCGGGAGATCTGCCGGATCGTGCACTCCATCTCCGCGGCATAGTCAAAGTCGACGGCATCGACGGCGCGAATCGTCCGAGCGCGTACGGACTCCGGTTCCACGCGCACATGCAGGCCTGCCAGGGCGAGGATGGCCAGCTTGGCGCGCGCATCGCCTCCGTCAAGATCCTCCGATGCATCGGCCTCGGCGTATCCACGCGCCTGCGCCTCTTCGAGCGCCTCACTGAAGGGAATCCTCGCACTCTCGATGCGGCTGAGAATGTAATTGCACGTGCCATTCAGAATGCCGGCGATTCCATGTAGTCGGTCTCCGGAGAGCCCGGTGCGCAAAGCGGGAAGAACAGGAACTCCGCCGGCCACGGAAGCGCCAAATTCGAGTTGCGATCCGCTACGCGCTGCCAGTTCCAATAGCGCCGGGCCTTGTCGCGCAATCAGCTGCTTATTGGCCGTGACCACCGACTTCCCCGACGAAAGAGCGCTACGGACGATCTGCTCTGCAGGAGTCAGGCCGCCAATCAATTCGATGATGATGTCGACGTCCGATTTCAGAACGGATTCGAGATCCTCTGTCCACATCACATCGGACGGAACCCAGGACTGCTTTTTTCTTTCGACGTTGCGATTGCAGATGTGCGTAAGGCGCACAGGAACGTTGCTGCTTTCACAAAGAATCTTCGCGACCGAGCGGCCGACAATCCCAAAGCCAATGAGAGCGACCTTCGCCGCGCCGCGTTTCCGGGCCTCCGCGGGGACTACCTCTGTTGAAGTTGGAGTGTTCTTCGCCACGAATCGACTCGTTGAAAAAGAGAATCACTATGATACGTGCGCGGCACGTTCTCGGAAACTGGAATGTGAGCGATTGAAACCGGGGTGTTACCGGTGCTCCGGCGCTCTTCCGTGCTCGCGCCACCCCTCAATAATCAGATACAGCACGGGAATGAAGAACAGGTTCAACACCGTTGACATGATCATGCCGCCGAAGACAGTCGTGCCCACGGAGTGGCGTCCGTTCTCGCCCGCGCCGGTGGCGAATACCAGCGGCACGACGCCGAGAATGAATGCGAGAGAGGTCATCAGGATCGGGCGCAGACGGATCGTCGCTGCCTGAACCGCGGCTTCGACCAGCGGCAGGCCGCGCTCGCGCAGTTGCTCGGCGAATTCCACGATCAGAATCGCGTTCTTGCTCGATAGTCCGACCAGCATCACGAGCCCGACCTGGCAGAAGACGTCGTTCTGCAGGCCGCGCATCCACTGTCCAGCGAGCGCTCCGAGCAGCGCCATCGGGACGGCCAGCAGCACGATGAATGGCAGCACGAAGCTTTCGTACTGCGCCGACAACGTCAGATAGACCACAAGAGTCCCGAGGCCGAATAGCATCAGCGAAGTTCCGCCTGCCTGCAATTCTTCCAGGGAGAGCCCCGTCCAGCTGTAGGAAAATCCTCGAGGCATTTTCTTCGCCAGTTCTTCCATCGTGGCGATTGCCTGACCGGAGCTATATCCGGCTGCTGGCGATCCATCGATCTCGGCCGAACGGAACAGGTTGTAATGGGTGATGACCTGCGGCGTGGTGGTCTGGGTGATGTTGATCAGATTCTCCAGCGGTACCATGGCGCCGGTGTCCGAGCGAACATAAAACTCTTTCATGTCCTGGGCGGTTGCGCGGAACTGCTTGTCGGCCTGCACGTAGACGCGGTAGGAACGGTTGTTGAAATCGAAATCGTTGACGTACGCCGAGCCCATGTAAACGCCGAGCGTGTCCGTGATCTGCGACAGCGGGACGTGCAGGCTCTTAGCCTTGTCGCGATCGATGGTGACGACATATTGCGGATCGTTCGCCGTGAACGGCGTGTAGAGCTGCGACAAGTCTTTCTGTTGGCTGCCCTGCTGGATAAGCGCCTGAGTGGTGCTGGCCAGCTCGTCGAGCGGGTGGGCGGCTTGATCTTGTACTTCAAACTGAAATCCGCCGAATTGCCCGAGTCCTTGAACAGCCGGCGGAAGAGTTGGAAACACGATCGCGCCAGAAATTCCGAAGAGCATGGGGCGAAGCCGGTTTAGTACTGCGGCGGCTGCGTGCTGGTCTCCTTTTCGCTGCGAATACGGGCGCAGCGAAACGAACATGAGACCCTGATTCGCCGCGGCTCCCGCAAAGCTGAATCCTGCGATCGAGAAAGTGCCTTCGGATTCGGGAATATTTGTCGTCACGATTTTCGTGACTTGTTGTTCGATGGATTTCGTGTATTCGAGCGAGGCCCCCGATGGCGCCTGCACCACGATGACAAAGTATCCCTGATCTTCGTTCGGAACGAATCCTGTCGGAACGTGCTTGAACACGAAGTAGGTGAGCCCCAGCCCGACGAAGAAGAGAATCGCCATGGGCAACCGGTAATTAAGGAGAAATCGAAGCGAGCGCCGATATCCGGAAGTCGTCGCCCCGACGATCTTGTCGACTTCCCGAAACAGCCAGATCTTCCCGCCATGTTGTCGCCCCAGCAACAAAGCCGAAAGCGCCGGAGTCAGCGTCAAAGCGTTGAAGGCAGAGATCGTAATCGAGAACGCGATGGTCAGCGCGAATTGCCGGAACAGTAGACCCGTCGTTCCGGGGAAGAATGCAACCGGGACGAATACAGCAACCAGAACCAGGGAAGTCGCGATGACCGCGCCGGTGACCTCTCCCATGGCTTCTGATGAAGCTTTGCGGGCGTCCCGCTGGCCTTCCTGAATGTGGCGCTCAATATTCTCGATGACCACGATTGCATCATCGACTACAAGTCCCGTGGCCAGCGTGATCCCGAACAGGGTCAGTGTGTTGATCGAGAAACCGAGCAGCTTGACGAAGGCGAATGTCCCAATCAAGGAAACAGGGATCGTGACGGCGGGAATCAGCGTGCTGCGCCAGTCTTCGAGGAAGACAAAAATTACCAGAATGACCAGCACGATCGCTGTGCCGAGCGTGCTTAGCACGTCGCGGATCGATTCACTGACTGCATCCGTCGTGTCGAATGCAAGCCTGTAGTGCATTCCCGGAGGGAAGCTTTTCGAGAGGCGGTCGAGCTCGGCCACGGCGCGGCGATCGACATCGAGCGCGTTCGCGGTGGAAAGTTGCTCGACGGCAATGCCGACTGCGTCCTGACCGTTGAATTGAAGATCGGAACCGTAGTCCTCGGCCCCGAGTTCCGCGTGACCCACATCTTTCAGGCGGACGAGCGTGCCGTCGGAATTTGTTTTCAGGATGATGTTGTCGAACTGCGCCGGCTCGCTGAGCCGTCCGACCGCCCGCACGCTGACCTGATAATTCTGTCCCGGAATTGCCGGTTGCTGGCCCACCTGCCCGGCTGCAACTTCGACGTTTTGTTCGGCGAGAGCGTTGACGACATCCGGAGCGGTTAGGCCGCGTCCGGCCATGCGGTCGGGGTCGAGCCAGAGCCGCATCGAATATTTGCGCTCGCCGAAGATAACCACGTCGGCCACACCGGGGATTCGCTTCAGCGAATCCCGGACATAGACGTCGAGAT
This sequence comes from Candidatus Sulfotelmatobacter sp., assembly GCA_035277905.1. Classification (GTDB taxonomy): domain Bacteria; phylum Acidobacteriota; class Terriglobia; order Terriglobales; family Acidobacteriaceae; genus Sulfotelmatobacter. The sequence continues at coordinate 29,783 of DATEJO010000110.1, forward strand.
AATTGCTCATGAAGAGCGTTGAATAGCGATTGTTGTCGGAAATAACCGCTGCGCCAAAGACGAAGTTCTGCGATGTCTTGGTCGTTGTTACGCCGACGTTCTTGACGGCGCTGGGCAGACGTCCAAGAGCAGTATTGACGCGATTCTGAATATCAACGGTAGCGAGATCGGGATCGCGCGTCAGATCAAACGTAACTGAGATCTGGCTGGTCCCATCATTCCCGCTGCTCGAGGTGATGTACTTCATTCCCTCAGCGCCGTTGATTTGTTGCTCAAGCGGAATGGTAACCGCGCTCTCGACAGTCTGGGCGCTCGCGCCGATGTAGGCGCTGGTGACACCAACTTGCGGCGGAGCGAGATTTGGAAATTGCGCGATCGGCAACGTCGGGATCACGGCCGCGCCGGCCAGAATGATCAGCAGCGCGCAAACTGTGGCAAACACCGGGCGTCGTATGAAGAAATCAACGAACATGAATTGCAGACCTTCGAAAACTAAACAGCAAAAATTAAAACCGCGGAGGACGCTGCGGACGCAGAGGAGTTAAGGAATTGAATCTGATTTCGGAGCTCTCGAACTAAATTCAATCCTCTGCGTCCTTCGTTCCTCTGCGGTTTTCATTCGTTTTGAGCGCGTCATCCCTGCGGAATTACCGGCGCTCCGTCCAGCAGGAATTGCGTTCCGGAAACGATCACCTTATCTCCCGGCTTGATGCCTCGCTGCACTTCATAATCGTTGCCTACTGTCTGGCCGATGGTGAGCGGTCGCTGGCGCGCTACATATCCACCCTTTTGCGGCTCGGCGACAAATGCGAAATACTGTCCCGCCAATCGCGTGACAGCCAAAATCGGAACCTCAGGATTTTCGTGGGTCCCCCAGATCACCCGCGCGCGAATGAACTGCGACTGCCGCAGCGAATCGTTTCCGTTCGCGATTCGCGCCTTCACTAAAACTGTCTGCGTGGTGTTATCTACCTGCGGAGAGATGAAGCTGATACGCGTGCTGGCCAGCACCTTGCCCGTGCTGTCGATCACCTCGATCGGCAGGTTCATCCTCAGCTGCGACGAGCGCTCGATGGGAACATATACGTAGATTTCAAGGCTGCCGGGCTGGTCGACTGTGGTCAGCTGAGTAGCCGTTGTGACGCGATCGCCCACGCGCACCGGAATGTCTCCCACAATTCCGGTTCGCGGCGCAACCACGCGGTAATAATGCAGCTGCACTTCCTGCTCCTTAACTTGCGCATCGAGCGAGTCCATCTGCGCTTGGGCTGCGTCCAGAGTCGCCTTTGCCTGATCCAGATCCTGCTTGCTGACGACGCCCGCCGACGCGAGTCCCTCCGCCCGCTCATACTGTTGCTTTGCTAAAGCAAGACTGGCCCGCTGCGCTGCCCGCGCGCTTTCCTGGCTTTTGACAGTCGCCTGCTGCTTCAGTGGATCGATCTCCATCAACGCACTCCCCGCCTCCACATGATCGCCAGAGTGCACGAAGATCTGCGTAATCTGTCCTTCAACCTGCGGCATAATCACGGCCGAATCGCGGGACTTGAGCATCGCCACGTATTCCGAGCTGTCACTGATGGGAACATCTTTGGCTTCGATCACCTTGACCGGCATCGCCTGCGGTCCGGCGGCTGCCGGATTCTGTCCGCCGGTTTTCGAGCATGCGACCGCGAAGGCTAGCAGCACTGCGACCAGCAGGCCCGTCAGGATTCGTCTATTAAAGCGATTTTGCATGCGCATTGATCTTATTCAGACTACTTTATGCGTGCCAGCTCCGCCTTGAAAGCGGTTTTGCACCCTAACTCAAGGAATCAGATGCAAGAAAGCCATCGAGTAGCCATTCAGCGTTACAGTCATCTGCGCGGCCGGAGTGACAGCGTTTCGGTTGGGCGGCCGGCCACATTCGAGTCGTTGTCGGTCGCAGAACCGAAGTGCAAATGAGGAGACAGCCGGCAATTTTCATGACCGGGGATTGTACTCCAGAAGGTCGATTTTCTCTGTGATCGTGCGAGGCTCGGCGGAGGACAGGCCCAGACTGGATCGGAATCCCGGTTAGCCAGCGATCATCCTGCCGAGGGTTTCCTTCAGAAGCTTCGCTGCGACCGTCGCCGTCATCCCATCGACATCGCGTACGGGGTTGTACTCCACCAGATCGGCGCCGACAATCTGGCCGCGAATTGCATGCAGGTGAGCAATGGCTTCCCGCACCGACATCCCTCCTGGCTCGCGATGCGAAATGCCCGGAGCAAAGGCCGGATCCAGAACATCAATGTCGAAGCTGATGTACACCGGTTCTGATGTCTTGAGCCTTTCGTACGCCGGAAGTTGCCTCATCTCGACGACCTCTACCCCAAATTTCTCAGCCTGCTCGCGCTGATGGCGGATCATTGTGCGAATTCCAATCTGCACCAGCCGTTCTGCCAGGCCAGCCTCCATGATTCGCGCGAACGGGCACGCGTGCGAGAAACGATTTCCTTCGAACTCGTCGTATAGGTCCGGGTGAGCGTCGAAGTGGAAGATCGTCAGATCGGGATATCTCGCACCGAAGGCCTTCACAATCGGATAGGTGATCGAATGATCTCCTCCGAGAGAAACGGGCCGCTTCCCCTGGTCGATCAATCCTCCGATGCGGGCTTCAATCGCCGCGAACGCCTCGTTCTCACAGAAGCTTAGATCACCGTCATCTTCGTAAGTGCCTGGCGCTCCCAGGTCGGCGCCCAACTCTGTCCACTTGTTTGAGGCGTCGCAAGCCATCGCCTCGCGGATCTTCGGAGGGGCATCGCCCGCTCCGCGCAGATACGAAGATTGCCCATCAAACGGAATCCCCAGCAGAATCGGCACGCCCGCATTTTTCATGTCGGAAGCATCATAAATGTTCCATTTCGTGTAATCCCGGTGCTTGAGACTTAAGACCCGCGCTGTGGATTTTTTTTGATCTTCTGTTCATCTCCGTTTCATGCTCCTGTAAGGGCCCGGCGGCTACCTTCAATCAAGTAGTACATCTCTCAGGAGGAGATTCATGTCTAAGCCGGGTATCCTGGCGCAAGCCAGGCAACACCTTGCGGTCGGCGCCAGTCTTTTTGCGCTCATCGCCAATCTCGGAACACCCATTCCAGCGGCTGCCCAAGATGCCGCTAAATTGACGACCACAACTCCAATCAAGCACGTTATCGTGATCATCGGAGAGAACCGCACCTTCGATCACGTCTTTGCGACCTACCAACCGGTAGCGGGCCAAACTGTTTCGAATCTGCTCTCCAAGGGCATCGTCAACGCGGACGGCACACCGGGACCAAATTTCAGCATGGCTGCCCAGTCCACTGCCAATGACGACAGCACCGACGGATTTCAGCTGAGCCCTTCCGACAACACTCCATATTCCGTGCTGCCTCCGGTTCTCGCCGGCGGATACACCACTCCGCCATTCCCCGACGTCAAGACCGCCAAGCTTTACGAGAACGCCCTGCCGTCCGATTACTATGTCTACCTGACCACCGGCGGCACCGGTCTCAACCACGGAGATGTCGACACCCGCATTCCGAACGCAACGACGTTGCCGAATGGTCCGTTCCAGCTGACCTCGGCGACGCATCCGTACGACGCCTATGACAACAGCCCGGTGCATCGCTTCTATCAGATGTGGCAGCAGGAAGACTGCAACGCGGCTAACGCCACCAGTTCGAACCCGACCGGCTGCAAGGCCGACCTCTTCCCTTGGGTAGAAGACACGATCGGCGCAGGATCCAACGGATTAGCCCAAGCCGCCGGTTTCACCGACACGAGCACGAAAGAAGGCTCGACGTCGATGGGCTTCTACAACATGCAGCAGGGCGATGCCCCTTACCTCAAATATCTCGCCGATCACTACGCCATGAGCGACAACTACCACCAGGCGGTGATGGGCGGTACGGGTGCCAACCACGTCATGCTCGGCACGGGCGACGCGATCTGGTTCAGCGACGGCAAGGGCAAAGCAATTGAGCCGCCCCACAATCAAATGGTCAATGCCGGGCCGAATTCCGGAGTGGTCGATGAAGTCGAAAATCCCAATCCCGCGCCCGGTACGAACAACTGGTACAGCGAAGATGGTTACGGCGGCGGGTCCTACGGATCGGCTTCCTACGGTGGTGGAACCTACTCGAACTGCTCCGATACCACGCAGCCCGGCGTTGCTCCAATCACAAACTTCCTGGCTTCGCTGAGCACGCCAATTAATCCCAACTGCGAATCCGGACACTACTACCTGCTCAACAACTACAACCCCGGATACTACGGCAACGGCGCGAACGCCTATAACGACATCGACGATCCGGCACAGACCGTCTTCACCATTCCGCCCTCTACGCTGCGCAACATCGGCGACGAGTTGAATGAAGAAGGCATCTCCTGGGCCTATTACGGCGACCAGTGGAACGCCTACAAGAAGAATCCGGACCTGAACTACGTCGTGCCCTGGAACACCTACTGCAACATCTGCAACTTCTTCCAGTACTCGACGTCGATTATGACGAAGGCTTCGAGCCGGGCGAATTTGCAGGATACGACCGACCTCTATGTCGCGATTCACAATGGCACGCTGCCGGCCGTCTCCTATGTAAAGCCCGACGGCTACCTCGACGGACATCCGGCTTCATCGAAGCTTGATCTGTTCGAAGGTTTTGTGAAGAAGATCGTCGACGACGTCAAGGCCAACAAGACGCTGTGGAACAGCACCGCGATCTTCGTCACCTTCGACGAAGGCGGCGGCTACTACGACTCCGGCTACGTTCAGCCACTCGACTACTTCGGTGATGGAACCCGTATTCCCCTCATCGTGGTGTCCCCGTTGACGATGGCCGGCCACATCTCGCACAGCTACTCGGATCACGTTTCGATCCTGAAGTTCATCGAAGCGAACTGGAAACTGGCGCCGCTGACCAGCCGCAGCCGCGACAATTTCCCGAATCCGACCACCAGCAGCAGCAACCCATATGTGCCGACGAACAGCCCCGCCCTTGGCGACCTGATGGACCTGTTCAACTTCAGCAAGTAATTCAAAGGGAAGGTGAAGCGGTGCCCCACTTCTGGCCGATGTTGCCAGAAGTGGGGTTTTGATTTTCGGTGTGCCCAAAGTGCGGGTTTTTGACGCAGAATCCCCCGCCGATCCCCCGCATCCTTTATTCTAGGAATTACATTCTTATGCCGAAAACCAAGGTCCCCGGCGCTGCCGCCGTCGAATCTACGCCCACGAATGGCTCGAAACCCGCCACTTACAATCCCGAGCGCGAACGCGTCTTCGGCGCTTACCGCCAGTTCGGATACCTCGAAGGCGACCTCGATCCCCTCGGATTCCTCCGACCGCGCTCCACTCCCGAACTTGAAAGAGAGGGCGAGTACGCCCACGAGGCCCGCAATATTTACTCGAGCACCATCGGCGTCGAGATCAACCACCTCTACGCTCCCGAGCGGCGTCGTTGGGTCTTCGAACGCATGGAGTCGGAGCCTCCGCAGGAAGATCAGCAGCGGATTCTCGATCTGCTCATTCGCGCCGACGTTTTCGAGCAGGTCATGCAGCAGCGATATCTCGGCAGCAAGCGCTTCTCGCTCGAGGGAGTCACCGCGCTGATCCCGCTCGTTGACGAAGTCCTCGACACCGGCTCGCGCCTGGGCGCGATTGAGCTGGTCATGGGAATGAGTCATCGCGGACGGCTGAACGTCATCGCCCACGTCGCCAAGCGTCCGCCGGAAGAGATCTTCGCTGGATTCGAAGACGTCGATCCGCGCAGCGTTCTTGGTTCCGGCGACGTGAAGTATCACATGGGCGCGACCGGCGAATACATCACGCGCAGCGGCGGCAAAGTTCACATCCACCTCGTATCGAATCCAAGCCACCTTGAGGCAGTCGATCCGGTGACTGTTGGCCGAACCCGCGCCAAGCAGGACCGTACCGGCGAAGGCGGACGTGAGAAATATCTTCCCCTCTTGGTCCACGGCGACGCAGCCTTTGCAGGGCAGGGAATTCTGGCCGAGACGATGAACTATGCCGATCTGCCCGGGTACACCGTCGGCGGAACGATTCACGTCGTCGTCAACAATCTCCTCGGATTCACCACCAGCCACACCGAAGAGCACTCGACGCGCTTCGCTGCCTGCATCGCGCGCCGCCAGTCGATTCCCATCTTCCACGTCAACGCCGAAGACGTGGATGCCGTCGTTCGTGTCGCCCGCATGGCCGTCGAATATCGCTATCGCTTCGGCACCGACGTTGTGATCGATCTGATCGGTTATCGCCGCCACGGACACAGCGAGGTTGACGATCCGACCATCACGCAGCCGCTGCTCTACAAGAAGATCAAGGAACATCCGCCGCTCTGGGAAATCTACGCCGACGATATCGGCGCGACCGACGCGCAGGCAAAAGCCGACGCGATCAAGGCGGATTTCGAAGCAGCGCAGAAAAAAGCTGGCAGCATCAAGCAGAAGCCTCTGTTGCGGGAACTCCCCAAATATTGGGACAAGTATTTCGGTGGACTCTATCGGCCGGAATACGACGTCGAGACCGGCCTTTCACCGCAGGAACTTTCGGAACTCACAAGCCGATTGACGATCTATCCCGAGGGCTTTCATATCCATCCGAAAGTCAAAAAACTCTTGGAACAGCGCGCTGAGATGGGAGCCGGCAAGCGCCTGGTTGACTACGGAATGGCCGAGGCCCTTGCCTTTGCCAGCCTCGTGAAGACGGGCACGCACGTGCGCATGTCCGGCCAGGACTCCCGTCGCGGTACATTCAACCAGCGCCATTCGGTCCTCATCGATATCGAGAACGAGAACGAATATGTGCCGCTCGAAAATATTGCCGCCGACCAGGCGCGCTGCGAAATCTACAACTCCACGCTCTCCGAGGCAGGAGTTTTAGGTTTCGAATATGGCTACAGCCGCGACTATCCGGAATCGCTCGTTCTGTGGGAGGCCCAGTTCGGAGATTTCGTCAACGTCGCGCAGGCCATCATCGATCAGTTCATCAGCGCGGGCGAGGCGAAGTGGAACCTGCTGTCAGGTTTGGTGATGCTGCTTCCCCACGGCTACGAGGGCCAGGGGCCGGAACACTCCAGCGCGCGCATCGAACGGTTCATTCAGCTGGCGGCGAAGCACAATATCCAGATCACGCAGCCGTCGAATGCCGCGCAATATTTCCACCTTCTGCGGCGTCAGGCGCTACGTCACTGGCGCAAGCCGCTGATCGTATTCACGCCCAAGAGCATGCTGCGGCATCCGGATGCCAGTTCCCCAATTGAGGATTTCACGCACAAGCGATTCCTGAATGTCATCCCCGACACTACGGTCGGAGAAGCGGAGCGCATTCTGATCTGCACCGGCAAAATCGGCCACGAACTTCAGGCGGAGCGCAAGCGCCGCAAAGACACGAGCACTGCGATCGTTTTCCTCGAACAGATGTATCCATTCCCCGACGCGGAAGTCGCCGCCGAATTTGACCGCCACGGCAAACACGCGGACATCGCCTGGGTGCAGGAAGAGCCCGCCAACATGGGAGCGATGTTCAACATGTTGCCGCGCCTGAAGCGTATCGCCGGAGACCGCTCCGTGCTCAGCGTCAAGCGCAGTGCTGGCCCCAGCCCGGCCACCGGCAGCGCGAAAGCGCACGAGGTAGAGCAGAAGACATTGCTGACGCTGGCATTCACGATCAAGTAGATGAGGAGTACGTTTTTGTTTACGGAGGTTGGAGGCTGGCGCAAACATGCCGCCGAAAAGAAAACCCAAAAAAGAAGTTAAACCTGCTCCACCTTGCCGCTGCGAATGCAGGGCTTGCGATCTAGGAATTCATTGCGGAAAGAAGCCAGACTGCGAGCACCCGCCGCACACAACTAGGCGGAGTACGCACTAGATGACTGTGCAGGTCGGGTTCCCGGAACTTTGCGTCGCTGTTCCTTCTCTACCCATTCGATGAAGAGTGCTTGAAATTCGTCTTGAGTATAGATCCCCTTGTGGATCAACAAAGTGTTCATCGCATAAACAGTAGCTTTGAACCCCTCGTCTCGTGTTGCCAGATCCAACGCCTCTTCGAATGACATCGACACTCCTCCGGAAGACCCCATGAACAGTCATCAAATCATTTTGTGGACCAACAGTCAATCGGAGAGAATTCTCACTCGGGCCTTCAGTAATTAACCGTTGGATCAGCGCTGAACGTTGGGCCGCTCGGTCACTGCCTTCCCGCCCGCGCCCGGCAATTTTGCCTTCGCCCCATCCCTCAGCAACTCCCCTACACTCTCGTACGCGTAAATCGTCGGTGCATGATTTGCCATCAATCCGCCAGTGTCCGCTGTCGGGCCGTAGTTGCTATGAAGGTCGCGCGCCAGCATTCGCAACATCGCCATCAACTGTCCGCGATGGTGTGACGTGTGCGCGATGCGCCTCACCATTACCCAGGCGCGCGACCGCTGTACATCGAAAAACTCTGTATCGGACTCCCACCATGCCTCATCTTTTGTCTGCAGCGCGGCTAGCCGCTTCCCGCTGTCCTCCGCATATCGCTTTATGAACTCCAGCCGCGTTTCGGAACCGGGCAGCGGAGACGCCCCCACATCAATGCCGAGCATGTTACGAAACCACAAATCTTCGCTTACGCACTGATGCACCATCTGCTCCAGCACGCTCCGGCCTCGCGGATCACTCTCGTTTGGCCGGACGCGCAAATCGTCGTCGCGAAACTCACTCCAAACGCTCAGGACCTTCACCCGCTCCGTCGCATAAGTCTCAACCAGAAAGTCGTACCGCATAGCCGCAAATGTTACCCTCTTTTCTTCAACCATGCACCGCGCGTTACAACCCCTCCGTATTGCCATTGATACAGGTGGCACTTTTACCGATTGCATTTGGGTTGATCCCACAACGCGGCGCCTGCGGATGCTGAAAGTTTTCTCGACGCCGGCTGATCCGTCGCAAGCCATCGTCGATGCTCTGGCGAAGATTGCTCCCGGAGGAGATTTCATCCTGCTGCACGGGACGACGGTCGGAACGAACACATTGCTCGAGCGCAAAGGAGCTCGCACGGCGCTGGTCACGACGGCAGGTTTTGAAGACGCAATCGAAATCGGACGCCAGGCGCGTCCCAAGCTCTATGACTTCTTCTTCGAGCGCGTAGAGCCCCTGGTCGCTAAAGATCTTCGCTTCGGAATCAACGAGCGCACCGCGTCGGATGGCGAAATTCTGCAACTGCCATCCGAAGATGATGTCCTTGTGCTTGCGCAGAAACTAGCATCTGCCAAACCACAATCCGTCGCTGTCTCTCTGCTGTTCTCGTTCGCGAATCCGAAGAACGAGAGGGCGATCGCGGATGCACTGACGCCGCTGAACGTTCCACTATCCATATCTCACGAGATTCTTCCCGAATTCCGCGAGTACGAGCGCACATCAACGGTGGTGATCAATGCCTATCTGCAACCGGTGATGCAAACGTATTTGCAGAACCTGGAATCCCGCGCCCATGGAGATGTTGCGGGCAGCATCTCTCAAACCACGAAGACGAGTGCGAAAGAGAGTGCTCTAGCCGTCCGGGCGCCGCGAATCTTTGTGATGCAATCCTCCGGCGGAATCACTGCCCTCTCCACGGCCGCCCGCGAACCCGTCCGCACAGTTCTTTCCGGCCCGGCCGGAGGCGTCGTGGGCGCGACTGCCACAGCCCGCAGCAGCGGATTTGAAAAGATCATCGCCTTCGACATGGGAGGCACCTCCACCGATGTTTCTTTGGTCGAAGGCGAAATCAAGACCGCGAACGATGCCCAGATTGCCGGATTCCCCATCAGCGTCCCGATGCTCGACATTCATACAGTTGGCGCCGGAGGAGGCTCGCTCGCCCGGTTCGATGCCGCCGGCGTTCTCCGCGTGGGACCGGAATCCGCTGGAGCCGATCCCGGGCCGATCTGCTATGGCCGAGGCACGCAGCCGACCGTCACCGATGCCAATCTTCTTCTGGGCCGCCTGCAAGCGAAGAGTTTCCTCGGCGGTGATTTCACACTCGATTCCGAACGGGCTCGCCGGGGCACGCAGGAGTGGCTGAAGAAGCAGGGATCGACTCTGTCTCTGGAGAAATTCGCCGCCGGCGTGATTCGAGTCGTCAACGCCACAATGGAGAAAGCGATCCGCGTCGTCTCCATCGAGCGCGGACGCGATCCGCGCCACTTCGCCCTCGTCGCCTTCGGAGGCGCTGGAGGCCTTCATGCGTGCGCTCTTGCCGAATCGCTAAACATTCCGCGCGTGATTATTCCCGCATTTCCCGGAGCTCTCTCCGCGCTTGGAATTCTCGCCAGCGACGTGGTCAAAGATTATTCGCGAACGGTATTGTGGCGCGTTTCGCGGGAGATCCCGGTCGCAAAGTTGAATCAGGAATTTTCCGCACTCGAGAGAGCTGCGGCCAGAGATTTTCGCGGCGAATCCTGGCATGGAAAGCCGAAATTCGTTCGAACTGTCGATCTGCGCTACCGTGGGCAGGGCTACGAACTCAACCTTCCATTCTCAAAAAATCTTTTGCGGGATTTCGAAGCAGAACACAACCGCCGCTACGGCTACGCGCACACAAACCGTGAAATCGAGCTGGTGACGCTCCGCCTCCGCGCGATTCTGAAATCAGCAAGTGTAGGCGCGGATGCATTGGTCCGCCCCCGAGCGAAGCGAACTGCTGTTAAGCCGCTAGACTCTGCCGTGGTATTCGATAACAAGAAGCTGAAGACTAAGATCTACGACCGCGAAGCTTTATCGGCAGGCAATCGCTACCAGGGCCCGGCGATCGTCACCGAATATAGCGCCACCACGGTCATCGCTCCGAGAAAGCCCTTCCACATCGACAAGACCGGCAACCTGATCATCAGCATCTAGCCCGAATGCAAGCTGGCTCTCGCGAATTGTTAAAGTTCGATGAATATTGGCGTGCTCCCTCCTCTAACTGAGTACTGAGTACTAGGTACTGGGTACTGCCTTCGTTACAATAATTCCGTGAAACCGACCATATTCGTTGTCGAAGACGATCCCGACATTTCCCGCCTCGTTCGGCACCACCTGGAGAACGAAGGCTTCGTCGTGCGGATCTATCCCACGGGGTCCACGGTCCTCGCCGATTCCGAGCGTCAGCGCCCAGCCCTTTTTGTCCTCGACATCATGGTTCCCGGCAAGGACGGGCTCGAAATCTGCCGAAGCATCCGCCAGACGCCCGGCCTTTCCGCCGTTCCTGTGATTTTTCTGACCGCGAAGAGCAGCGAGGCAGACCGCGTTCTCGGTCTCGAGCTAGGCGCGGATGACTACATCGCCAAGCCCTTCAGTCCGCGCGAACTCGTGGCGCGTGTGAAAGCCGTGCTGCGCCGCTTCGAACGCCCGTTGCCGCCGAGTCCCATGACGGTCGGCGAAATTGAGATCGATCCCTCGGCGATGACCCTCACCGTCCGCGGAGCCATGGTTCCGACCACCGCGACCGAATTCCGGCTGCTCGATTATTTCGCCCGCCACAAGGGACGCGTTTTCAGCCGCGACCATCTTCTGGATTCCGTCTGGCGCGATACCGCCTACGTGACACCGCGGTCGGTCGACGTCTATGTCCGCCGCATTCGCGAAAAGATCGAGCCCGATCCCGAAAATCCGCGCTATCTAAAAACCGTGCGTGGCGCCGGATACCGCTTCGAGGCTCCGAAGTGACCAGAGGCTTCGGGACGAGGACAAGGTGAAGAACCGCATCTTCTTCAAGCTGCTCATCGTCTTCCTGATCGTCATTGCCGCTACTGCTGCCATTCTCGACGTCCTGATCGGCAATGCATGGGAAGCATCGATGCGGGCGGAGATCGAGCGCAGTCTCACTCAGAAGACGTTGCTGTTTGCGCATCGCGTCGATAACGACCATACGCACTCTCTGGCGGACATTGCGTCGCAGGAAGCACAATCCGCGGGGGCCCGTGCCACCATCATCAATGCTTCGGGCAAAGTGCTCGCCGACTCGCAAGCCGACGCGGAGAACATGGAAAACCATGCCACGCGCCGGGAGTTCTCTGCCGCTCTTTCCGGAAAGACCGGCGAGAACGAGCGTCGCAGCGCAACGCTCGGCATTCCCTTTCTCTACGTGGCTGCTCCGATTTCCGGCGGCGCAGTGCGGCTCGCGTATCCGCTATCAGATCTGCAGGCGATTCAAGGCCAGGTCCGGCGGCGATTGATTCTGGGCTCCGTACTTGCCGGAATCGTTGCCTTGCTGATCGCGGCCGCTGCTTCCATCTGGATCTCGCGCCGTCTGCAGCGGATTGTCGATGTCGCCGCCCGCATTGAGCGCGGCGACCTTCGCGCCCGTGTGGATGACGCTCCGCTCGATGAAATCGGGCGCGTCGCCGCAGCCATCGATAAATCTGCCGAGCAGATCGAGCGCAGTTTTGCGGCAGTTCGCTCCAGCCAGCGCCAGCTCGAGACGCTTCTCAACAGCATGCAGGACGCGGTCATCGCGGTGAGTTCCGATGGCATCGTGCGCTGGGCCAATCAGCCGATGGATCGCCTTGTTCCCCAGCGGACTCGGCTGAATGCGCCCGTGGTCGAAAGCGTCCGCGATCCCGATTTTCTGGCGACGGTGAAGGCCGCCACGAGCGGCAAGGAAGTGAAGACAGCCCGCGCGACGTCGATCGTTCCTGGCCGCGCCTTTGATGTCACCGCCGCGCCTTTGCCCGACGGTGGCGCTGTCGCCGTGCTGCGGGACCTGACTGAGACTGAGCGTGTCGAAAAAACACGGCGGGATTTCATCGCCAACGTCTCTCACGAGCTCCGCACTCCGCTGACTTCGATTCAGGGATATTCGGAAACTCTGCTCGATACGCTTCCCGAAAATTCCGGTTCCACGCGCGAATTTCTGGAGATCATCCGCAAGAATGCCGCGCGCATGGCCCGACTGACGGAAGATCTCCTCACGCTGGCGCGAGTGGAATCCGGAGAGACGCGCTTCGAGACGGAGCCTGTGGCGCCAGTCGAGCTTCTGAATGATGCTGAGGAAAGTTTCCGAGAAGTCGCCCGCACGCAGGGTGTCGAATTGAAGATCGTCGATGATTCCGTGGACTCACTGCCGCAAGTCCTCGCCGACCGCGAGGCGATCCATCAGGTCTTCTCGAACCTGGTCGACAACGCGATGAAGTACGGACGCGCTGGCGGACGTATCGAGCTTGGCGCACGTGCTGCCCAACGCGGCATCGAATTCTACGTTCGTGACTACGGTGCCGGTATCTCCTCCGA
>DATEJO010000111.1:0-9758 GCA_035277905.1 Candidatus Sulfotelmatobacter sp.
AAGAAATTGATGAAATCAGAGGCATATTCTTCTAGCTGATCGTACCTCTTGTCATAAAGTTCGGCTCGATACATCTTAATAATTGTTTCCCAGGGAATTCTCATGAATTCACCAGCCCCATACACCATAATGCCGACAGGCCGGTACTTCGAAAGCATGAACAACTTATTGACCGTGTTATAGATCTTTTGGCCACCCGGAAGTTGTAACGTAACCGCACTGTCCGCGGCCATGGCGACGGCGTTTCGATTGAGAATCGCTATTTCGGCGGTCATTTATCAATCCCGATGGGACTGGTAATTGTACATCTCGTCATGCTCGTCCCTAGGTTGTAAACGTGCAAAAGTTCCAGAATTGGGGATCTGCTCTGAGAGAAAAGACCCACATCATGCGCCCCTCGAGCCATCTCGAGCCCTTGGCGGTTTTTTGGGATTGTCGTTTCCGAGAGGCGGAGAGGTTTGGCCCTCAGGCTAAAGCGCTTGGGAGTTTTCAATGGCTTCGGCGGCCCGAGTGAACTCGGGCCCTTCCCGGTTTTGCCAAGTTCATCAATCGCGACTTCTCCGATGATTTGCCGACCCGATTAACGTGAAGCGGGAGAATGCGTGTCCGGAGTTGGGGTCGCGGCGGGTAGCAGGGGATGCTTCGACTGCGCGCGATTCGAAAATACGAATCGCGGTTCCTGCGTGTCAGGATGACAGGTTTGGGGTGGTCGCGTGAAACATCGGCGGCTCGGGACGTCGCGATCCCCGATGAATAGTTCGTTCGCGTGTGTTTGCAGCGTTTCTTTCGCCCCTTCGGGGCTGATTCAATTTTTTGGCAGTGCACCCACGGCTTACGCCGTGGGCTGCATTCTGGCGCCGCTTCGCGGCTGGCGTCGTTCGAATTGCTTGAGATCCTTCGAACCTATATTTCAGGTGCGACAGATGAAACAGATTTGATTTTCCCGATTTGAAATTCTCATCAATATTTTTCGGCTGGGTGTGAGTTTGCTCACCGTTTTTGTACATTTCGAGAATAAAAATCGTGATTGGCCGGGAGCAGCCGCGTAGCGGCGGAAGAATGCAGCCCACGCCGTAAGGCGTGGGGCAAGCACACAACATGACATCAAGCCCCGGGAGGGGGCGGAAGAGAATGTCGCATACATCGGGGAACATCCTGTTGCATTTCATCTTCTCGACCGCTGGGAGACGTCCTTTGATCAAAGGAGAATTCCGGGATGATTTGTTCGCGTATCTCGGTGGAATTGTCCGCGAGATGGATGGAACCGCGCTGATCATCAATGGCGAAGTGGATCACGTCCACATGTTGGTTCGGGCGCGTCCGGCACATTCGGCGGCGGAAATCGTGCGTGTGGTCAAGGCGAATTCATCGCGATGGGTGCGCGGAAAATATTCCGCCGCGTTCGGGTGGCAGACGGGTTATGGCGTGTTCAGTGTGAGTGAATCGAGTGTCGCGGCGGTAACCGCATATATTGCGCGGCAGCAGGAGCATCACAAGAAGCAGTCGTTTCAGGAGGAGTTCGTTGCGTTTTTGAAGAAGAACCGTGTTGAGTATGATCCGAGGTACATTTGGGATTGAGCACACGGGATCTGTGGACGCGTGTGGCGTGCACACAAGGAGTGTGTTGTAGGTCGGTGATGTGGGCGAGAGGTGTGACCCGGAAGATTTGTTTGTGACGGGCGGGTAGTTTTTCTTTCGCCCCTACGGGGCTGGTCTCATTTTCGGCATCCCACCCACGGCTTGCGCCGTGGGCTGCATTCTTTCGCCGCTCCGCGACTGGAGCGGCCGTAAAGGAAACAGAGTTCGCGTCACACGCCGTCGGGGAAGCCCATTGCCATCTGGACTCCCTTGGCGATCTTTCGGATTGTCGTTTCTGAGAGGCGGCGGAGTTTGCGCGTGGGCTCACGCAGGCTCATCTTGCGCACGGTGGTGATGTTTTCCGCCTGGATCGTTGAAGTCTCGGATAATCCTGTCTCGCCCGGAGCGAGGGAAATGTGCGTCGGCAGCCGGGCGGGTGTGGTTGAGAGCGGAACGACGAGCACGGTGTTGGCGCGTTCGTGCTGGTTGCGAGCGTCGATCGAGACGATCACTACGGGACGGTCGTTCTTCTCCGGCGGATCGGTGGGGATTTTGACGAACCAGATTTCTCCGCGTTGTGGATGGCGCACCGGTTGCGTTGGCATTCGGCGGCCTCACATTTGGCGTTCGGAAAATTTTCCCCAGGCTTCGTCTTCTTTGACCTGCTCGTTCGAGAGGGAGTCGTAGTATTCGGTGACCTGCGCTGCGAGGTCCGACTTCCACCATTCGCGAATGATCTGCTCAACGGCGGCGGTGAGGGATTCGATCCGGTGCTTCTTGCGGTAGGTTTCGAGGATCGCGATTACATCTTCGGAGAGCGAGAAGGTCTTGACCTGTTTTCGCCTGGCGGCGGATTGGGGCATGCGAGCAGTATGACAGTTCATATTATTCTATGCAATATCAATGATATTTTCGATTGTATGACCCCATGCGCAACCCCTGTCGAGCTTTCGCTCGACTGGACAGCCGGGGCGGCTGTCCCCACATGTTCCCTTCTGCCCTTCCTGATCTCCCGAACTTTCAGCGTTTCAGAAGGTGCCAGGCTTCTTTGTATTTCTCGTACTTTGTGTCGCGGGAGTTTGGGGTTAAGAGGATGTCGGATTGGGCGTGGGTGGCGCGGATCGGGAGGATGTACCAGGTGTCCGTGGGGATGATGAGGGCGGCGATGATGTCGATGTCGCGCGGGGAGTAGGGGACTCCGTTGGAGTCGAGGTGGCATTTGTAGGAGTTGCCACGGTGGAAGATGGTGCACTTGACCTGGATGCGGAGGAAGCGTCCGCGATGGTCGGTGGCGACGTCGTAGGGAGAGCTGTCTCCCCAGGGCTTGGTGACACGGAATCCGAGCTCGATGGCCCGGGTGATGAAGCGAAGTTCGGCCCATTCTCCGCGCTGCTTGGCGTGGCGGATGGACATGCCGGATTTGTGCATTGGGACTCCTGGGTTCAAGGTTTCAAGGTTTCAAGGTTTCAAGGTTTCAAAGATCCAAAGATCCAAAGATCCAATGATTCAACGGTCGACAAAAAGCCGCGCTTGCGCGCGGTTTGGGGACTTCGACGAAAATCCCCACTTCTCCCAAAACCTGGGAGAAGTGGGGCACCCGGACAGCCCGGGTATGAGTGCCTATTTTTGGGGAATAAAAAAGGCGGCCTTGGCGGCCGCCTGTCCTATTTTTACTCTCTATATTTAGTGTAGCAATTTGGAGGGGGTAAACCGGACATTTTTCGGAAAATATATTTGGAGTGGATTCAGCGGGTTGTGAAGATTTGTGATCCTAAGGGGGCTTGACAAGATTTTTGGGAATTGGCGGCTAGAGTGGGGAAATTCGTGATTCCCACGTAGTCCAAGGCGGGATGGAATCGGGCGGCGGCCGTTTCGAGTTGCGAGCGGTTAGTGGATTGGGCCAGGATCGTTGGCGGAGAGGCGTTCTTTGGTGCCGGGGAATTCGCGTTCCATGTGTTCGTCGAGCCAGTGTTCGAGTTCGAGTTGGGAACTCCTGGGGACGTGCTGGAAGCGGAATCCGGCAAGGCCCTTGACGTCGGTCCAGGCAACTTCGGATTCGACTTCCATGTGGATGGTGCTGCCGGGCAGAGAAAATTTGAGACGAGGCGCGGCGCCTTTCGGGAGCGCTTCGTGCAGGATGAGGGCGATGCCGCCTTCGCTGATGTTGGTGCTGGTCGCGTTGAAGATCTTGTCGTCGAGGCGGACTTTCACTTGCATCTTGACGGGCTGGCGGAAGTAGCGGCGGCGCTCCTTCAGCATGAAGTTCAGCGCGGCATGAAAACAGCGCGAGGCATTGAGTGTGCTGATGGGTTTCTGCAGGACGAAGTTAGCGCCCATTCCGAAGGCTTCCTGCGTGGTGGTTCGATGGCCGTTCAGGATGGCGAAGGCGACGGAGTTCTTGTTGCTGGGAGTGTTGCGGAGTCCTTGCAGGAGGGCGAGGCCTCCGTTGAGGTCGTCGCAGTCGACGATGACGGCGTCGAACTTGTCGGATACGAGGATGTCGGATCCGGCGCGGGCTTCCTGGCAGATTTCCACGTCAATGGAAAGCTTTTCGAGCGTGGGCCTGAGAACCCGGACCAGTTCGGGGTCCTGGCTAAGCAACAACGACTCCAGGGTCATAACGGGATTTTAGAGGCGGGCGAGAAGGTGGGATAGTGACCAAGGTGATGGACCCTCGGTCGGCGGGGAGTTACAGCGGTTTAGGTGGCCGTATATTGTGTCCGCGCGGGATTCCTCGCCCCGCCGGCGAAAACGCGGGGCTTCGGAATGACGCAGACGTGGTCACGGTGGAGCATAGTGGCGGATTGTTGGGGATGGGGGAACGGAGTACAAGTGGATGGCATGGCGAATGTCGCTTATCTGTCGCTGGGGTCGAATTTGGGGGATCGTGGGGAGCAGTTGCGGCTAGCGATTTCGCGGCTGGCGTCGCATGGGCGCGTGCTGAGTGTGTCTTCTTTTTATGAGACGGAACCGGTGGAGGTGAGCGATCAGCCGTGGTTTTTGAATTGTGCTGTGGCGCTGGAGACTTCGGAGCCGCCATCACAATTAATGTCATCTTTGCTCGCGATCGAGCGCGGGATGGGGCGGGAGAGGATTCGGGAGAAGGGTCCGCGGACGGTGGATATTGACATCCTTCTATATGGAGATCGGGTTGTGAACACGGAGGAGTTGACGGTGCCGCATCCGGCGATGGCGCGGCGAAGGTTTGTGCTGGAGCCGCTGGCGGAGATTGCTGGGGAGGTGAGGCATCCGGTGGTGGGGAAGACGGTGCACGAGTTGTTGGCGGAATTGCCGGCGGGGCAGAGTGTGCGGCGCGTCGAGGCTAGGGAAGAATGATGCGGCTGCCGGCTTCCTGCGGGGTGACCACGGCGGATTCTTTGTCGGGAAATTGCGCGAATAGGAAATCGACAAAGGCGCGGGACTTTGGGCGGCCAGAGGTGCGGCCGTGTGCGAGGCGGAGGAGAAACACAAGAGCCTTCAGCACTTCGGAATCTTTCAGGGTTGAGTAGCCGACATGCTTGTGCTCGGCTTCGCGGTATTCCTTGACCATGGTTTCGACTTCGGCGGCGGCGCGGCGGCGGGAGTCGGTGGTGAGCGGGGATTCGTAATGCAATCCGGAGTTGACGCGGCGTTCGTAACTTTGGGCGAGCATGTGGAGAGCGGCGATTAAGTCTTGATCGTTGAGGCTGCGATCGGCGCGGGCGGATTTCGCGAGGGCGTAGGTGAGTCCCATCAGCAGATGTTCTTTCTCGTACATGAACTGGTCGGAGACTTCGATTTGTAGGAATAGTCCTGCGGGATCGATCTGATCGGAAGAGCGGGGCTTCTCGTGCTCGCGGGCCTGCTGGAGGTAGGGGCAATCGCTGGGGCAGTCGAGCGTTACTTCGCGCTGTTCGCCGCAGCACTGTGGGCAGATGCGGCCGTGGACGGCGGGACAGAATCGTTTTTCTTTGCGAATTTCACAGATGGCGCAGCTCAAGCGTGGGCTCCCTCAGCATTATTGCATCTCTGGAATGTTATGTCGGGTGAACAGAATTTGATCGCGGATTGCGGAGGGAGGATTCAAGGGCGGAGATTGGGCGCGCGGATTATTAGAACAGAACATTCCTTCCGATCCGCATCATAGGCCTGCTTTCCATGGTGAGGATCATAAAACACCTGTAAAGACGGGCTCTTGCGCGTATACAATTGATAAAAAGCCCGTAAAATATGTGTTTTTCCACAGCCTGCGGGGTATAAGATAACTCGCGCTGGCATTAAACCGATTTTTCCAAGGAGGAAGTATGGCGTCAGGTCTGACCAAAACTCAGTTGATCCGGCAGCTGGCCGAGAAGACTGAGATCCCCAACAAGACTGCGGCGGCGTTTCTCGAGCAGCTCGCGGACACCGCTATTAAAGAAACCAAGAAGAATGGAATTTTCGTCGTTCCCGGTCTCGGCCGCCTGGTAAAGGCGCACCGGAAAGCGCGCGTGGGCCGCAATCCGCAGACTGGCGAACCGATCCAGATTAAAGCGAAGACGGTCGTGAAGTTCCGCGTCGCCAAAGCCGCGAAGGACGCGATTGCGCCGAAGAAGTAGTTTGCGTTTAAGATCGAACTGAGGCCGGCTTGATGCCGGCCTTTTTATTCAAGTTTCAAAGTTTCAAGGTTTCAAAGTTTCAAAGACGTAGCAGCGACTGAGGTGAACCAACGGACTTTGAAACATTGAAACTCTGAAACCTTGGAACTTTTTCTTATGCTCAATTGGATTGTTATTGGAATTGGAGATATTGCCACGCGGCGGGTGATTCCGGCGATGTTGGCGGAGCCGCGGAGCCGGCTTTATGGAGTTGTGACTGGCCATCCGGAGAAGGCGGCTCGGTACGACACGAAAGTATTCAGCTCGCTCGATGAAGCTTTGGCCGACGGCGAAGTTCATGCGGTGTATGTGGGGACTCCGGTGTTTCTGCATGCGCCGCAGACGATTCAGTCGTTGCGCGCGGGGCGGCATGTGCTTTGCGAGAAGCCGATGGCGATGAATGAACCTGCAGCACGCAAAATGGTGGACGCGGCGAAGGCGAGCGGAAAGAAGTTTGGAGTGGCGTATTACCGGCGGTGTTATCCGAAGGTGCAGCGCGCGAAGCAGTTGATTGAAGCGGGAGCGATCGGGAAGCCGGTGCGGGCGGAACTCACTTGCCAGAACTGGTTCGATGGGACCGGGAGCCGCAGCTGGCTGGTCGATCCGGCGAAGGCTGGCGGTGGACCGCTGTTTGATATTGCTTCGCATCGCATCGACGTTTTGAATTTTCTTTTTGGACAACCGCGGTCGGTTACGGCGCAGATGTCGAATCTCGTTCATCGATATCCAGTCGAGGACAACGCTACGGTGATGATCGAATATGAGAACGGCGTCCGGGGAATTGTGGATGTGCGCTGGCATTCGAAGGTCAGCCGCGATGAGTGCCGCATACGGGGGACCGAGGGAGAAATTGAGATGTCTCCGTTGAACGGGCCGGAGTTGATTTATCCCGGAGGGCAGGAGAACCTGCCGCCGCATGAGAATTTGCATTATCCGATCATCGAGAATTTTGTGGATGCGGTGATGGGGAAATCTGCGTTGCTTGCGAGCGGCGAGTCGTCGTATTGGACGGATTGGGTTACGGAGCGGGCTCGGGCACAGAAATAACCACAAAGGACACGAAGTATCACGAAGGCTTTCTGCATCGTGAGAATGCCTGTCCACCTCATGCTTGGTATCGGCTGTCGCGGGGTCCTTCACTTCGTTCAGGATGACAGTGGGGGGACACGGGAACATGGGGGAGGGGTCCGTGATTTGCTTCGGGAGTTCGATTTCTTTTAATTCTTGCTTGGTCTTTTGTCGCCGCGGTCTGCCAGCAATTCCGACTTACCAATGACCTTTCTCGAACTTTTTAGTTTTGGTGGGTCAGAGATTCCCTGGAAAGCTGGGCTAGATTTCCACGGGCTTAGAGCGTACATGCGAGTGTCTCGCAGAATGCCGACTCCCTCGCTCCACGTGGCGAGCATCCGTTTGCCGGTGTCTTTGAAGCCCGGCAAGATCTTCATGAGCGCCCGGACATTGGGCGCAACATCTGCAACCGCGTCGCTGATGCGCTCGACGATTTGCTTCTGTTCCCGCTGGGAGATACCGAAATTCGCGGTGATGAATTTAGCCAGAGTTTTTCCGGGAAGCCAGGTCTTTCTTCCCATGAAGCTTATCCCGGGGGGATTGAGTTGGTAGCCCTGGTAGACCGAGGTGGTCAAGAAATCGTACGCGGGCGCGAGCCGGGCGTCTGCTCGCGATGTGTATAGCAGCGCCACATTCTTCGAGTGACAATCTGCATTTTTCAAGGCATAGGTTAACAGCAGGATCGCGGTCAGCTTCTGAAAAGTCTCGTAATGATGTTCGCCCGGCACATAAGTGCGAACTGCCTTCGCGATTCTTTCCCATGTGGTTTCGTACTTCGCAGAAGGGCGAAGGCCGAGCAACGCACAGAAATCTTCCAAGGCCATGGACGGCTTTCCGTTCTTATCGACGTCGAACCGATAGGCCACAAGAACTTTCCCATCTTCTGACAATTCGGTTCTTGCGGATTCGACAACTTTCGAAACCACCTGCATACAGAGGTGCTCGTTGGCCGTTGCGAATGGAAGCCTGGTTGAAGAGCCTTTGATGATGTGCTGGTGTATCAGCAAGCTCGCTTTCTTGTGCATCCCAAAACCCGGTTGGCGGCTTTGTTCGGTATCCAGGAACTTGGGTAGCACACCGGAGACGCCGCTTCGGGCATGCTCTTTGACGAGTTGCGAAAATGCCTCCTCGGAGTTGTCGCCTTTCAGCAGTTCGGCAACTTCAATTGGTTTCGTTGGTTCCTCAAGGGATGCGCCCGGGGGAGCAATCTGCAGCCTACCAACCATATTTCGACCGACGACGGAGAGTAGCGCGGTGGGATTGGCTCCGATGGTTGGGCCAAACTCTTCCTGCAGGACCTGCAGCAGATAGCCTTCCGGCAAGTTCATCTGGAAGATTGGGGGAAGCTGGTCGTCCCAAAGATAGGATTCGGTGCGGACGGGCATAGTGAGGGAGACGAGGTTCTCCGGAGCAACGTCAGGGAGGTAGGTCGTCACGCTCTTGAAATCGCCGACCTGCTCGAGGACGGCGACGTGAGTTCCAAGGACATGAACGTTTAGCTTCACGCGCCGCCTCGCTCACGCCGGAGTTCATCGAGAGTGCCGGAGATGCCGACCTCGATGAAGTTGAGTTCGAGGCCGAGCACAGCCAAAACGGCGAGCAGCTTTCGGGAACCGAATTCCGAGAGTTGACCGTTTTCGAAGCGCGAGAGCGACTCCTGGGTGATTCCCGATTGTCTGGCTACTTGGCCTTGCGGTAGTCCTCGTTTTTTGCGACGCTCGGCGACGGCGCGGCCCAGTTCTGCCAGGGTTGTCATTTTGATATATTAATCAAAACAAAGCTAAAATCAATACTATTTTGACATATATATCATAACGGCTTTTACCACAGAGGGCATCGGGGGGGCGCAGGGGCCAACCATTTCAGCTGTCTTTGCGGTAGAGGAGGTTGCGCATGGCTTCGCGGCGGGCGGCGTTTGCGCCTTTGTCGGACTTCAGGGGATCGGCGGATGTTTGGCCTGTGGCGTCTTCTTCGCTGCAGTCGGGGCAGCGGTTGGCGAATCCGGGCTTGCCGGGTTTGAGTTCGAATTCTTCTCCGCAGACTACGCAGGTTTTGATGGGGTACGGCATGTTCTTATGATAGCGCGCCAGAGAGGGCGGCACATCGCCGATGGGAACACGTTGACACGGATAATCCGAGCGGGGCCTTGTGAGTGAAATGGGTATATTATGCCGACTCATTCACGTGGGCCTGCTACCATCGCTCAATGTTCAATTTTGGGAAACCGAAAACAGTTGGCGACTGGATCATTCACATCATCGGAGGCATCATCGCGATATTCCTGGTGTGGTGGATGCTGCGGATGTATGTGCTGTAGAAAGCCGCGCGTGGTCGGTGAGTGTAATGGCGATGTTTCGCCAACCTACTTTCGAATGGCGTCGATCGCTTCCTTTGTCTCTTGATTTGACGCCTGAATCCGCGCTTCGGGATTAAGTTCAAGTCCGCGCTTCCATTTGTGGTTGAGGCCCCCGATTTCCAAGTCCAAGGACGCTATCC
>DATEJO010000112.1:0-11606 GCA_035277905.1 Candidatus Sulfotelmatobacter sp.
CCTCCTGCGAAAACTGTCCCAAAACTTTGCTGGAGGAGAGCTTTACCGCCGGATTGTTGCACGACATTGGCATGCTGGTCTTGCTGGCGGAAATGCCGAAGGAATATCAACAGATTTTCGAATCCACCACTCCGCCCACTAGGGCGCGCGAGAATGAACTCCTCGGCTGCACTCACGCTGAGATCGGTGCCTACCTGATGAGTATTTGGGGAATTCCGCTTTCGTTGGTGCAGGCCATCGCCTTCCACCATCACCCGATGGATGCCGGAGACACTTGCTTCTCTGCCCTGACGGCCGTACACGCAGCGTGCGCGATTCTCGCAAAGAGTCATGACACTGAAATGGACACGAACTATCTCGTCAGCCTCGGTTTGGCAGAACGCGAGAGTGTCTGGCGTGCCCTCGTCGCTGCTGCCTCGCCCGAAGGATCCATCGAAACTCACCCTAAGACTTAAAGGAATCAGAGCCTTACGCCGATGGATCAGAGAGACGCTGGAAGCGTCATCTCCAGCCGGAAGCGGCGTAGCCGAAGGAGCATTGGATGTCGGAAAAGATCCTTTTGGTCGATGATGAACCTAATATCCTCGAAGCCTATCGACGCACCTTAAGCCATGAATTCAAGCTGGAGATCGCCCCCGGTGGGCCAGAGGCTCTGGCCATGGTGGCGGAAAAAGGACCGTATGCCGTCGTCATCTCCGACATGCGGATGCCGGGCATGGACGGGGTTCAACTCCTCAGCCGAATTAAGGTGGCTTCCCCCGACACAATCCGTGTGATGCTCACAGGCACCACCGATCATGACACGGCGGTTAACGCCATTAACGAAGGCCGCATCTTCCGCTTCCTGAACAAACCATGCAGCAAGGAACAGATGGCCTCGACCATTACCGCGGCGCTCGTGCAATACCGCCTGGTCACCGCCGAGAAACAACTTCTCGAACAAACCCTGAGCGGCAGCCTTCAGGTGCTCACTGAGGTTCTCAGCCTGGTGAACCCCGCGGCATTCAGCCGGGCCGAGCGGGCGCGCCGATACATCCATCACGTGGTAACCGCGATGAAGCTGGGAAATCCCTGGCAATACGAGGTCGCCGCCATGCTCTCTCAACTCGGCTGCGTGACTCTGGCGCCGGAAACCATTGATGCGGTCTATCACGGAGAACCTCTCTCCCCCAACGAGCAGGAACAGTACGACGCCCATCCCAGTGTCGCCGCCAGCCTCTTAGCGAAGATTCCGAGGCTCGAGCCTATCGCCTGGATGATCTCGCACCAGAACACTCCCATTTCGGAAGCGGAAGCAGCGGAGGCGGGCGAGATGCGGCAGGGAGCCGAGATCCTCCGCCTGATTCTGGCCTATGAACAAGCCATCCACCGCGGGGCTTCACGGACCGAGGCTGCCCACGTGCTCTCGCGTCAGCACCGCAACTTCAGCCCGGCATTCTTTCAGGCCCTGGTCACACTGGACCCGAACGCGGAGGAGTCCGAAATCCGCAAGTGTGCCATCGACGATCTGATGCCGGGAATGATCGTGCAGCAGGAGGTCCGCTCGGTCTCCGGCACCTTGTTGGTCTCCAAGGGGCAGGAAGTCACCCCGGCCGTAATCTGGAAGCTCAAGAACTTCTATGCCCGGCGTGTGATCGGCAATGAGGTCATGATTTCCATGCCCGCAAATACCTTCGCCTTCTCCAAGGCCGCGGCAACCTAGATCGCCTTCCGGTGGGCAATTTCACCTCAGAAACGCACACCTCTCCACACACTTCCTCTGCTCTCCGTGCGATAAACTGAAAGAGCGGGCGACCCCGGTCTTTGCAAGGCGCAGCGTGCCTCCGCCTTTCAATTACCAACTTACAAAATAACTCAATTACCCAATTCCCCATGTCCCAATTCGTCCACCTGCATCTGCACACTGACTACTCCCTGCTCGATGGCGCGTGCGATGTCGAAAAACTCTGCCAGCGCGTCCATGAACTAGGTATGCCCGCGGTCGCCATGACCGACCACGGCAACATCTTCGGCGCCGTGCACTTCGTCAATGCCGCGCACAAACATGGGGTCAAGCCGATCGTCGGTTGCGAACTCTACGTCTGCAAGAAAGACGATCACCGCGCCGCTCCCGAAGGCGACACCTACAACCACCTGCTCGTCCTCGCCGAAAACGAAGAGGGATACCGCAATCTCGTTAAAATCACCTCCGAAGCATCGCTTCATGGTTTCTATTACAAACCACGAGTCAGCAAGAACTTCCTCGCGCAGCACTCACGCGGTCTGATCGGCCTCTCCGGATGCCTCAAGGGAGAGGTCGCCGAGCGACTGGTCGAGAACAACTACGAGGCCGCCCGCACCGCCGCCTCGACATTCGCCGACATCTTCGGCAAAGAAAATTTTTTCCTCGAAATTCAGGACCAGGGACTTGAACTCGAGCACCGTATCCATCCCGGGCTGTTCAAGCTGGAAAAAGATCTCGGCCTGCCGCTCGTCGCTACCAACGACAGCCACTATCTCTGCGAAGACGACGCCCACGCTCAGGACGTGATGGTCTGCATACAGACCGGCAAGTCGATCCGCGACACAGCCCGCATGAAGTTCGATGGCACCCAGTTCTTCGTCAAGAACCACGACGAGATGTACCGCGTCTTCAAGGAGTCTCCCGAAGTCCTCACGCGCACTCTCGACATCGCCGAGCGCTGCCATCTCGAAATAAAAAAGGTCCCTAGCCCCTTCCCGGAATTCGAAGTTCCCCCCGGATACACGATCGACAGCTACTTCGTTCACGTCACGCGCGAAGGCTTCGCCCGCCGTCTCGAAACCCTCCGCACGCAGCATGAGCAGGGCCGCCTCAAGCACTCGCTAACCGACTACGAGCAGCGCCTTGAACGCGAACTGGGCATCATCCAGCAGATGAAGTTTCCAGGATATTTCCTGATTGTCTGGGACTTTATCCGCTACGCGAAAGAGCGCGGCATCCCCGTGGGACCGGGCCGCGGATCGGCCGCCGGATCGCTCGTCTCCTACGCTCTCGGCATCACCGACATCGATCCCCTGCAGAACGAGCTTCTCTTCGAGCGCTTCCTCAACCCCGAACGCGTGTCGATGCCCGATATCGACATCGATTTCTGCATGAACCGACGCGGCGAAGTCATCGATTACGTCACGCAGAAATACGGCCGCGACAACGTCGCCCAGATCATCACCTTCGGCACCATGGCCGCAAAGGCTGCGATCAAAGACGTCGGCCGCGCCATGGACATCCCCTACGCCGATGTCGACCGCATTGCCAAGATGGTCCCGACGCAGCTCAATATCACGCTCGATCAGGCCATTGAAGACTCGCCCCAGCTCCACGAAGCCTACGAAAAAGACGCGCAGATCCGCGAACTGCTCGACACTGCGAAGAAGCTCGAGGGCCTGGTGCGAAACTCCGGAGTCCACGCCGCCGGAGTCGTAATCTCCCCCCGTCCGCTCACCGACCTCGTTCCTCTGCACCGCACCAAGAACGACGAAATCGTCACCGCCTACGACATGGTTGCCATCGAGAAGATGGGCCTGTTGAAGATGGATTTCCTCGGGCTGACGACCCTAACGATTCTCACCGACGCCCTGAAGCTGATCGCGCAAACGCATAGTAACGGCGCGGGAATACCCGTTCTGAGCAGTGAACAGAACTGGCCAAAGCCGGTCCCGCTCAATCTTGATGACATCCCGCTCCAGGATCCCGAGACCTACGAGAAGGTCTTCCACAAAGGACTCACCTCCGGCGTCTTCCAGTTTGAATCGCACGGCATGCGCGACGTTCTGCGGAAATACCAGCCGAACTCGATCGAAGATCTGACCGCGCTAAACGCTCTCTACCGCCCCGGTCCGATCCAAGGCGGCATGATCGACGACTTCGTCGATCGCAAGCATGGCCGCAAGAAAGTCGAATACGAACTGCCCGAACTGAAAGAGATCCTCGAGGAGACCCTGGGCGTCATCGTTTATCAGGAACAGGTCATGCAGATCGCCAACCGCCTCGCCGGATATTCTCTCGGTGAAGCCGACCTGCTCCGCCGCGCCATGGGCAAAAAGAAGGCCGAGGAAATGGCCCAGCAGCGCGAACGATTCGTCAAAGGCGCAGCCGAGCGCAAGTTCCCTCCCAAGAAAATCGAGAAGATTTTCGACCTCATGGCGCAGTTCGCCGGATACGGATTCAACAAATCCCACTCCGCGGCCTATGCCCTGCTCGCCTACCACACCGCCTATCTGAAGACGCACTATCCGGTGGAATTCATGGCGGCACTGCTGACCTCCGTCACCGGATCGACCGACGACGTCGTCAAGTACATCAATGAATGCCGCGAAATGGGGATCTCCGTCGAAGCGCCCGATATTAATGTCTCCGACGCGAACTTCACGCCTCACGGAGAGTCCATCCGCTTCGGCCTGGCCGCGGTAAAAAACGTAGGCGGCAACGCGATCGAATCCATCGTCGCCGCGCGTAAGAAACTTGGCCGCTTCAAATCGATCTTCGAATTCTGCGAGAACGTCGATCTGCGCCTGCTCAACAAGCGCGTCATCGAATCGCTCGTCAAGAGCGGCGCCATGGATTCCTTCGGCCGCCGCGCGCAACTCATGGCCGTCCTCGACAAAGCTATGGAGCAGGCGCAAAAAGCGCAACGTGACGCCGAATCCGGCCAGCACGGACTATTCGGCGTATTCCAACAGGAAGAAGCCGCCGCTCAAAACGACAAACTCCCCAACGTTCCCGACTGGGACGAGCACACGCGCCTTCAAGCCGAAAAAGAGATCCTCGGATTCTTCATCTCAGGCCATCCACTCGAAAAATACAAAGACAAGCTGCAGGACCTGCAGGCGCTCAGCATCGAGGAACTCGCCGCAATGACCAAGTCCACCGGCAAGGACGAAACCATCGTTACGGCGGGAATCATCAGCAACGTCCGCGTCCTCAAGTCGAAACGCGGCGACTTCTATGCTCAATCGACCCTCGAAGATATGTCCGGCTCGATTGACATGATCGTCTTCCCTGAGGCCTTTAAGCGGATCGGAGAGAAGGTAAAACTCGAGGTTCCCGTCCTCGTTAAGGCCGGCGTCCGCATCGAAGAAGGCGCGAATCCTAAGATCACGGCTGCGGAAATCATGCCTCTTGAAGATGCCAAGGTCCCACTTCCCCGCGCCATCCGGATTCGCGTGATCAGCGATAACGGTTCAAGTGAATCCGTGGTTGACAGCCTGCACGCGTTGTTTCTCGAGCGCAAAGGCGAAGCCCGCGTGTTATTTGACGTGGAACGTCAGGGCGATTTCATGGTGGTTATGGAGGCGGAAGGCTATAATGTGCTTCCAGACCGCAGTTTCATCGCCCGGGTCGAACAGCTCTGCGGGCGCGGCAGTGTGCGGATCATCAGTTAATCATGGCGGCTTCGGAAAAAGCGCAGCAGGAACTGGAGCAGATCGAGCGCCAGGTCGCCGAGATGGAATCGGCAGAGGCCGACGAGTCCACTCGCCGGCAGATGGCGACTCTGAAGGATCGCATCGAAACTCTTCGCCAGGATATCAACGCTCCGCCCACTGCATGGCAGAAGACCGAACTGGCCCGCCATCCGCAGCGCCCCCAGTCGCTCGACTACATCGAGCGCGTTTTCACCGATTTCAGCGAGATTCACGGCGACCGCGCTTTTGGCGACGATGCCGCCATCGTCTGCGGCATGGCCCGTTACCACGGCGACGAAGTCTTGATCGTGGCCACGCAAAAGGGCCGCGACATGAAGCAGCGGGTCTTCCGCAACTTCGGCACCCCGCATCCCGAAGGCTACCGCAAGGCGATTCGCGCCATGCAGATCGCCGAAAAGTTCCACCGCCCGATCTTCACTTTGGTCGATACCGACGGCGCTTATCCTGGCATTCACGCCGAAGAACGCGGACAAGCCGAAGCCATCGCTTACAATCTTCGCGAAATGGCCCGCCTGGAAGTCCCGATCATTGCAACCGTGATTGGTGTTGGTGGAAGCGGCGGAGCCTTAGCCATTGCCGTTGCCGATCGCGTCCTGATGATGGAGAACTCCATCTATTCGGTGATCTCCCCCGAGGGCTGCGCCGCCATCATGTGGCGCGACGCCACTAAGAAAGAGCTGGCCGCCGAAGCGATGCGCATCACCGCAGCCGACCTCAATGAACTCGGCTGCATCGACGACATTGTTCCCGAACCCGAAGGCGGAGCCCATCGCGACCACGAAGCTGCCGCCAACCTGCTCGACGCTGCATTGCAGCGGCACTATGCCGAGCTAAAGAAGGTCCCTCCTGCCGAATTGGTCGCATCACGATACAATAAATTCCGTACCATCGCGCAGTTCTTCAAGACCGAAGCGTAGGCCGCTGAACATTCTCTCCGTTTTGCAGGCAGGTTCCTCCGGCTACAGACGGGCGATTTGCCGCCTCCGGCTCGGCCAAGTCGCCGTATAATAAGTCTGTTTCCTCTTCTACATTCGGGCGAGTGGGATCGCCCCGTAAACTAAAGGAAGGTGTAGGGATGGCCACAACGGATGTCGTGCCCCGGGAATCTTCCGGCGGCATGGGCAAGCAGCGCATCGTCAACGACATGAGCATTCAGGTCGCGACGGTCAACGGCTCAGGTTCTCAAAGTTCAAACACAGTCCTCCTTCGCAGCATTTTCCAGATGGGTGTTCCGGTCTCCGGCAAGAATATGTTCCCTTCGAACATCGCCGGACTTCCGACCTGGTACACCATTCGCGCCAATAAGAACGGCTACATCGGGCGCAAGAAGGAAATCGATTTCCTCGTCGCCATGAATCCCGAAACTGCGACCGAAGACGTCATGTCGCTGGCTCCGGGCGCTTCGGTTCTGTATGACGACCCGCTCGCGCTGCATAAACTGCGAAACGACCTCATCTTCTATTCCGTCCCTTATGACAAGATCGTCGCCCAGGTTTGCCCGGAAGCGAAGCTGCGCAAGCTGGTCAAGAACATGGTGTACGTCGGCGTCGTTGCCAATCTTCTGACCATCGACATGGGTGAAGTCGAGAAGGCGATCCGCAAACAGTTCGCAAAGAAAGTGAAAGCCGCGAACCTGAACCTAGCGGCGGCGCAGGCTGGATTCGAATACGCCAAGGCGAATCTCGAGAAACGCGGCGCTTTCTACATCGAGCGGATGAACAAGACCGCGGGTAAGATCATCATCGACGGCAACTCGGCCGCCGCTCTCGGCTGCATGTTCGCTGGATGTACGGTCGTCACCTGGTATCCGATCACTCCTTCATCGTCGCTGGTCGAAACCATGATCGACTACATGAAGGAATACCGCATCGGTCCCGACGGCAAGGCGACCTTCGCCATCGTGCAGGCCGAGGACGAACTCGCCGCCATCGGCATGGTCATTGGCGCAGGATGGGCCGGCGCCCGCAGCATGACCGCCACCGCCGGACCCGGAATTTCGTTGATGTCCGAATTCGCCGGACTCGCCTACTACGTCGAAGTTCCCGGAGTCATCTGGGATATCCAGCGCGTCGGCCCTTCCACTGGCCTTCCTACGCGTACTTCCCAGGGCGACATCCTCTCGACCGCATTCCTGTCGCATGGCGACACCAAGCACATCATGCTGATTCCATGCTCGGTTGACGAATGCTTCAGCATGGCAACTGAGGCGTTCAATCTCGCCGAGCAATTCCAGACGCTCGTGTTCGTCATGTCCGATCTCGACCTCGGCATGAATAACTGGATGTCCGATCCGTTTCAATACCCGACCACTCCGATCAAGCGCGGCAAGGTGCTTAGCAAGGAAGACCTCGACCGCCTCGGCGGATTCGCCCGCTACAAAGATGTCGATGGCGACGGCATCGGATACCGCACGATCCCCGGCACGCGCCACACCGCAGCCGCCTATTTCGCGCGTGGCAGCGGACACAATGAAAAGGCCCTATACAGCGAGCGAGCCGACGATTTCGAAAACAACATGGAGCGCCTCAACCGCAAGTTCGAGACCGCGCGCTCCTTCGTCCCCCGCCCTGAAATTACCAAGGGGAACAACGCGAAGATCGGAATCATCGGCTACGGCACTTCCCACTGGGGGATTACCGAAAGCCGCGACCAGCTCCGCGACGAGTACAAGATCGAGACCGACTACCTTCGTCTTCGCGCCTATCCTTTCACGCGCGAGGTCCACGAATTCGTCGAACAGCATGAACACGTCTATGTCGTCGAACAGAATCGCGACGCGCAGATGCTGAGCCTGTTGAAGCTCGACGTGAAGCCGGAGTTGATCACTCGCCTGCGCAGCATCGCCCACATCACCGGACTGCCTCTCGATGCGCGGTCCATCACTGACGAACTGACCAGCATGGAGGGCAAATAGATGTCGTCCACAACCGTTGAACCCGGCACAGGCACACCGGGTCCCAAGACCAATCGCATCGGCCTTACCGTTATCGAGTACAAGGGCGGCAAGACCACTCTCTGCGCGGGATGCGGCCACAACGCGATTTCCGAACGCATTGTCGAAGCCATGTACGAAATGGGTGTCGAGCCCGAATTCGTCATCAAGCCCAGCGGCATCGGCTGCTCCTCGAAAACGCCGGCATACTTCCTGAGCCGCTCGCACAGCTTCAACGCCGTCCATGGCCGCATGCCGTCGGTCGCCACCGGCGCCATGCTCGCCAACCGCAAGCTGATCTGCATTGGCGTGAGCGGAGACGGCGATACAGCCTCCATCGGCATTGGCCAGTTCGTCCATCTCATGCGCCGCAATCTTCCAATCATCTACATCATCGAAGACAACGGCGTGTATGGACTCACCAAGGGCCAGTTTTCCGCCACCGCCGATCTCGGATCAAAACTGAAGACCGGCGTCCTCAACGATCTGCCTCCGATCGATACCTGCGCGCTCGCCATTCAGCTTGGTGCAACACTTGTCGGGCGTTCCTTCTCCGGCGACAAGCGTCAACTCAGCGCCATGCTGAAAGCAGCGATCGCCCACAAAGGCACGGTCATGCTCGACGTGGTTTCTCCCTGCGTTACGTTCAACGATCACGAGGGATCGACCAAGTCCTACAAATACGTGAAAGAGCACGAAGAGAGCCTGCAGGAAGTCAGCTTCGTTCCGCACTTTGAGGACATCAACGTCGAGTACGATCCCGGCTCCACGATCGCCGTCACCATGCACGACGGCTCGAAACTCCATCTGCGAAAGCTGGAGGAGAACTACGATCCCACCGATAAGATCGGAGCCATCACGCGTCTCACCGAAGCGCACGACAAGGGCGAAGTCCTCACCGGAGTCTTCTACGTCAATCCCACGGCGCCAAGCTTCATCGACATGTTGAACGTTACAGATCAGCCCCTGGCGACTCTGCCCGACTCGCTCACGCGTCCCGGAAAAGAAGTCCTGGACGCGTGCATGGAAGAACTGAGATAAAGACAAAGTTTCAAAGGTTTAAAGAGTGGGTGCCCCACTTCTGGCTGGTTTTGCCAGAAGTTGGGTTTTTGATTTGGGATCTATTAGAAGTTGATCTAGCTGCTACGCGTTCCGGTTCGCCGCTGTGTTCGGGATTCTGTCCAGGCTCCGGAAAATCCGAGTCCGCATCTTTCAACATCGGATCCTGGTCGCGATGTCCAAGCTGTTCCTGAAGGCCGATGTTGCCGTCTCCTTCATGATCCTCGGTTTCCTTCGCGCCTTTCCTCGCATCCTGGTCGACTGTGGTGTGTGGCATGAGTGCACCTCGCGATA
The DNA here is from genome assembly GCA_035277905.1 of Candidatus Sulfotelmatobacter sp. GTDB lineage: Bacteria > Acidobacteriota > Terriglobia > Terriglobales > Acidobacteriaceae > Sulfotelmatobacter. Next base: position 9,728 of record DATEJO010000112.1, read on the forward strand.
AAAAGGGGCGGCATTACTTCGCAGAGCCCGCCCCCGCAAAATCAGTCTACCCTTACCAAAGTCTGAATAGTATAGTTTTCGAAAGCCGCAGGTAGTTCGGGAAAAGGAGTATATGAAACGGTTTCTTGCAGTACTCGCTCTGACTTTGTTCTGCGGTTCCCTTGCGTTAGCCGATGTTTCCCACGCTACCATCGTTCCGGTTCGGGCGCATCACCATCACGTACGCCATCACCGCGCCCACAAAGCGGCGAAGCACCACACGGCGAAACGCAACCGCCACGTTTAGATTAGCCAATATCTGTCATCCCGACCGGAGCAAGCCGTTCCCGCAGGGAATGGCTTGCGGAGTGGAGGGACCCTTTGTTCCGAGCAAAAGCGTGAGATCTCTACTCTCCCCGCGAAGAAACTCCCAGCTTCCGCAGCCGCTCACGCGCTTGTAGCGCCTCAGGCGATTTCGGATATCTCTGGATCAAGTGCCGCAACTCCGCAACGCCATCGTCCTGCTTGCCAAGCTCGACGAGCGCGAATCCTTTTTTCAGCTGCGCTGATGCGGCCTTATTCCCGCTCGGAAAGTTCTGCAGCACCTGATCGTAGCTCGTCACGGCCTGCGCGTAGTTCCCTTGCTTGAACTGAATCTCGCCCAGATAGAAGTAGCAATTCCCTGCAAGATCGGTGTTGGGATAGAACTTGACGTAGTCGGAGAACTCCTGCACCGCGAGATCGTTGTTCCCGCCGTTGTAATCGCGGAGCGCATTGTTATAAAGCACATCCGGCGGCGGAGCATTCTGTTGCTGCTGCTGCAGCGCCTGCTGCTTCGACTGATCTGCCTGTATGCTCTGCTGCGTCGACTGCATGTCCTGGATCTGCTTCGTAACCTTCGCCAGTTGCACTTTGACTTCGTCCATCGTGTCGTTCAGTGCCTGGATCTGGCCGGAAAGCTGGTCCGACTTCCCGCTGAAATCGCTCTGCTGCTTTTGCAGCGTCATCTGCAGCGCGCTAATGGCAGTCGCGACTTTGTTGACCGCATCGGTATCTTTTTCCACCAGGTTATTCATGACGCCCATGCGCTCATCAAAGCTGCGCTGCATCGCCGTCATCTGCTCCTGCAGTTGCTGTACCTGCGTTTGCAGTTGAATTATCTCCTTGCTGGCGCCGAAGGCCGGAGCCGCCGTCATCCAGAGCATCGCAAACAAAGCAACAAGACCGGTCACACGATGTGGTTTCATAAAGGGTTTCCTGTACATGTCAATTTAGATGCCACGATTTTCCCACAGGCTGGGACGATTCCAAATAGAAAGGAACTCCGGGGAACCGCAAGATTCAACTGAAGCGGCAACCATTTCCTGGCCGAACATCTGACAAAGCACGCCGTACAAGATTGAAACAACAGGGGACGCGGCCAGCGTCCCCCGCCAATTTCACTTCTGCAGAACAAGGTGAGCGCGACGGTTCTGCTGCCAGCAAGCTTCGTTGCTCTCGGTGCAGAACGGCTTTTCTTTTCCGTAGCTGATCGTCTTGATCTGGCTCGCGTTCACGCCGGCCGCGGTCAGAGCGTTCTTGACCGAAGTCGCGCGCTGGTCTCCCAGCGCCAGGTTGTATTCCGTCGATCCGCGCTCGTCGCAGTGTCCTTCAATCGTGAAATTCATATTCGGATGCTGCGTGAAGAACTGCGCGTCGGCCTGAATCGAGGCTTGCTGATCGCCGCGAACGTCCGACTTGTCGTAATCGAAATAAACATCCTTCACATTCTGATTAAACAAGTCTTCATCCGTGACATTTGGCGTCGTCGGCGGTGGCGGTGGCGGTTGCGTCACCGTAAGGCGCGCCGTCGCTTCCTGCGAGCCACCTGACCCCTTGGCTACCAGGTGGTAGGTGGTTG
>DATEJO010000113.1:0-4339 GCA_035277905.1 Candidatus Sulfotelmatobacter sp.
GGGATCGAATTTTCCGGTGACGTAGATGTGTGTGCGGGCCGCCCCAAAATTATCTTCGTAGAATTTCTTCACCGCGGCTTCGTCGAATGAATTGATCGTTGCTTCCGTGGGAAAAAGTCTTCCGTAAGGATGGTCAGGATAAAGCGCCTGCACGAATCGCTCACGCGCAAGTGGTTGTGACTGCGATTTCTGAATGCTCAGACGCCGCAACGCGTCCTGCTTCAGGCGCGACAACTCGGAAGCAGGCAGCAGGGGATTGCGCACCACATCGGCGAGCAGCGCCACGGCCTTCGGCCCGAACTCGGAGAGCACATCCGAACTCAGCGTGGTAACGTCCGGACCAACATTCACGTCCACTGAACCGCCCATGGACGCGGCTGCCTGCGCAACTTGCTCGGAGGTGCGCGAAGTAGTTCCTTCCTTCATCATCTGCCCAGTAAGATCTGCTAACCAGGTCTGTGACGCCGATTCGTTTAGATTGCCGGCTCGCACTACGACGTCGATCTCCACTTTCGGGATCGATCCGAAAGGCACCATGGTGACGTGAAGACCGTTGGGCAAAGTGAAGCGCTGAATCTCAGGAAGGTGGAATGGCTTGGGCGGTCCGCCCGCGGGTGGAGCTTGTTTCTGCATAGGTGCGCTCTGTGCTTGTGCGGCCAGGGTGATGGCTAGAATCGCCAAGGTTGCGAACAGCCAGGAAGAATTGCGCATGATCTCGTCTCCTCAGAGCCCGGTCTTGCTCGCCGGATTCTCGGCGGCCTTCGGCTCGACAATCAGCACCGTGCGATTGGCGGGGCGTAGATACTCGGCGGCGGTCTTCTGCACCAACTCGGGCGTCACTTTGTGCAATTGCGCTTCGATATCGTTGATGCGCTCCGGATTGTCGTCGAATAGAGCGAAGCTGGCCAGCACATCCATCAGCCCGAAGCCATTCAACTGCCCGATCTGGTCGTAGAGGTTGGAGCGGAATTTCACGATGGCCCGATCGAGCGTAGCTTGACCGACGGGCTTCGTCCGCAAAGGTTCGATCACGGAGTCCATCGCCGCCACAATGTCATCGTCTTTGACATTGTTGTCATGGAATAAGGACGCCATCCATAGCATCGGCCCGTTGTAATCAAACATGTTGCCCAGCAGGTTGATTCCGCCGTCGACGGAGCCGGTGTAGGCACGTTTCTTGACTAATTCCTCATGCAAGAGGCTGTCGTCGCCCTGCAACAGGATCTGATCGATTACACCCATGGCGTAAAACCCGGGAGTGTTGCGGTCCGGCATGTGATAGGCCACAGCCAGGGCAGGCCGCTTGGCTTGCGTGTCTTCCTTCGTAAAGCGCTTCTCTTTCTCCTGGCGAGGCTCCGTAAGATCGGGCTGCGCTGCCTGCGGCACTGAGGGAAGGCTCCCAAAATATTTCTCGATCAGCTTCCTGGCTTCCGCTGAGTCGAAGTCCCCCACTACTGTAAGCGCAGCATTATTCGGAGCGTAATAGGTCTTGAAGAACTGCTGCACGTCGGGAAGCGTGGCCGCGTTGATGTCTTTCAAATCGCCATAGAAGTTATGCGCGTTGTACCAGTTCGAGTTGGCGTACTGCGGCATGTCGAGCCAGGGGAATCCGCCGTACGGACGGTTCAACACGTTGACCTTGACTTCATTCCCCACCACGCCCTGCTGGTTCTTCAGATTCTCTTCATTGATGTTGAGTCCGCGCATGCGATCCGCCTCGGCCCAAAGAACAGTTTCGAGCTTGTTCGCCGGCATGACTTCGAAGTAATTGGTGAAATCGAAACGCGTCGATCCGTTCAGAATTCCGCCATTCTGCTGCACCAGTTTGATCATCTCCATCTTGCCCATATTCTGCGAACCCTGGAACATCATGTGTTCGAACAGGTGGGCAAAGCCGGTACGGTCCTTCGGTTCGACGCGGAATCCGATGCGGTAGTAAACGCCGACCACCACCGTGGGCACGGAGTGATCCGGCGAGAGCGTGACTCGCAACCCATTCGGCAACTTGTAATATTCGACAGGAACATGAAGACCTGCTGGTATGGAGTCTGCGGCGAATACCGCCGATACGCAGCCCATCGCAAGAAGAACCAGCACGAGTCCGCGCAATGAAAGCAACATAGCGCCTCCGTAAGAACGCATTCCAACCTACATCTTCGCCAGCAAAAGATGCAACCAAAGCTTAGACGAACGACACTGCAGCAAGTCTAAAGAATTTCACATCAACATTCGTCCCGTGTATTGCTGGTATGCTCAAAATGAGCATGGCCCCGCTCATCAATACGCAGGCCTTAACGAAGACGTTCGGCGCGCGGCCGCTTTTCGAGAATATCCAGTTCATCGTATGCGAAGGTGCGTGCATTGGACTGATCGGGCCGAATGGCTCAGGGAAGTCGACCCTGCTCGGAATCCTGGCTGGCCAGATCGAGCCTGATTCGGGGGAGATCTCGGTCCGCAAGCTAATCAGACTCAGTTATGTGATGCAGGACTCGCGCTTCCCGGCGGGAAGCACGGTGCGCTCGGTCATCGAGGCCGCCTTAGAGCGAGCCGCAGTTCCGGCGATGGAAAAAGAGGCGCGGCTGGCGTCGACACTCGGACGCAGCGGATTCGACAACTTTGAAGTTGAAGCTTCCACTCTGTCAGGCGGATGGAAAAAACGCCTCGCCATCGCCGAAGCGCTGGTGCAATCGCCGGACGTCCTCCTGCTCGACGAACCGACCAATCATCTCGATCTCGCCGGCATCGAGTGGCTGGAAGCGCTGGTCGAAGGCGCTTCTTTCGCCTGTGTGGTAGTGAGCCACGATCGATACTTCCTCGAAAACATCAGCACCGAGACAGTGGAACTGAACCGCTCCTATCCCGACGGATTGCTCCGCGTGGCCGGAAACTACAGCGCCTTTCTCGAGAAAAAAGAAGAGTTCCTCGAGGCTCAGGCAAAGAGGCAGGAGGCGCTCGCAAACCGCGTGCGCAGCGAGATCGCATGGCTCAGGCGCGGAGCAAAAGCGCGCACCCGCAAGGCCAAGGCCCGCATCGACAAAGCCAACGAGATGATCGGCGAGCTTGCCGATTTAAATTCGCGTACCCGCAGTGAAACCGCCCGTATCGATTTTTCCTCGACCGACCGGCGCACCAAGCGGCTCATTGAATTGGAAGATGTCGCTTACGAGTTCGCGGAACGCCGTCTGTTCTCGAACTTGAATTTCGTCATTACCGCCGGAGCGCGCCTCGGGCTGCTCGGGCCAAACGGCAGCGGGAAGACGACGCTGTTGCGTTTGATCAGTGGCGAACTTTCGCCGGCAAATGGCACGATCCGCAAGGCCGACCGTCTGCGGGTTGTCTATTTTGATCAGAATCGCGAACTCAATCTCGATCTCACGCTGCGCAAAGCACTCGCGCCTGAAGGGGATTCCGTCATCTACCAGGACCGCAGCATCCACGTCGCCTCATGGGCCACCCGGTTTCTGTTTACCAGCGAGCAATTGAACCAGCCGCTCAGTAAATTGTCTGGAGGCGAAAAAGCCCGCGTCCTGATCGCGCAGCTCATGCTGCAGCCCGCCGACGTGCTGCTGCTCGACGAACCGACGAACGATCTGGACATCCCCACCCTCGAGATTCTGGAAGAGAGCCTTCTCGAATTTCAGGGCGCGCTGGTGCTGGTCACTCATGACCGTTACATGCTCGATCGCATATCGAAAGTCATCATCGGTCTTGACGGACTGGGAAGCGCCGCCACGTTTGCGGACTATTCGCAGTGGGAAGTCTGGATGGAAGAACGCGCCACCGTCTTGGAACAAGAGCGCGCCGTCAAAAAGAATGTGGCCCCGCCGGAAGCCGCTACTTTAATTCGGAAGAAAAAGCTCTCGTATCTCGAAGCCCGGGAGTTTTCCACGATCGAAGAACGGATTACTGAGGCGGAGCAGAAATTGCGCGAGAAGCAACGCACCCTCGAGGATCCGTCAATTGCCAGCGATGCCTCCGGCTTGCTGAAAGCACAGGCTGAATTCGAGGAAGCACAAAAGCTCGTCGACGAGCTCTATCAGCGCTGGGCACAACTGCAAGAGCAACTCGACTAGCGCCGCTTTCCACAGGCACGATTGCCTTCAATGTTCATTATGCACGGGCTTGCTGTATTGACCATCACCTCTGTCTTGTTCTGAACGCACTCCCTTCCACAGCGCAGCGCCTCTACCCTGCCGTCAATGTCCGATGCAGTGGTATGTGCACTTTGACGATGTCCGCTCTGCGGCCACTCTCCCACCTGTTGTTCGGCATTCGGCCCCCGCCAAATTCTTCGCACGGAGATGGTGATGACAAAACGACTGCTTTATCTATTAACTTT
>DATEJO010000114.1:0-10771 GCA_035277905.1 Candidatus Sulfotelmatobacter sp.
TTGTGGGTTGATGGGATCCGGGATCGCGCAGGTGGCGGCGATGGCCGGATTCGACGTCACTGTGCTTGAAGTTGAGCAGAGGTTTCTCGACAAGGGATTCGCCGGGATTGAGAAGTCTCTGGCGAAATTTGCAGAGCGGCCCGTCGAGAAGGGCGGCATCACGGCCGAGCAGAAGGATGCGGCGAGGGCGCGGCTCAAGGGAACGACGGATAAGTCCGGTCTTGCCGATTGCGACATTGTCATTGAAGCGATCATCGAGAACGTGCAGGAGAAGAAGAAGATGTACGCGTCGGTCGATGGCGTGGTGAAGAAAGACGCGATCTTCGCGACGAATACCTCTTCGATTTCGGTGACGGAGCTGTTAACTGCGGTCAAGAGGCCGGAGCGATTTATCGGGCTGCATTTCTTTAATCCGGTGCCGCTGATGAAACTGGTCGAAGTTGTGCGAACGATAGCGACGGCTGACGATGTTTACGAATCGGCGTATGCGTTCGCGAAGAAGCTCGGCAAGGTTCCGGTGCGCACTTCGGACAAGACAGGATTCATCGTGAACCGGCTGCTGGTGCCGTATCTGCTGGACGCGATCCGGGCCTATGAAGAAGGCGTGGGATCGATTGAGGACATCGACAACGCGATGAAGTTGGGCTGCGGATACCCGATGGGGCCGTTTACGCTGCTGGATTTCGTTGGGCTGGACACGACCTATTACATCACGCACGTGATGTATGACGAGTTCAAGGAGCGGCGGTTTGCGTCGCCTCCGCTGCTGAAGCGGATGGTGATGGCAGGATGGTACGGGCGCAAGTCGGGCCGCGGGTTTTATGATTACTCGGATCCGGAGAAGCCGCTGGCGCAGAAGCTTTAGGCACGGATTTGCACGGATCTTCACGGATTTAAGAACAGCTCACCACGGAGATACAGGGGCGCTGAGAATTCTTCCTCTTCTCTTTCTCTGTGGCTCCGTGCCTCCGTGGTAGATTTCGATCCGTGTTGATCCGTGAGAATCTGTGGCAAGGTAGGAACTTATGAACTTTGAAAACATTATTCTCGAGAAGAAGAACGCGATTGCTTACGTCACTGTGAATCGGCCGAAGGTGCTCAATGCGCTGAATATGGCCACGATGGAAGAGCTGCGGGCGGCGTTTCATGACATCAAGAACGACGCCGCGATTCGCGTCGTGATCTTCACCGGGTCTGGCGAGAAGGCGTTCATTGCCGGGGCGGATATCGGCGAGCTGGCGAAGCAGGACGCAGTGACCGGCAAGGAATATACGCATCGCGGACAGAATGTCCTGAACCTGATTGAAAATCTGGGCAAGCCGGTGATCGCGTGCATCAACGGATTCGCGCTGGGCGGTGGTTGCGAGATTGCGATGGCATGCACCATGAGGCTGGCGAGCGACAATGCGAAGCTCGGACAGCCGGAGGTGAAACTGGGGATTATCCCGGGCTACGGCGGGACGCAGCGGCTGCCGCGGCTGGTAGGCAAAGGGATCGCGATGCAGATGGTGCTTGCGGGAGAGATGATCACGGCGCAGGAAGCGCATCGCATCGGGCTGGTGAATGAAGTGGTTCCTGCGGCGGAATTGATTCCACGGGCGGAGGCGATTGCTGCGAAGATTGTGGCGAACGCTCCGCTGGCCGTGCAGTACGCGATGGAGGCCGTCAATAAAGGCATGGAGATGACGCTCGCTGAGGGGCTTTACCTTGAGGCTGTGTTGTTCGCGGTGGCTTGCGCTACCGAGGACAAGGCCGAGGGGACGAAGGCGTTTCTGGAGAAGCGGGCGGCGGAGTTCAAGGGCAAGTAACTTCTGGCCACGGATCTGCACGGATTTTCACGGATCAGAAATCTTCACCACAGAGTCACGGAGACACGGAGAAAGATTGATCGGTAGGGTATATCTCGGCGCGCGTGTGGGTTCGGATGAAGATTTCGAACTTTTAGTCGAAGTCCTACGCGCGATTGGCCTTGGAGATGGCGTCGTGCGTGAAAACGAAGACGCACGTACTGCCACTTTCTCTCCTACCAAGCTGATATTCGACCTCATCAGAAGGAAGAAGCCTTGGCGAGACGTCGACCTTTCAGTGACCGTCTCAGATCCAGACACTGTTTATCGGCTGATCGAGGGTCGCGAGTTAAAGATTGTGGAGGATTATTCCGGGCCAGAACCGTCGCACGCCGCGCGTACTTTCGTAGTCAAATTACCTGGCGGGACGCGGCTGAGAATCATCGGAACGCGTGCCGACGAGGGTGTTCTCGACACGGACCACATAGCCTTGGAAGGACAACTCGATGCGTCAGGTAAGCGCTTTGGCATAGTCGTGAGCCGGTTCAACTCCTTTATAACCGAGAGACTAGTAGCCGGGACGCTGGACGGACTCGTGCGGTGCGGAGCTAAGCTCTATGAAGACATTGAGATTGTCCGTGTCCCCGGGGCGTTTGAGATTCCTTCGGCGGCGCGGACTTTGGCTTTGACCGGGAAATATGACGCGATCATTTGCATCGGATGTTTGTTGCGCGGGGATACGGCGCATTATGACGTGATCGTCAATGAAGTCACGCGAGGGATTGGGCAATCGGCACAGGAGACGGGAGTCCCTCATGCTTTCGGCGTGTTGACCTGCGACACGCTTGAGCAAGCGATTGATCGGGCTGGATTAAAGATGGGGAACAAGGGATTTGAGGCGGCGCTGGCTGCGGTGGAGATGGCGTCGTTAAAAGAAGCTGTCAGCCCTCAGCCTTCAGCTGTCAGGAAAGCAGCCGCCCGCCGCCAGCCGTCAGTTGCCAGCAAAGCAGCCGTCAGCTCTCGGCGGTCAGCCATCGTTAAAAGCGTCCGGCGCTCTTCGGCTGGGCGTAAGTCACGCAAGAGAAAATGATCCAGCTCGCGGCGATTTGTCACTGGACTTCACAGGCTTTCTTTCACTACTAATTCTCGCGCTGAATCCTTCCTGTAAACTGATCATGCCGTGCCTGAATGTTTTTCCTGAAGGCTAACGGCTGAAGGCTGACGGCTTCCATGGGTACCCGGCGAAAATCCCGCGAACTGGCGCTGCAGATGCTGTTTCAGTCCGACATGGGCAAGCAGGACGCTGAACATGTCCGGCGGACTTTTTGGGCGGAGAATGCCACGGCGAATGCCGAGGTGCGTGGGTTTGCCGACGATCTGTTTCGCGTTGCGCTCGACCGCGTCGACGAAATCGACAAACTGATCGAGAAGCATGCCGAGCATTGGCGGATGGAACGCATGGCGGCGGTGGACCGCAATCTTCTAAGGGCCGCGGTGGCGGAGTTCATGGCGTATCCGGAGACGCCGCGCGCCGTCGTCATTAATGAGGCGCTGGAGATTGCGAGGAAATTTTCGTCTCCGGAGTCGGTGCACTTCGTGAACGGGGTGCTCGATAGCGTTGGGAAAGAGTTGGACGGCAAGACAGCGTAGATGGTGCGTTCGCGACCCGCGTCAGACAGATAATCCCCTCCACGCAGAAGAACTTCACGAGTTACTTCACGAACAAAGGGTCTCTCCACTCCGCGATGGCTTCGCTTCGCGGAAGCCATCGCTCCGGTCGAGATGACAGTGTTCTCTACGGTTTTGTAGCGGCTATGGTCAACGAGCACGGGCCTGCGCTGGGCGTTATCGAGCAGAAGGCGTTCAGGTAATTCGTCAGATTGGGGAAGGAAAGAGGTGGAGAGGTATCGGTGCCCCCGACGGCGGTGTTCACCACGTGCAACAGGCCATCCGAGCCGGCAATGACGATGGTTCCTCCATCGACGCTCATTTCGGCAGTGATGGGGGTGGCAGTATTCAGCAGAGGAATGCCGCCGATCACTGATCCGACGAGGAAGTTGTAAACGAAGATTGTGGAACTGCTGGCGTTGGCAACGTAAAGCTGCGAGCCGTCGGGAGAGGCAAAGAAGTTGACGGGCTGGAGCGTACCTTCGCCAAGTTCGATGCGTTGCGCGGTGCGAGAGGGATCGTCGCTGATGAAATTCAGGCCCTGCGGGCAGAGCGTTCCCGTGGCTGGAGGAGAGATCGTGGAAGTGACGATATCGAAGCCGGTGGAATCCATGACGAGGATGTGAATTCCGTCGGGAATCGGATTGCCGTAAGAGTCCCGGCCGTCCAGGTGAAGGTTTGGCAGCACTTTGGTGATGAGCGGATTGGCGGGCAAAGCGATGCTTCCTACAAGCTGATTGTTACAAGTTGAGAAGACGGAGAGATTGGGGCCGCCGGTTCCGCTGGCTTCGGCGACATAAGCGAAGGCGCCGTTGGGAGAGAACACGATGTTATTCGCTGCGCCGGAGAGCGTAATCGGGCCCTGCAATGCTTGTAGTGGCGAGTAGATATAGAGCGAGTTTGAGGATGCGCCACCGACGATGAAAGTCTTTAATCCGTCGGGAGAAAATGCCGCTGCTGTCGCGCCGGAAATGTTAAGGGCAGTCGCCCCTTGAGTGAGAGTGCTGCTCGTATTAGCGATGTAAACCTGATTCGGCGTGTGGAGCGTGTCGCTGAATGCGGCGACCGTGCCGTTGTTCGAAACTGCCAGAACTCGTCCGGTGACAGTGCCGAGGAGAGCGAAAGGATTGGTGGATGATCCGAAGTTAGCCGGAGTGATCAACTCCGCGCCGAAATCGCTGCCCATGTACAGCCTCGATCCAGAAAGATCGAACAGGGCAGAGTTGGGGGCGGCCGGCAGGAGATTCGCTCCGCCGACAGATCCCTTGGTGGTCGAGAAATAATACGCAGAGGTGAAGCAGGTCGAGGGCAATTCGTGCTCGCAGCCTGTGCTGGCGGCGAATACTGCGGCGGCGGCGGTCGTTCCGCTGATCACGCCGCCAACAGCGCCGGTCGGCGGCTGGAGAGTGACGTTCCCAGTGGGCTCAATGAATACAGGAGAGGCGTAGACCGGGACAGGAATGAGTTCCTGACAACTAAACGATTTATTGGGGACGAGAGGCTGAAAAAACTGCGTGCACGCCGTTATTTGCGCAGGAGTCGACAGAGTAGCCGGCACCAGCGGGAATCCCACATTGCAGCTTGGAGGTGAGCACGAAGCTGTGATGGCGACGGACCCAGGCGCGCCCGTGGCGGCCGTGCACGTCTGGCCACAACTGGAAGAGATGCCGAACACTCCGGGCTGAGAGGATGTCCATGTCAGAGGAATCTTAGTGAGTACGATGCCGCCGTTTGTGTTCGGCAAGGATGAGTTTCCCATCACGTCGGTGACTGTGGCGACGATGCTCTGCGACGTTGATTTCGAAGCGATGAATGTGGTCTGGCCCGATCCAGCCTGCCCAACTTCAAGGCTGATGTTCTGTACCGGGCAGGTAGCAAAGAAGTCGAGGACGGGAGATGTTGCGCCTTGCGAGTTCGCGTACTGCGGTTGCTGAAAGGTTGTGCTGGAAACTCCATTGGCCGTGGCAATGATGTTCGCGATGCCTGGCGCGAATGCTTTCGCCGTGGCCTGATTTGTGGGGAACTTGTAATAGCTATCGATGATCGGAACGAGATTGACGACGGTCGGATTGTTGGATGTAAAGGTAAACGGTCCCACCGAAGAAGTGATATCGGTGCCCTGACTGTAGGCGTGGGCTTCGACCATCATCGACTGCGATTGCGAGAGACATGGTTCTTGAACGGGAGTTCCGGTGGGAAACAGGCCTTCGACCGTGACGTTGTCAATGTGTGGATGGACGAAAACGTAAGTCGCGGGGCTATATTGCCCAAGGGCGCTCGCGGTGACGGTTACGACGCCGACGTTCCCGGGAGTGCACGTCGTGAAAGCGATGTCCCACTGCCCCGCACAGGCTACGCCGTTCGAAGCGAGGGTGAGGATAGACGTATCACTCGACGAGAAAGTGATCGGGACGTGCAGGTTCGTCCCGGAGGAGGTCTGAACCGACGCGGTGAAGTTCAGAGTTCCGCCAAGAGTCAGAGAAATTGTGTTGGTTGGGGTCAGCGTAACGTGGCCGGGGAAAAGAGGAGGACCCGCTTTTGAGCCGCCCCCGCAACCGACGAGGCTAAGCAGTCCAAGGATCGCAACGATCAGGCACAATCCGCGAGAACAGAACCTACCCATGCACTCCTCTTCTATCTTGAGCGTTGCGGCGCAGTTTTAGCCTGGGAGCGCCGTACATCGCCGTACTTCCCTGAATGAATTGGAAAACCTGTAGTGTAGAGGGTGAAGCCGGATTCAGGCAAGCGCGGTCACAAAAATGCCAGCTTTGTTGAATTCGCAGCTACCGCTAGTGGGATGCAAAAAGACGAGTTGACGATGTTTCGGAGCGCTTGCTATAGTAGTTTGGTTCCGCGAGTTCATCCAAGCTTGCTGTACGCTGCCGGTTTTTTGTGGATGTGTGTCGAGAAGCCGGAAGTGAAGCTGTCGAGAAACGCGTTTCCGGATAGGTGTTGAGTTCGGAAACTTTCCTCGCTGAAACGTGCCTGCGGCGCCTTTCGCCCTTATGCGAGAGGACATGCAGGGCAAGGCTGACGAAACGGAGTGCCCCCGGAGTTTGGCCGGGCGCCACCGTCGGCGGCGTAAGTCTTAAGGGAATCCAGAATCTCTGCGGCGTCGGCTTGCAGTGCTGAGTCTGCGTGGCGAGAAGTAATGGTTGGCTTCGGGCTGGCCATGCGCAAGATGCGCGTTTGAAGCAGTGGATTTGATGTGCCGCTGCCCGCGCGATGAGCGGGCGAGTGTGCGGCCAAGGAGTGGCGAGAGTGCCTACGTTTAATCAATTGGTGGCCCAAGGCCGGAAGCGGCCTCGTTTTAAAACGGCGAGCCCCGCGCTGCAGGGATGTCCGCAGAAGCGCGGCGTGTGTACGCGCGTGTATACGCAGACGCCGAAGAAGCCGAACTCCGCATTGCGGAAGGTGGCGCGTGTGCGGCTGACGAATGGCATTGAAGTCACAACGTACATCCCCGGCGTAGGGCACAACCTGCAGGAGCACTCGATCGTGCTGATCCGCGGTGGCCGTGTGAAGGATCTGCCGGGCGTGCGTTATCACGTGATTCGCGGAACGCTGGATGCCGTCGGCGTCGCGAACCGCATGCAGGGACGCTCGAAGTATGGAGCGAAGCGGCCGAAGAAAGGCTAAAACAAGTTTCAAAGTTTCAAAGTTTCAAGGTTTCAACGTGGGCAGCGAGTTGCTTTACTTTGAAGCTTTGAAACCTTGAAACTTTGAAACCTGGCAAGAGCGCAGGGAGCTTAGAAGCTGATGCCAAGAAAAGGACATATCGCAAAGCGGACCGTTCCAGCCGATGCCGTGTACGGATCGGATCTGGTAACGAAGTTCATCAACTCGATGATGTGGCAGGGCAAGCGGTCGACCGCCGAGGGCATCTTCTATGAAGCCCTGACGAAGCTGGAGTCGAAGGGCGGCGATGAAGCGCTGAAGCTGTTCAAGAAGGCTGTCGAGAACACAAAGCCGCTGCTCGAAGTGAAGACCCGCCGCGTCGGTGGCGCGAACTATCAGGTTCCGGTTGAGGTAAATGCCGACCGCCGAACGTCGCTGGCGATCCGCTGGATTATCAGCTATGCGCGGGCGCGCGGTGAAAAGGGGATGGTCGACAAGTTGAGCAACGAGTTGCTGGATGCGGCCAACAGCCGCGGTGCCGCAATTAAGAAGAAAGAAGATGTGCACCGCATGGCGGAAGCGAACAAGGCATTCGCGCACTACCGGTGGTAAGGAATTGAGTCTTTGAGTGATCGGGTCATTGAGTGATTGAAAAATCGCCCAAATAGCTCAATCGCAAAATCGCCAGATCAAAATAGTTTCGGAGCCCAGAAAGAGTAGAGACAGGTCGTGCCAAGAACAGTCCCATTAGAGCGTTGCAGGAATATCGGCATCATGGCGCACATCGATGCCGGCAAGACCACTACGACGGAGCGCATCCTGTTTTATACGGGCAGGACGCACCGCATCGGAGAGGTGCATGAAGGAACTGCGACCATGGACTGGATGGAGCAGGAGCAGGAACGCGGCATCACGATCACGTCCGCGGCGACGACCTGCACATGGCGCGATATCCGGATCAATATTATTGATACGCCCGGCCACGTCGATTTCACGGCCGAGGTCGAGCGATCATTGCGCGTGCTCGACGGCGCAGTCGCGGTGTTTGACGCCGTGCACGGCGTGCAGCCGCAGTCCGAAAAAGTGTGGCGCCAGGCAGATAAATACGGCGTTCCGCGTATTTGTTTCATTAATAAGATCGACAAGATGGGTGCCGATTTTGAGCATGCCGTCGATACCATCCGCAAGCGCCTCAGTGCCAAGCCCGTCGCGATTCAGATTCCCATCGGACAAGAAGACAAGTTCAAAGGTGTCGTCGATTTGCTGACGATGAAGGCGATCCTCTGGAACGACGAGACGATGGGCGCCGAGTACGTCACTGAAGAGATTCCCGCCGAACTGAAGAAGAAGGCCGAAGCATTCCACGCACAACTTGTGGAAACGATCGCTGAGAACGACGACGAGATCCTGCACAAGTTCCTCGAAGGTGAAGAGATCACGTCGGACGAGCTGAAGAAGTCGCTGCGCAAGTCGACGATTGAACTGAAGCTTTTCCCGGTCGTGGTTGGAACGGCGTTCAAGAATAAGGGCGTGCAGCCGCTGCTCGATGCGGTGGTCGACTACCTGCCTTCGCCGCTTGATGTAGGCGAGACGCACGGAAAGAATCCGAATAACGGTCAGGAAGTGACGCGCAAGCCGGACGACAAAGAGCCGTTTTCCGCGCTGGCGTTCAAGATTATGGCCGACCCGTTTGTCGGCCAGTTGACGTTCATCCGCGTTTACTCTGGGCACCTCAAGACTGGCGACTCCGTGCTGAACGTTCGCACAGGAAAGACCGAGCGCATTGGCCGCCTGATGAAGATGCATGCCAACAAGCGCGAAGAGATCAACGAGATCCTCGCGGGAGACATCTGCGCAGCTGTTGGCCTCAAAAACGTTTCGACGGGCGACACGATCTGCAACGAAGATCATGCGATTGCGCTGGAATCGATCGAATTTGCAGCTCCCGTGATTTCGGTTGCGGTTGAGCCCAAGACCAAGGCCGACCAGGAAAAGATGGGCATGGCGCTGGGCAAGTTGGCGCAGGAAGATCCCACCTTTAAGGTTCACACCGATCCCGACAGCGGACAGACCATCATCAGCGGCATGGGCGAGTTGCACCTGGAAATCATCGTCGACCGCATGATGCGTGAGTACAAGGTCGAGGCGAACGTCGGCAAGCCGCAGGTGGCGTACCGTGAGACGATCCGCAAGCACTCCGAGGCGGAAGGCAAGTACATTCGCCAGACGGGCGGACGCGGACAGTACGGGCACGCGAAGATTTATCTCGATCCTCAACCGCCGGGGACTGGCTACGAGTTTGTGAATGAGATCGTGGGCGGTTCGGTGCCCAAGGAATTCATCAAGCCGATCGATCAGGGCATTCAGGAGGCGCTCGAAGGCGGAGTGCTGGCCGGATATCCGATGGTCGATGTGAAGGCGACGCTGTTTGACGGCAGCTATCACGATGTCGACTCGAACGAAATGGCGTTCAAGATCGCCGGATCGATGGCGTTCAAAGAAGCCGCGCGGAAAGCGTCTCCAGTGCTGCTGGAGCCGGTGATGGCGGTTGAAGTCGTAACGCCGGAGGATTATGCCGGCGTGATTATGGGCGACCTGAGCTCGCGACGCGGACGCATTGAAGGTATGGAGCACCGCGCGGGATCGCAGGTGATCAAGGCGATCGTTCCGCTGGCGGAAATGTTTGGATACGCGACCCATATGCGTTCGTCAACGCAGGGCCGCGCGGAATACTCGATGCACTTTGCGCGCTATGAGGAGGCTCCGCGATCGGTCGCGGAGGAAATCATCGCGAAGGTGCAGGGGACAGCGAAGTGACAGCACTCCCCGCGGTTCGTGGTTGATCGAAGATTCTGGATTGCGGATGGCCGGCGGGCAGAATTTGAAGCGGCGTTTGCGGCTGGTGGACCTCGGTCGAGATTGTTGTGGCAGGCTGATGGGTACTTACTAAGCGAATGCCACTGCGAGTTGCCTGAGGTTGCGCAGTATCGAGTTAAGGATTTTTGGAGCTGGCATCGGAACTTTGAGTTATTTCGCGCCCGGTTCCATGCAGAGTTCGAGCAGTTTGAAGAGTGGATTCGCTCCCAGAGGATTGTTGAAAGAGAGCAATTCCTCGGCGCCTATTACGAGAAGTTCGAGGGCGGAAGCGACGCGGGTTTGGTTTTGAGCTAGAAGCAAAGAGCTAGGAGCTAAGAGCTGAGTTATGGCGAAAGAAAAATTTGATCGGACAAAGCCGCACTGCAACGTGGGGACGATTGGTCACATTGACCATGGCAAGACGACGTTGACGGCGGCGATCACCAAGGTTCTGTCCAAGCACAATCCGAACATCAAGTTCCGGTCGTTTGATTCGATCGATAACGCTCCGGAAGAGAAGGCGCGCGGCATCACGATTGCGACGGCACACGTCGAGTACGAGACGGCGAACCGTCACTACGCGCACGTGGATTGCCCGGGCCACGCCGACTACATCAAGAACATGATCACGGGCGCGGCGCAGATGGATGGCGAGATTCTGGTGGTGGCGGCGACGGATGGTCCGATGCCGCAGACGCGCGAGCACGTGCTGCTGGCCCGCCAGGTCGGTGTGCCCTACATCGTCGTTGCGCTGAACAAGTGTGATGCGGTGGACGATCCCGAGCTGCTGGATCTGGTGGAGCTCGAAGTGCGCGAGTTGCTGAAGTCGTACAAGTTCCCTG
>DATEJO010000115.1:0-4946 GCA_035277905.1 Candidatus Sulfotelmatobacter sp.
ATGACGGGTGGGTATACATCACGTGGGTGGCCGGCGAGGTAAAGGAACCGCGCCGCAACGTGCCGCTCTCCATGCTCTTCGGCGTGCTGGCCGTGGCCGCGATTTACATCACGATGAACTTGACCTACGTGTATGCGCTGCCGCTAAGCGAAGTAGCGAAACACGAGACTATCGCGCACGCCGCCGCTCAACAACTGTTCTCGCCGGGAGCGGCAGTCTGGCTGTCGGCGACTATCGCGATCTCCTGCTTCAGCGCCGCGGCCACCTGCACACTGTCGGGAGCGCGCGTCTATCTCGCCATGGCGCAGGACGGAGTTTTCTTCAAGCGGATGGCGGAGATTCATCCCAAGTGGCGCACGCCCGCTTTCAGCCTGATTGGCCAGGGCCTCTGGGCCGCAGCTCTGACTCTCAGCGGCCGCTATGACCAGCTCTACACGTACGTCATTTATGGAATGGTTCTGTCGTACACACTGACGGTGATCGGCATGTTCCTGCTGCGCTGGAAGCGGCCCGATATTTCGCGTCCGTACCGCTGCACGGGATATCCGTGGCTGCCGGCGATCTATGTGATCATCGGGGCTGCGTGGACGCTGAACACGATCATCACGCGCCCGACGGAAGCATTCTGGGGAACGGCTATCGTGCTGATCGGAGTGCCGGGATATCTATATTGGAAGTGGAGCAACCGCAAAACGGTGGTATCCTGAGACGCATTTTCACTTGCTCCTCCCGCCTCCCGGTGTTATTCCTCATGTTCTTGCTCGTCGCATCCTGACCCCGGGACACGTCCTTGGCGGAAATCAAATCGCAGCCGCGCTCTGACCGCATCGGCTTTCTCTCGCCCGGCGTCTCCATCGCCGAAGCCGAAGATCCCAACCGCCCGCGGCAGGTGATGGGATTCCGCGATCTGCTCTTGTTTTACGTGATCACCGGAATCAGCCTGCGCTGGATCGCGACGGCAGCGGCTGCCGGCCCGAGTTCGATCGTCATATGGATCGGCGCGTGGTTCTGCTTCTACACTCCGCTGGCGCTGTCGGTGATTGAGCTTTCGTCGCGCTATCCGAACGAAGGCGGGCTTTATGTCTGGAGCAAGCGGGCATTCGGCGATTTCTCGGGCTTCATGTCCGCATGGACCTATTGGACCAGCAACCTGCCTTACTTCCCTGCCGTGCTCTATTTCGCCGCCAGCAATATTTTGTTCATGCAGCAGGCGAAGTGGGAGCATCTTTCCGGCAACGCAACGTTCTACATTGTGTTTTCCCTGCTCACGTTGACCGCGGCCACTCTGTTGAACATCGTCGGACTCGATGTCGGCAAGTGGCTGCACAACGTCGGCGCGCTGGCCATGTGGATTCCGGTCGCAATCGTCATCGTAATGGGATTCATTGCCTGGCACCGCTTCGGATCGGCGACGTCGTTCACCGTGCATTCGATGACGCCGAGCACACACTTCAACGACATCATCTTCTGGTCGGTGCTGACCTTTGCCTTCGGCGGATGCGAAACCGCATCGTTCATGGGCGAGGAGATCAAGAACGCGCGCCGGACGATTCCGTTCGCGCTTCTCTCGGGAGGAATCACCGTCACCGTTTGCTACATCCTGGGAACTGTCTGCGTGTTGCTGGCGCTGCCACCTAAGGGCGTCAACGATCTGCAGGGATTGGTGCAGGCAGTATCCGCGACAGCATCGCGCATTGGATTTCCCGGAATCCTGCCGCTGGCTGCATTCTTGATTGCGTTGAGCAACATCGGAGCGGCGGGCGCCTATCTCGCTGCCGTGGCGCGGCTCCCGTTTGTGGCCGGAATCGACCGCTTCCTGCCAAAAGCCTTCGGATCGCTGCACCCAAGATGGAAAACACCGTGGGTTGCGCTGCTCACGCAATTCGTACTAGGCGTGGTGTTCATCTTCTTGGGACAGGCCGGAACCAGCGTAAAGGGCGCGTACGACGTGCTGGTCAGCATGGGAGTGATCACGTACTTCATTCCGTATCTATTTCTTTTTGCGGCGATGATTAAGCTGCAGCGCGAACCTGCCGGGCCGGATGTGATCCGTGTGCCTGGCGGCAGTTGGATTGCGAAACTGGTCGCTACTGTGGGATTCTGCACGACTGCGCTGACGATTCTGCTGTCGCTTGTCCCGCAACCGGACGAGCTGAATAAGCCGCTGGCGGTGTTCAAGGTTGTTGGTGGATGCGGAGCTTTGATTCTGCTAGGAGTGTGGCTCTATATTGCGGGAAAAAGGCGGGCGGCTAGATGTCAAGGGTAGAATATCGTTCTTACAAGAACCGAGCTAACCCGTAGGATGAATGAAGAACGACGCGACCATCTCGCGTTTCCCATTCCGTCGTGCCTCTGTGACTCCGTGGTGAAACAGACTATACGGGCGTCGCCGTCTTCCTCGCCGGATTGAAGAACGGCAGCGGCTTCACCTTAACGTTCGTTTTCAGCCGGATCGCTTCGATCGTAATCTCCATCTGCAGCGAGGTGCCGGGCTTCGAATATTCCGTTTCGAGGCTGGCCAGCGAGATCATCTTCTTAAGCGTCGGAGACCAGGTCGTCGTAGTCGCTTTCCCTACCTGCTTGTCGCCTGAATAGACGGGAACGGCCACGCGTGATGCTTGCGCAGGAGCGGCTGGCGTCAGACCGTAGCGTTCGTAGAGTTGTTCCACGTCCGTCCAGTCAACTTCGAGACCAACGAGTTGCCGCGGCACACCGTTCTTCGAGTCGCGTTCGAGGGCGCGCTTGCCGATGAAATTCTCTTTTTCGAGATGGACCATCTTTGCGAATCCCAGCTCGTACGGCGAGTATTTCTGCGACTCGATCAGCGCCTTTTTCGAGCTGATGTAGTCGACTTCAATCAGCAGCAAGCCGGCTTCGACGCGCGCCACGTCGAGCGCCAGCATGCCCGCGGCGTGCAGATCGAACTGTTTTCCCTTCTCCGCGAGCGCATCCCAGACTTTGACGCCGTCATTCCACGGAACCCAGATTTCGTACCCGAGATCGCCCGTGTAGCCGGTGCGCGAGATATCAACGGGAACTCCGGCAATCTTCCCACGCGTCACGCGGAAATATTTGAGATTGGCGATATCGGCATCGGCCACGCTTTTCAGCAGCTTCGCGGAAGTCGGGCCTTGCAGCGCGAGCGCCGCAACTTTCTCGGAAATATCCTCGATCTGCACATCCATATTGAGGCCGTTTTGCCTGAACCAGCGCAGGCTCGGATCGGCCGCCGTCCAGCGATAGACGTTCTCCTCGAGCCGCGAGATCGTGCCGTCATCGATGACCTTGCCCTCCTCATCGCACCAGCAGCAATAAATGACCTGGCCGAGCTTGACCTTGTTGATGTCGCGCGTGATGACGCGATTCACCAGGCGTGTCGCGTCTTTGCCGGTGATCAGGTACTTGTATAGCGGCGAGATATCGATCAGCGCGCACGCATTGCGGATGGCGTTGTACTCGTGCTCGTGGTGCACCTCATAGACGCTGACGGTGTAGTATCCCGACCACTCCCGGTAGCTCAGGCTGTGGCACAGGGGAAAGGTGCGCTCGTGAAATGCGGTTCCGATGGGCAAGGTTGCAACCTCAGTGTGAGTTGACCGAAGTCGGATTATACGCAGTCGCATTCTCGCGCGGCAACCGCAAGCCCGGTGAGTTCAAATGCATAATTCTGCCGTACAGCTGCTACTTCAGAATCATCTGCTCCTTCATGTCAGCCACGCTCTCATCGAACCCCTTGAAGAGATTAGTACCGCTTCGAGTCTCATCGCCGGGCTCGGACAAGAGGGCATTCATAGTCGAGTCATTGACGGAGACATGACAATTCTTAAGTCCAAAGCACTTGGCCAGTCCATAAACGCTGGCGACGGCAACATATCCCTTATCTTCGACGCAAATCATTTTTAGCGTAATCACAACATCCATTTTCCCCTTGTCGCTCAAGTCGGAGACCAGTTCGTATTTCTTTGAGTTCTGGAGAGCGTCCTTGAATGCAGATAGAATCACTGACCCCGACTTCAAGATGCAGTTCGTCTTTAGGAACACCGGCGCCACTCCGTCGGCGGCTTGTGCGCCTTGCGCAGCCTGCGCAGCGGGCGAGATAAGGGTGATCAATAACGTTAGGGCCAATGTCCTCATTGCAACGTCCTCCTTCTCGGACACAGTTCCGGGAACTGATGCGCGACAATGATACTCGCAATCGGTTAGAATGAACGCCCAATGTACCGTATCCTTCAATGGACAGTCCTGCCCAGCGGCCTCTGATCCCGCTACCGTCTCTGTCATCTCCCGGGTATCATTGCGTTTCCTCAAATTGAAAGGTTCAAGCTAGCGGCTAGAAGCTAGCAGCTAGGAGCTTACAGCGAATGGCTAGTTCCACATACGATGTCATCGTCATCGGCGGCGGGCACAACGGGCTGGTGAATGCCGCCTACCTGCAGCGCGCGGGCAAGAAGGTGCTTGTGCTCGAGCGGCGTCACGTGCTCGGGGGCGCGGCCTGCACGGAAGAGATCGTCCCCGGATTCAAGTTCTCGGTGTGCTCCTATGTGGTCTCGCTGCTGCGGCCAGAGATCATTCGAGACCTCGACCTTCCCCGCCACGGCCTCGAAATTCTTCCGCTCGACGGCACGTTTACGCCGATGCCCAGCGGCGATTATCTCTGGCGCGTGAACGATCATGGCAAGACGCACCGCGAGATCGCCCGCCACTCGCGCGTCGACGCCGAGGCCTACGACGAATTCGGCAAGGCGATGCAGGCGATGTGCCGCTTCGTGAAGCCGATCCTCAGCATGGTGCCGCCCGACCCGACCACTCTGAATCCGCGCGAACTGATGAAGCTGCTGTTCATCGGACGCCGCTTCCAGGGCATGTCGAGCAACGACAAGCACAACCAGGTACAGCTCATGACGATGAGTGCCATTGATTTTCTGGATCAATGGTTCGAAACCGAC
>DATEJO010000116.1:0-7364 GCA_035277905.1 Candidatus Sulfotelmatobacter sp.
TCAGAACTTCTCGATACGTATTCAGAATCAGATGATTCTCGACTTTGCCGCAGATTTCCCTATCGCGCCCGCTCGCGTCGATTGAGAACTCCTCCGCGGCGCGGGCTTCAACCTTGATCCGGAAATCCATGGCGAGCGCCGCGGCATCAAAGGCTGGACCAAGATTCGCCGACGTGGCTGGCAGCGCCAACCGCAGAGATTTCATCGGTTTCGATTTCGCGCTCATGACGGGATCTTCTCTGCCGATTCCAGCGTACGGATGACAGCATCGAGCGTGGCGTCGAGCACGACCGGCGGGCGCCGAAGTTCTGCCAGCGACGCTTCTTCAGGAAATAGCGCACCACTGTGAAAATCGATCGTGAAATCGGGATCCTTCAGCAGATTCCCCGTCAGTACGAGCACGACGCTTTCAGATGACTTCACGAATCCCTGCTTCACCAGTTTCTTCAGCCCTGCAAGAGTGACCGCCGAAGCTGGTTCGCATCCAATCCCTTCCGCGCCGATCTCAGCCTTGGCCTGCGCGATCTCAATTTCGCTGACCTCATCGCAGGCTCCGCCAGTCGATTCGAGCACATAAATCGCTTTTTTCCATGACGCAGGATTTCCGATGCGAATCGCTGTCGCGCGAGTTTCAGCCGGAACGTTGATCAGCCGCTTGCCTCCCGCTTCTCGCAAAGTCCGTACGAGAGCATTCGCGCCCTCGGCCTGAATGACCGACAACTTCGGCAGACGATCAATCAATCCGAGTTCATGCAACTCAAGCAACGCTTTGCCGATCGCGGAGCTGTTTCCCAGATTGCCGCCAGGAACAATAATGTGGTCGGGAACTTCCCAATCGAGTTGCTCCAGCAGTTCGATCGCAAGAGTCTTCTGCCCCTCCAATCGGAAAGGATTAATCGAATTCAGCTGATAGACGGGAGCGCGTCGCACTAGTTCCTGCAGCAACTTCAAGCAGCCGTCAAAATCCGTGCGCAACTGGCATGTGACAGAACCGTAATCGAGCGCCTGGGACAGCTTGCTCCAGGAAATCTTCCCTTCGGGAACCAGTACCAGGCTCCGCATGCCTCCGCGGGCGGCGTAGGCGGCCATTGATGCCGAGGTGTTCCCCGTTGAGGCGCATGCCACCCAGCGAAATCCCGCGCGTCGGGCGAAGGTCGCAGCTACGGTCATACCAGTGTCTTTGAATGATCCGGTGGGATTCATCCCCTGATGCTTTGCGAAAAGCCGAGGTACGCCGGTGATCCGAGCGCACTGCGGAAGTTCGTAGAGCGGGGTATTCCCTTCGCGAAGCGTAACCACCTGACTCTCATCTTCAAGCGCCGGTAGCAGGTCGCGAAAACGCCAGACTCCGCTCTGGTCCACCGCTTTCGACGAAAGTCTGCGGTTCCGCCACGTAGATTTGAGGTTCTGCGCTGACGGCGCAGATTCTTTCCACGATGGATACGAGATTTCAAGCAGATCGCCACACTGCGAGCATCGGAAATCCTGACTCGCGGTGTCTTTCAGATCGCCGCAGGAAATACAGCGGAATCGGAATTCCGATGGGCGCACGCCCGGCGCGGAGGTGGGGAGCGGAGACATGGGCGCGATCTATTTCTCTTTTCGCAGGTATTGGTCGGTTTTGTTGATCCAGTCGGCGCGCGGCGGAGTGAAGACATCGAGATCGACCGTATCTTCAAGCGCTTCGGCTTTATGCGGCATATGCGACGGGATGCAAAGCACCTCGCCCGCGTGAACAACGATTTCTTTACCGTCGATCCAGAACTTGAGCGCGCCTTCGACGATGTACGTCAGCTGCTCGTTATGATGGCTGTGCTCCGGGACGATGCACCCTTTCTTCAACAGCACTCGCGCCAGCATGATCTCCTGCCCGACGACGAACTGGCGCTGCAATAGTGGATTCAGGTCCTCGAGCGGGATGGTGTGCCACGGCACGTACTGCAGGCTTGCAGGATTGGCCGCGTGCTTCGTCACAGCCCGCTTGGCGCGAGAATGAGAGTTCGTTTTCTTCTTTGTAGCTGGTTTCGCTTTGGATTTCGTTTTTTTCTTTGCCATAGGTCTAAATCAGTGCACCCTGCCGTTGTACAACTTGACGGCCGTGTCATGAAGATAGGCGTGAGCCAATTCGAGCGCGTGCGGCTCGGTAATCTCTCCCTCGGAAATCATCTCGGCTAAGGCCGCAGTCAAAGCCGTCCGAGCCGACTGCGCACCGAGCCAGTAACTTTCTTCCGCGCCCAGCACATCATTGTACGGGAAGCAGTCGGTTCCGTAAGTGATCTTGTCAGGGAAAGTCTCCAGCCACATTTTCAGCGTGTCCTTGAATGCCGAGGGGTACTGCACAAGCTCACCGAACGATGAATCCAGATAAACGTTCTTCATCGCCGCCAGCCAGATCGCCTCGCGCTCCAGTGGATATCCTCCATGAATCATCACGAAGATCGTCGATGCGTACCGCGGATCGCGCAGCACGGTCTCCAGATTCATGATGTTGCTCTGCGAAAGATTAAAGTAATCGCCGATTCCCACCGCAGTATGAATGTGCACGGGCAGATGCAGCCGCCCGCCTTCCGTTACGAGATAGCGGAAGATGAAATCTTGGAACGTGCGATATTCCTTCTCGGTCGGAATGCCGCCGACAACGAAGCGCTCGTAAATATCCTGAGCTTGCGACCTCGGAGGATCGCTGAACGTTGTCGGCCGGAAATACGCCACTTCGAACTTCATCGCGATGCCGCCGCGCTTCGAATTATCTTCGAGCACCTGGCTGATGAACTTCAGGTAATCGTCAAATGAGGCGGGCAGTTTGGCGACGTTTTCCTGCTGCATCCAGCGATGCAGCATCTTTTCCTGCAGGGGAATATAGACGCCCTCGTCCGGATTGCGCCCGGTCTCGCGAGTGTTGTTGAAGGGCCACATGAACGAATCTGCGAAGAAAACCCACGGGAAGCGCTTCGGATCGAGATAGTCCGCCATCATGGCGCGGTTCGCCACGGAACTCTCGGTATTGATCTTGTCAAGGATCGAATCGAAATATGCTGTGCCCTTCAGTTGCTGCTTGAGTTCATTCTTTTTGTTGACCAGCCATCTCGCGTGCTCGGGCGAGAGATCGTTATACGGATATCCAAACAGCGCCTTGGCAGCCACCACGAGTTCTGGATTGTCATCGCGCGTGCGCAGCGCCTCGGTCGCGTTCGGCGGAGCCGCCATCGCGTCGACGTCAGGATCGTCCGCGAAGCCTGGATGCGCGTGATGGTCGAATGCCGGGATCTTCTCGATCTGCGGTAACAGACGTTGATAGATCTGTTGCACATCGGGCCCGGGCAATGGACGTGCCTGCGCCGCGCAAATGCTGGCAAGTGCAACAACGAGCAAAGCTACAAGCGCATTTCGCATGTGTGTTCCTTTGAACGAATGTCCTCGGCTAGCGGACGGCTGCCGTTCCTTGCCACGCCGCAGATACTTTCTGAATTCTCTCGGCCGCTTCGCGCAAAGTTTCCATTGAAGAAGCGAACGAGAAGCGGATGAAATCCTTTCCGACCGGTCCGAACGCAGCGCCGGGAATCGCCGCCACTCCGGCGTCTTCCAGCAGAATGCGGCACAGCTCTTCCGCAGAAATTCCTGTTCCGGTGATGTCGACCCACGCATAAAACGCGCCCTCCGGCGGAAGCCACCGGAATCCCGGGACGCGATTCAGGTCGCGCACAAATTGCTCGCGCCTTCGCGCGAACTCGGCGACCATGCGCGGCGTGTTGCCCTCTCGGTCGCGAAGCGCCTCGATTGCAGCGTACTGCGTGAACTCAGCAACGCAGGTGTATGTGTTCACGACCATCATGATGAGTGCGGGCACGACATCTGGCGGAGCGACTGTGTATCCGAGCCGCCATCCCGTCATGGCGAAGCTCTTTGAGAATCCGTCGATGATCAGCGTTCGCTCGGCCATGCCCGGATAGCGCAGCATCGACAGATATTCGCCGCCGTAAATGATGCGAGCATAGATCTCGTCCGAGAGCACCCAGAGATCGTGCTTGACTGCCAATTCCGCCAGTGCGCGCTGCACCGAATCGGTATAAACCGTTCCCGTAGGATTGCCCGGAGAATTCGTCAGCAGCATGCGCGTGCGCGGGGTGATCTTCGACGCGATCTCGTCGGGATCGGGCTGAAAGTGATTGCGCGCAGAAAGAGTAAACGGTACGGGCACAGCGTCGAGGCCGAGCGAGATGGAAGCGTATCCGGGAAATCCGGGGTCGGGGTACAGGACCTCGTCTCCGGGCTCCAGCAGCGCCATCATCGACTGGAAAAGCGCGATCTTGCAGCCCGGTGCGACCACGATATTCGCTTCCGACACGTGAATGTTGCGGGTGCGGGCGAGATAAGTGGCAATCTCGTCACGCAATGCCGGGACACCGGCCATCGCGCAGTAGCGGCCTTTGCCCTCGGCAAGAGCCTTCGAGACGGCATCGATGACCGATTGCCCGGGGTGAAAATCCGGCTCGCCCAACTCCAGATGAATGATGGATCGGCCCTGAGCTTCTAATTCCTTGGCGCGGGCGAAGACGGAAAGCGCGCCCTCGCCGCTCATGACGGAAATGCGTGATGAAATCGATCGCATGAATCTCCTTAAGCTATGAGCGATGAGCAATGAGCAGTGGGCAAATCCTCTTTGCGGTCTGGCTCATTGCTCACTGCTCATTGCTCACAACCCTTTATACATTCCGCCATCTACCAGCAATGTCTGTCCCGTGATGTACGACGCGCGGTCAGACGCGAGCCAGACTATCGCCTCGGCCAACTCGTGCGGTTCGCCCAGGCGCTTCAGAGACGCATCGGCGGCCCATGCTTCGAAGATTTCCTGCTGGGTCTTCCCCGTCGCCGCGGAGCGGGCTTTCGCCAGCTCTTTCAGACGATCGGTGGCGGTGAATCCTGGGCCGACATTGTTGACCAGGATTCCATCTTTGCCGAACTCGTTTGCGAGACTCTTCAACAGTCCGACAACGGCCGCACGCACCGCATTCGATAGCACGAGATCGGTGACTGGCTGTTTGGTCGTGATCGACGTAATCGTGATGATGCGTCCCCAATGCTTCTTTTGCATGTGGGGGATGACTTCGCGCGCGAAGTACACCGTGCTGAGAAAATTGGCGTCGATCGCGTGCTGCCAATCTTCGAGAGAAGCGGCTAGAAAGCCCTTCGCGGGTGGACCTCCGGCGTTGGTCACGCAGATGTCGACGCTGCCAAATTTCTCTGCGACCGCCGCCACGAATCGACTCACGGCCGCAGGATCGGTGACATCGAAGGCTTCGGCGAGAACGTCGACACCGTGCTGCTTGCGGATCTTGTCGGCGCCTGCGGCGAGGGTCTGCTGATTGCGCGCACACATGGCTACGCGGCAGCCTTCGGCAGCGAATGCCTCAGCCGTGGCGAGGCCCAATCCCTGGCTGGAGGCGGCGACCAGGGCAACGCGGTTCTTCAGTCCGAGGTCCATAGATGTGAATTCGGCATTATAACTGGTTGCGACGGCTGCTTTCGCCTTGCCCGCGCCGATCACCGACATTATCTTGAATGGTGAGGAAGCCATGAAACCACGCAAACGTCATCCGGAAACCGCCGCTGTCCGCGGGGCTTCAGATCTCGAGAAGAAGAACGCTCCGGTCACGCCTCCGATCTATCAGACGTCGACATTTGAGGTAGCGGATAACGAGGAGCAGATCCGCGTCACCACGACCGATCGCTATTACACGCGGTGGGGGAATCCGACGATAACGCTGGCCGAGGACACTTTGGCGGTGCTGGAAGGCACGGAAGGCGCTCGTGTGTTTGCCTCGGGAATGGGAGCGATCACCACGACGATTCTGGCCCTGCTGAAGTCCGGCGATCACATTGTGGCGCAGCGCGATATTTATGGCGGGGTCACGAAGTTCCTGTCGACATGGCTGCCGAAACTCGGGATTGAGACGACCTTCGTCGACACGACGGAGTACGAGCAGTACGAACGAGCGATTCGGCCGAATACGCGGATGCTGTATCTGGAGTCGCCGACGAATCCGTCATTGCGGATTGTCGATATGAAGAAGACGGCGGCGATCGCGAGGAAGCATGGGCTGATCAGCATGATCGACAGCACGTTCGGGACCTGCATCAACCAGCGTCCGGCGGAGTACGGGATCGACCTCGTGATGCATTCCGGAACGAAGTATTTGAGCGGGCACGCGGATCTTACCTGCGGAGTCGTGTGCGGACGGCAGGAACTGATGGACCAACTCTGGGAGACGCGGACGACGCTGGGCAACTGCATGGACCCTCATGCGGCCTGGCTGCTGATCCGGGGGATGAAGACGGTCGCGGTGCGCGTGGCGCGGCAGAACGAGAACGCACTGCGCGTGGCAGAATTCCTAGAGCAGCATGCGAAAGTGCGGCGCGTGCACTATCCGTGGCTGAAGAGTCATCCGCAGTATGAAATTGCGCGCGAACAGATGAGCGGTGGCGGAGGAATGGTCACCTTCGAGGTCGACGGCACGGGTGACGACGCGCGTCGGGTGAGCGAGGCGATGCGGCTGTTTACGCTCGCGACCAGCCTTGGAGGAGTCGAGTCACTCGTGTCCATTCCGGTGCTGACCTCCCATGCGATGATCTCGGCCGAGCAGCGCGCGAAGATGGGCGTCACCGAGCAGATGGTGCGGCTGTCGGTCGGAATCGAAAACGTGGATGATCTGATCGCCGATCTGGAGCACGCGCTGCAGGCTGTCAGCGGAGCGGTTCCTATCGGATCGAGTACGCGATCATAGCTGGAGTTCTCGCTTCCGCAGGACTGTGTCAAACCGATGCGCTCTCCTCGAGGAAATTTTTTTTACGACACCTCCACAAGATGCGAATGGCTTTTTCGGGAGTTATTGCCCCCTTCCCGCCTCGATCTCTGCGAAGCATGAGTTTTGATCCTCGCAAATTTTTTTTGATCAATTCCCCTAAAATATTCTTTTGAAAGAACTTACCTGATCCCGGCTGCCACTTGTGCCTGCAAAATCTTGAAAATACTGGACTTATAAAGAGCAGTAATCGGGTGCCGACATTCGCGGCCGCGTACATGATCCGGCATATCGGCCTGTGGAAAGCAAGGGCAGATGTCACATGGCGGGCTGTGGAAAATGATTGGCGGATTCTTAACCACGGAGACACGGAGTCACGGAGGAAGCCACTTCGAGGGCGGTCGCAACTTTCCCACCGCGGTCAGTGCAGGCTGGTAGGGATGCTTCGACTCCGCACGAGTTCGCTTCGCGATCTCGTTCTGCGCTCAGCATGACATTGCTGTTTTGCGGGGCGCTGTACTGAGCCGCCGTGACAGACACCGCGTATTCCTCTCATGCGGAGCT
>DATEJO010000117.1:0-7318 GCA_035277905.1 Candidatus Sulfotelmatobacter sp.
TCTTGCCCTACGTCTCAACTCGGCAGTAAATTAAATCACCTTTCCCCGTACCAAGGCGGGCCTTCCGTGTGCGGCGGACTCCCGGTAGTGTGGGCCAAACCCTGTGCTCCTTCGTGCCCCCTGGGCTGAAAGTTTTTTAGAAAGGAAAACCGCATGCCAAGACGCGCAAAAGCTCCTCTCTCGCAGCCTCTCTTCAGCGAACCCGTATTTCAGGAAGAAGTCCCCACTCCCGATCCATCGCAATTCCAGGTCACCCCTGACGACGAAAAGTTCTACACCAAGGAACTCCAGGCGCTGCTCACCAAAGACGTCGTCGGATTCGACAAGGCCGCCGGCCAGCCCTCCGATCTCTACTCGCTCGCCGAAGCCTGGGGACCGCACGGCTCCGACGTCGTCAAAGCCATCACCGCCGCCAAGTGCATCACCTTCCACATGATCGGAGACAGCGGAGCCTCCAAGCAGTCCGCCTACGTCTCCGAACTCAAAGTCGCCGACGCCGTCACCAACGACTTCCACACTTCAAGCGCCGCCAACCGCCCGTCATTCCTCTACCATCTCGGCGATCTCGTCTATAACTTCGGCGAGTGGAACTACTACTACGACCAGTTCTACGAGCCCTTCCGCAACTATGCCGCGCCGATCTTCGCGATCCCGGGCAATCACGACTCATTCGTTCTTCCCGGAACCGCCGCCGCTGATACGCCCCTCACCACATTCCAGCGCAACTTCTGCGGAACCTCTCTCGTCGTCACCAAAGATGCCGCTTCGCTTCACCGCACCTGCATGACGCAGCCCGGAGTCTACTTCGCGCTCGATGCTCCTTTCGTACGCATCCTCGGACTCTTCTCCAACGCCCTCGAAGATCCCGGAGTCATCTCCAGCGAGACTACCAAGGGCAAAGCCAAGTGGTCCGCCGTCCCCGACTATCAGCTCGATTTCCTCACCGCACAACTGAAGCAGATCAAAGCGAGCAATTACCCCGGCGCAGTAATCCTCGCCGTCCACCATCCACCATTCACTTACTCGCCGGAGCAAAACAAGTCCGGCGGAGGCAAGCACTACGGCAGCCCAATCATGCTCTCTCAGATCGACGCCATCTGCCAGCAGACCGGAGTATATCCCCACGCCTTCATCTCCGGACACGCCCACAACTATCAGCGCTACACGCGCACGCTGAAGTTCGCCGGCAAGAATTATTCCGTACCCTTCATCATCTGCGGAGACAGCGGACACAACGTAACGGCGCTAACCAGCGCCAGTTTCGGCAAAAAAGTCCCCGAACCCGCGGACAACCTGGACGTCAGCTACATGGACTCAAGCACGACAGTCCAAAAAACAGGCCTCACGCTGAATCATCACGACCAAACCAACTCCGGCTACCTCCGCGTATCAGTTACCGCGCAGAAACTAACCATCACCTTCAATCCAGTAAGCAAATCCGGCGCAGCCGTAAAGCCGGACAAAGTAACAGTAGACCTGCCATCACACACAGCTTCCTGAAGAGGTGAAAACAAGTCGTTAGTCGTTAGCAGTCAGTGCACTGAGAACAGACAACCGAGAACTGAGAACTTTCACTGCGGGTGCTCCATTTCTGGCCGGTTTTGCCAGAAGTGGGGCTTTTGGCACCGTGATCTCCGTATCAGGCACAACCTAAAGCCGGGCGTGCAAACGACCAATGCACCACTCAGAACTCTCGTTCAATGGAACGAAACTGAAAAGCTGTAGCCACGCTCTAATCGGCACTCTATACTTGAACTAAGCTATGGAATTGAATCTTCGCCAAGAAACCCAATCCCGCATCCAGGCGCTGGCTGCCGAGACCGGACGTCCCGCGGACGATCTCGTCGAAGACGCGATTGCTGGCTATCTGCACGAGCTCGCGCAAACTCGCGAAATGCTCGACAGTCGTTTTGACGATCTGCAGACCGGCCGCGTGCAGCCGATTGACGGCGACGAAGCCTTCTCCTCATTGCGTCGAAAGAGTGTTGATCGGCGGTCCCGCCGTCCGTGAGTGAATTCGTCCTCCATCCGGGGGCATACTCCGACCTCGATGAAATCTGGGAATACATTGCATCAGACGATCCGGATGCTGCCGACCGCGTGCTCGAAGAAATCTATGCCGCGATCCAATCTCTCGTACCCTTTCCCTATGTTGGCCACCCACGTCCAGAACTGACGACCCGTCCTCTTCGCTTTCAAATCGTGCGCGAATACCTGATCGCCTACGCTCCCGAACAGAGGCCACTGGCAATCATCGCTGTACTACACGGACGCCGCAATCCCCGAGTAATCGCCGCCCTGCTCCGAAAGCGCAGCGAATAACTCGCATTGATGATGCCCTCCGCTGATGATAATGACGAACGACGAACGACGAACGACGGACTCCGTACAACTGAGTACCGAGAACTGAGAACTGCTCCGTGACCCCCATCACTGCCACCCCGCACCCGCAAAGCTATCCTCCCCGCATGACGATCCCTCGCCGAACCTTCCTCCAAACCTCCCTAGCCGCAGCCGCACTAGCCGCGATCCCGCATCACCCCGCATTCGCAGCCGACGACTCCCCCCACGCTTGCGCTCCGCCGAAGCCCACGTTCCCGGTCACCGACTTCCACGTCCATCTCAGCCCCACGCTCTCGATCGATCAGGCCCTCGACCTCGCCCGCCAGCGCGGAGTTCATCTCGGCATCCTCGAGCACCCCGGTCTCGGATACCCCATCAACACCGACGCCGACCTCCGCCATTACATCGACTTGCTCCGTCCCTATCCCGTTCGCATCGGCCTGCAACCCGTCTACGCGGGATGGTCGAAATCCTTCTCCAAGCCGCTCCTCGCCGAACTCGACTACATCCTCATGGACGCGCTCACCCTCCCCAACCCCGACGGCACCTGGCTCGCCATCTGGCAGATCGACACCATGGTCGACGATGCCGACGCCTTCATGTCGCGCTACCTGCAATTCATCGAGCGCGTGCTTTCGACCGAACCCATCGACATCTTCGGATGGCCCACATTCCTCCCCGTCCCCATCGCCCGCGACTACTCCCGCCTCTGGACGCAGCCCCGCATCGACCGCATCCTCACCCTCTGCGCCGACACAAGCGTCCCCGCACGCCCCGGCAAAAAGCTGGCGATCGAGATCAACGAAGTAGCCCACGTCCCCGACGAAAATTTCATCCGCCAAGCCAAACGCGCCGGCCTGAAATTCACCTTCGGCACAGACAGCCGCAACCAGCATGCGGGGCACTTCTGTTACTGCTACCAGATGGCCCAATCCTGCGGATTAACTAATGACGACATGTTCGTGATGAACAAGAAATAGATCCGCGAGTGCTAAAATCCGGCGATGCCCACCGTCTTGCGGTCAGGTCCATATCGGTTCTACTTCTACAGTCATGAACCGAACGAACCGCCGCATATCCACGTCGATCGCGATGATTTTTCAGCAAAATTCTGGCTTGATCCAGTGCAACTGCTGCGAATTTCGGATTTCGTGCCCACGAACTCCGCACGATACAATCTTTAGTGGACGATAATAGGACGAGTTTCCTGGAGGCGTGGAATGGGTTCTTCGGCGATAACGGCGGATGAACGGGTCCTCGACGTGACATTCAGCGACGATGCCCTGAGCGTGTCTCTGCGCGATGGACGCGTCATAAGCGTTCCCCTCGTCTGGTATCCGCGCCTCTTAAACGCAGCCCCCAACCAGCGAAGTAACTGGAAAATTGCCGGTGGAGGCTTCGGCATCCACTGGCCCGACATTGACGAGGACCTCAGCACCGAAGGCCTCCTCCGCGGCGCCCCCGCCCCAAAAACTCACACGACAAAGAAGTGAAGTCGGCTGGCGAAACGCGCCGGCCTGAAATTCAACCCTGTAGTCTCATTCTTTACAGGTTCGGAGGTAGCGTCTTCCCCGAATCCTCGCACCCTCCCCCGCATCCAAACCCCACAAGGAGGAAATTATGTACGTTGTATTGGGAGCAAGCAGCCACACCGGACACGTTGTGGCGTCCAACCTTCTTGCCCGCGGACAGAAAGTTCGTGTCGTCGGCAGAAACGCCGCTCACCTTCAGCCTCTCACAGCCAAGGGTGCGGAAACCTTCATCGGCGACGTGCGCGACGCAAGCGCACTCACCCGGGCCTTTCAACACGCCGATTCAGCCTACGTGCTGATCCCATCCAATCCCACCAGCAACGATCCCATCGCAGAATCCGGCCGCCTCAGCGACGCCATTGCCACCGCCGTCCGAAACGCCGGAGTAAAAAATGTCGTCGTCCTCAGCAGCATTGGAGCCGACAAATCCAGCGGCACCGGCCCTGTCGTCGGCCTTCATCATCTCGAAGAAAAACTCAACCAGATCGCCAACACCAACGTCCTCGCCCTTCGCGCCGGATATTTCATGGAAAACACTCTGCCTCAGGCGGCCGCAATCCAGAAGATGGGATACAGCGTTGGCCCGCTCCGCCCCGATCTGAAGGTTCCCATGATCGCCACCCGCGACATCGGAGCCGCCGCCGCGGACGCGCTGCTCAATCAGCCCCGAGGCAAGCACATCCGCGAACTCCATGGACGACGCGACCTCACCTACACCGAAGTCGCATCAATTATCGGGAAATCAATCGGCAAGCCGGACATGAAGTACGTCCAGCTTTCGGACGACCAGGCGCGCCCCGCCATGGTGCAGATGGGAATGTCCGAGCCCTTTGCGCGTGCGCTGCTGGAGATGACCGGTGCCCTCAACTCCGGACACATGAAAGCCCTCGAGCCGCGCACTCCGCAGAACACCACTCCCACCAGTTACGAAACGTTTGTAGCCGAAGTCTTCGTCCCGGCATACCAACACCAAGTAGCAGCATAACTAGGAAGTAAGTCAGAACCAATAGTTTATTAACTTAGTAACTTGTCATCCTGAGCGCGTAGTTTGCGCTCAGGATCTATGTATTTTGCTGAAACTCGTCGAACTGCATGGACGATGACAAGTCATGTCGGCAAACATGAAACTTGAAACTCGAAACTTACTCACTTCTTCGCAATCAACACATGCGTAGCATTCTCTCCCGCGACGGTGCGCTGCACACCGTATCCAAGCTGATGCAAATTGATCCCCGCAAACAACGCCTCGCCTTCACCGAGCAGCACCGGAGCCACCGCCAGATGCATCTCATCGTTCGCACTTGCCGATAGATAGTGTCGAATCGTCGCCGCGCCCCCACCAATGCGCACGTCTTTGCTCCCTGCCGCGCGCTTCGCCTGCCGCAGCGCCGGCTCTGCACCCTCCGTCACAAAGTAAAACGTTGTCCCGCCCTTCATCTCGATCGGATCGCGCGCATAATGCGTCAGCACAAACACCGGCACATGATACGGAGGCTCCTCGCCCCACCATCCCTTCCACGTATCGTCCGGCCACGGCCCGCGCACCGGCCCAAACATGTTCCGCCCCAATATCCACGCGCCAACGTTTTCGAAACCCTGCGCGGCGAAGTTGTTGTCAACCCCGCTCGTCCCGCCGGTCTGCCCGGTCATCCGCCTGAAAACTTCCGTGGGGTAAAACCATGTGTGCAGCTCCGGACCGCGCAATCCCAGCGGATTTTTCAAATCCTGCCGCGGCCCAGCCCCGAATCCATCAAAAGAAATAGAAAATGCCGCCACCCTGACTTTGCTCATTTGCATAGTCTAATTGATGCCAGAACCGCTTCATCGGAAGCCACTGTACTCGTGTCAGATGCAGGAGGGAATTGCTTTTTCAGAAATTCGGGAGCATCTGGCTTCCCCACTGGAGTTCCGCTATAGTTTACGGAGGAAGCAAGGAACCCGAATGAGCACCGCGAAACACGACGTCTCCCAGTTGCTGAACAAACTTCCCGACGACTGCTCCATCGAAGACATTCAATACCATCTCTATGTTCTTGAGAAGGTCCGTCGCGGCCTCGATGATGCGAAGGCGAACGGTACCCTCTCGCAACAAGAAGTCGAGTCGCGCCTGAGCAAATGGCTCACCGAATAGAGTGGTCTTCCCGCGCACTCCAAGACGTAGAATCCATCGCCGCTTACATCGCTGAGGACTCTCCCGCCTATGCGCGAACCGTCGTGCGGACGATCGTGAATCAGACAAAAATGCTCGCCCGATTCCCGCGCGCCGGACGGAAGGTACCCGAGTTCGGTGACGAAAACATCCGAGAGGTATTCGCCTATAGCTACCGGATCATCTACGAGGTAAGAGAATCAGAGATTACGATCGCAGCGGTAATACACGGCAAACGCATAATACAGTGAACCTGCCTGCGCCATCTCTAGCCGCAAAGAACTCGGCTAGAACGGAAGAAGCACCCTATCCGGTCCTTCGATTTCCTTCTTGGCGTCCAAAAACTCTTCGCTCCATGGCTTGCCCACGCACTCGGGGCACTCGTCGATCGTATTGCCAACAGCGAAGCAGTGATAGCAGGTCCCTTCGGAACTGTTTCCAGGAAACTTGTGACATGTTTTGCAAGGCTCGAAGAACTCACTCTCGAGTGCTCGATGCTCATCCCATAGTTCGTGCTCACAGATCATGCACATACTCTCCTCCTTCCACTCATCTCTTTCGAGCGGGTTCGACAGTCGGGATATTTTTCCTTCGCCGTCAAATATAATTCCATCGCCTTCTCCAGCGGTCCACAAACGGGAGCCAATGCGCCTTTATTGCGGCTCTTTGTCCCAAAAAAGGAAAAAGGCCACCAACATTTCTGTTGATAGCCTCGATTTATGCCGGCAACGACCTACTCTCCCACTCACTCCCTCATGCGAATGGACGAGTGCCCCTGATCCACCCTCGCCGCCACTCCGAGATCAGCACGCGGTAGTACACGGTGACGTTGCTCCGTGCATTTGTGCGCCGTGCTGGGCATACGCTGTACGGGTCGGAATCGAACCGACAGGTGCTGCCCCCGCACCATCCGAGTCGACATTGCCCCACCGCAGGGTTGTGCTCGCCTCTCGTTGCGACAGCTACCTGCTCGTCCTGCTGCTTCGGCTGGAACTTACCTCACAATCGGTCCCGGGAAAATGACTGTTGTAGGCGTTTAGGAACACTGCGCACCAGGAACACTGTGCACCATCCTCGATGTCATCCTGAGGCCCGCGTTCTTTGCGGGCCTCAGGATCTATGCATTCGCGTGGGGACCCGTCCAGCAGACGCCGGGTGCCCCTCGATAAGAACGAAGGCTCTGTCAAGGGCATAGTTATCCTGGGCGGTGCGCAAGCACCGCCTGGGTTGTCGTGCCAGAGAAGGTTGAGGACCAAGACTCTGGAAATCTCACGCTGAATCACTCTGCGGTGGA
>DATEJO010000118.1:0-6028 GCA_035277905.1 Candidatus Sulfotelmatobacter sp.
TGCCGTTTTCGACCGCAACCGTAGCTGCGAGGATACGATCTGGCGTAATCCCGAATTGCTCCATGCCTGCCCGAATCACCCATTCATTCGATGACGAGACGGCCCACACTTCGCAGCCGTTCTCGTGCAGACGATCCAGCAACTCTCGCAGCTCTGGGAAAACCCGCCCGGGAAAAACGGACGCCATGAACTCAGTCGCGGCACTCATTAACGCCGCATCGGAGAGACCCTTATGCATTGTGACCATCTCGCCGCACATGGCTTCTTCGTTGACTTTTCCGGCCTTGTATTCCGCATAGCGGGCGCGCATCGAGCGAGCAATCTCAGCGCTGACCACGCCAGTTCGAATTTCCCAATCGAAGAAAGTCTCCCCGGCATCACCCGACCAGAGGGTTCCATCGCAGTCGAACGCAGCGACTTGCGGCGCGATCCGCAGAACCGATTCGACAAAGTCCCGGCTGGAAAGAGTTGCATTATTTGCGCTGACAGGATTCATGCAATTTGACGATAACGTGGGTTGCGCCGAATGCGCAACGTGGAAGAAATTGCGACTCAGGATAATTTCGCGGTCAGCGCCGCATAATCCTCTGGTGTATTGATGTTCGTCACAACGAAAGGATCATTCACCGCAACGTATTCAATGCGTTCCTGATATCGATGTTCAATGTCCCGGGCATTGCTGGTGGCGGGCGCCTGCAGGAAGTGTTCGATCATCTCGCGCCCTACAACGTAGGGATGCCCGTGCTTTCCCGAGAACTCCGGCACGACTGCCCATATGTTCGAAGGGGCGGCCTCAAATGCCCGGCGCAGATGTTCCACGGTCGGAATCGCCGCTGGCGGACGATCGACCAGTGTGATAATCGCTGCATCGCGCCCGCGGTTCATCACTTCCCGCAGTCCCACCTGGAGCGAACTGAATTGACCCTGATACGGATCAGGATTTGCGACCAGCGAAGACCCGAGAGAATAGACGACCGGCGCCAGAGACGGCGCATTTTTTCCCGCAACGATGATCACAAAATCGGTGGATCGTTCCATAGACCGGATCGCGGCGGAGAGGAACGTTTCAGAGGAAGCTATTTGCCCCTCCTGGGCAGGGGGCCATGCCAGCAAAGCCTTGTCGGTGCCCATGCGAGACGATTCGCCGGCTGCGAGAATCACTCCCCCGAAGCTGGGCGCCCGGAACATGTTGCGGAAGATAGCAGAATCTGAGGAGAAAGTCAGTGCGTACGGCTACTTGCAGCAGTCGTCTTTGCCAGCGATCTTTCCTACGGCCTCGGTCACATCCCGGTTTCCCTTGAACCAACTCATGTGCGGCAGGGCAGAGCTCGCGTGGCGGCGGAAGGCGATCAGTTCGGCGGTGATGGCGACGGCGATTTCCTCAGGGGTAACGGCACCGATGTCGATCCCGATCGGGGCATGAACCCGCTCGAAAAGGTGAGCGGGCAATCCTTCTTCCTGCAGAGTTTTGAAGATGCCGATCACTTTGCGTTTCGATCCGATCATCCCGACATAGCGAGCGCGCGTCTGCACCGCCCAACGCAACAGGCGCATATCATCGCGGTGGCCACGCGTGACGATCACAAGGTATGAAGCCTCGTTCGGGTCGATCTGCTTCATAGCCTCGTCGAATTCGAGGGCATGAACTTCTTTGGCAGCTGGAAATCGTTCTTTCGTTGCGTAGGATGAACGGTCGTCGGTGACGGTCACCTCAAAACCGGCGTTAGCTGCGATTCGACAAATATTGGAAGCCACATGACCTGCACCGAAAAGATAAAGTAAAGCTGGAGGCAGTACGGGCTCGACGAAAATCTCGAGCGTCCCGCCGCATACCAGCCCCGTGTCGTACTTCGGATCCTGGTTCAAGTCAAACTTTAAGGTTCGCGGCGTCTCCGATTCCATGACTTCGCGGGCTGCCTGCCAGACATCGGCCTCGACGCAGCCTCCGCCGATCGTACCGACGATCGAACCGTCGTCGCGGACAAGCATCTTGGCCGTTTGGAAGGAAGGGATCGATCCACGGACGTTGACGATGGTCGCCACTGCGCCTCGGCGTCCCTGCCGGCGGAGTTCGACGATTTGTTCGTAGATGTCCATGCGGCGTGGGCCGGGTGTCGGCTGAGAACGATTATCAATCGGTTAACAAGGGGAGTCAATCGGGCAAAAGCAAAAGCCCCGGGTCATCACTCCGGGGCTTTTGGCGTTAAACCAGTAAAACTGTACACGACTCGCCAAGCCAACCTAATCGTCTCGCAAACCGAACTTTGCGTCAATGTATCTTTTGGGAGTGGCCGTGCGGAGGACGGCGGAGTCGAACCGCAATGGCTGATTGGCCACTCACCGGCTTGGCGAGCCGTGTCCAGTACCCACTGGCAACGTCCTCCATACCCGACTCGCCAGCGTCGATGCTATACAACAGTCTCGGAGCCGACTTGTGACTGTGAACACGTTTCCAAGAAATTTTTTTCCAAGGGTTCCAAATGGGGAAATTGTCTAACTATATTGGACTTCGGACGAAAGGAGATGCTCTTCCATGAAAGCCGTCCGCATTCATCAATTCGGTGGACCTGAGGTCCTGCAGTGCGAGGACATCCCAGATCCGCAGCTGCGCAAAGATCAGGTGCTCGTTCGAGTGAAGGCTTGCGCCTTGAATCATCTGGACCTCTGGGTTCGTAAAGGGCTTCCCGGAGTGAAGTTGCCTCACATCCTCGGCAGCGATATTGCGGGAGAAATTGCCGAAGTCGGCGAATACCTTGGCGGATTCACCGCAGGACAGCGCGTGATTGTCGCGCCCATGCACTACTGTGGACACTGCGTAAAATGCCTCGCCGGTCTGCAGAATCAGTGCCGCGAATTCACGGTACTGGGCAACGGCGTCGGTGGTGGCAACTGTGAGCTGATCGCGGTTCCGGCACGCAACGTAATTCCGATTCCTGACTCATTCGACTTCGTGCAGGCAGCCAGCGTGCCGCTCGTATTCGTGACCGCGTGGCACATGCTCGTGGGACTTGCGGGAGTTCGCCCGGGCCAGACTGTCCTCATTCTTGGAGCGAGTTCCGGGGTGGGGATTGCTGCGATCCAGATTGCAAAGCTGTTCCGCTGCCGCGTCATCACCACCGCCGGAAACGAAGAGAAGCTCGAGAAGGCGCGAGCACTCGGCGCCGATCACGGCATCAATCATTACAAGCAGAAGATCTCGGAAGAAGTCCGTAAGCTAACGAACAAAGAAGGTGTCGACATTGTGGTCGAGCACGTCGGCGCGGCGAGATGGGACGAGAGCGTACGCTCGCTCAAGACGGCAGGAACGCTGGTGACCTGCGGCGCGACCACCGGACCGAACGTCAGCATCGACCTGCGGCATCTATTCGCGCGGCAGTTGCGGCTGCTCGGATCCTATATGGGGACCATGGGTGAACTCCGCGAAGTGCTGGGGCACGTTTTTGCAGGACGCCTGAAGCCCGTCGTGGATCGTACATTCCTACTAAGCGAAGTACGAGCCGCTCACGAATATCTCGAGAAGAGCCAGATGTTTGGGAAGGTCGTGCTGACGTTGTGATCTTTGATAGTGTGGGAAAGATTGAAACAGCGATGAGCGAGGAGGCCCTGGCCTCCGAGTCGGACTATTAATGCGCGTGACAGTGATCTTTCGCCAGTCTGACCCTAGACCAGCCCGCTAATCTGGTCCACGATGGTGACGGCGTTGCAGTCACTTATATGCAGGCTCATCAACAAGTCTCGCGAGCTAAAGATTCAATTGCACCAGCATGGCATACCGTTCTGATGATCTTGCTGGTCCTCGGCCCGCTAATTCAGGCGCAGATATCTACCTGGCTTTCACTTGGTGGGGCCTGCGTCTAAGAGGGCACACCCTTGGAAGCCTTATCGGTGGCAGGTGGTCGAATTGGAAGGAGGTGTTGGGTGACATTGCCTGGGGACTGCTGTTCTGGGCATTTTGGTACTTGATTCTCTCAGGCCTCAAGCTCGGTTTGATCTGGTTTGGTGTTAGCAATTCCCACAGCTCGGGGATGGTCTTTCCCAGTGGAGCAGTGCAGGTTGGGTTGGTTATTTTGAATGCAGTCTTGTCTGGCATCGTAGAGGAAGTGGTGTTCCGCGGATACCTGATGACGCAGTTCACGGCGTGGACGCGGAGCGACGCGCTCGGTGTCGTCCTGCAAGGAGTACTCTTTGGTGCCGCCCACGGCTTCTATCTTGGAATGCGACAACTCATCCTGATTTCCGCATCAGGAATATTGGTCGGAATGTTCGCTCTTTGGCGAAAGAACCTGCGACCTGCAATGATATTTCACACCTGGGCGGACATTTTTGGAGCGGTTATCGTACGAGGACTGCCCTTCCAGTAGCCACTCACCCGTCGACAGTTTGAGGCCCAGAACGATTATGTCCGAACCCACGCTCCATACACTTCGTTCCGCCGGTGGTTTAAAATATTTACATAATGCCCCGCGAACTCAACTTTGGCCCGTACGTAGATTTCGATAACGGCAAGAAGGTCGTCAAAGATCTGACCTTTGGCAATCCCACGCCCGAGGGAGTCGTCCTCACCACCCTCGATGCGGCCGTCAACTGGATGCGCAAGAGCTCGATCTGGCCGATGACCTTCGGCCTCGCCTGCTGCGCCATCGAGATGATGTCGATGGGCGCGTCGCGGTTCGATATCGCACGTTTCGGCGCGGAAGTGTTCCGCCCTTCGCCCCGGCAAAGCGACCTGATGATTATCGCCGGGCGCGTCTCGAACAAAATGGCTCCCGTGATCCGCCAATTGTGGGAGCAAATGCCCGAGCCTAAGTGGGTGATGTCAATGGGTGCGTGCGCGACGTCGGGCGGAGTCTTCCAGAATTACGCGCTGGTGCAGAGCGTGAACCAGGTCATTCCGGTGGATGTCTACGTCCCCGGATGCCCGCCGCGTCCCGAGCAGTTGATTTACGCGATTACGTTATTGCAGGACAAGATCCAGAAAGAGCGGGGCACGATCAAGAAGGCTCTGAACCTCACCTAGAGCGCGCTACTGCGGAAGGCGGAAGATCAGCGTGATACGCTTCTCACTCTGAATCGGCTTTCCGTCGAGCTTCGCGGGCGAAAATCGCCATTCGCGAACCGCAGACTTGGCCGCACTCGCCAGGATCGCAGCGCCGCTCACCACAGAGACAGCTTTCACGGATCCATCTTCCGCAATCGTCGCATCGAGTGTCACCGGCCCGCTCAGTCTCCGAAGCCGGGCGT
The DNA here is from genome assembly GCA_035277905.1 of Candidatus Sulfotelmatobacter sp. Lineage (GTDB taxonomy): Bacteria > Acidobacteriota > Terriglobia > Terriglobales > Acidobacteriaceae > Sulfotelmatobacter. The sequence goes on from DATEJO010000118.1 coordinate 5,242, forward strand.
CGGCTGGATAAGTCGGCTCCACCTTTCGGACCAAACTTGCTTCAACAATTCCCTGTGAAACCTTTGCGCCGAAAGCCGGCATCTCTGTCGGCCCCGAAGCTGCGCGAACCAGATCACTCGGGGCAGAGGACTCCGAAACTTCGATCGATGGAGGAGGTACATCTGCCGCGTCGACAGCCGCTGGCTCCCGAGCGGGTTTTGCAGCAGGCACATCCTTGCGCGTAATTGGGGCGTTCGCCGTGTCAGTGTCCGGCTGAACATCCGCCGCGTTCCGCAACACGCTCTTCGACTTCGAAGGCGTTAACTGATGGACGACGATCGCCGCGTTGGGCTTGAGAGCGTCGAATTGCTGGGGTGAAGTCGCGGGTGTATCTGGGGCACCGGGATGAGGCTGGGATGCTGCGCTGGCGGCAATCTCGTCGCCGGTCTGCTTCCAGCTCAACCGCACAACCAAGCCGACCATCAGCAGGACAATCGCCGCAGCGGCCGGAATCCAGTAGCGTTTGTCTGCGAGCAGCCGTCGAACTTTTTCGATTTCAAACTTTGAGAACTTTGAAGCCGGCCTGGGCGCCACAATCGAAACGGGCGGAATAATCGTCGGTGGCGCAGCAAGGGCCAACGGCGGAATGTCCCGGTCGCGTTCGCACGCCGCTTCGGCGATTTCCGCCAGCGTGCGCAGGGAACTGATCTGCTCGCCGTCAAAAGCGTCCGGGTGAGCCGAGAATGCTTCCAGAATACCGATCATTCCTGTCGATCCACGCAAGGGAACCACGACGATCGAACGGAT
>DATEJO010000119.1:0-3378 GCA_035277905.1 Candidatus Sulfotelmatobacter sp.
ATGACGCTGATCGGTAACGCTCGGTCCGCGCTCCGCATTCGGGTCATACGAGTTCTGAACGGTTGCGGGTTGTCCGGCGACGAGGGCATCTTGACCATCGTCGATGGCGCGGGCGTACGTGTACGACAGTCTGAGATACGACCCACGCGCCACTCGGCGATTAATCGATAGTGTGGCGCCGTTGTAGTTGCTGGATGCCGCACTCTGAAATTCGTCAATGGTTCCCAGTTGGGCGATCGGGCGGCCCAACGGATTGATGCACGGCGGCCAGGGACAATCCAGTGTGCGCGTGAATTGCCAGGTCGCGAAGGAATCGACCGTATAGTAGGAGTTCTTAAAAACTGAGCCGGTGGAATCGAAGATTGGATAAGTCATTGCGGTCGGCTGGGGGAGATTCACGTCGAGTGCACGAATTAAGTGCTCACCGCGCACATTGAGCAATGAAATCGACACAGTCGTGCGGTCCACGATTTCCTTCTCCAAAGTCACACTGGCCTGCTGAACTCGAGGCGTCACGAAATTTGGGGCGAACGCTGAAACATCGTGGGTAACTCCTTCCGTGAAACCGTCTGGCAGAGAGCAATTCGCCGCGTAGAGGGGACAACTGACGAGCGCATTGGGATAAGTTGGAAACACCTGATGATCCCAGTACTGAGTATTGTTCAGAAAGACCTGCGAGTCGGTGATGCCATTCTCGGTCTGGATAATCGAGTTGTAAATCTGTGGGATGCGCACATAGAAAATGCCGTATCCCGCTCGTACGACAAGAGGACGCTTGTCCCCTATCGAATAGGCCAGTCCTGCGCGCGGAGCAAAGTTAAACGGCTGGAATGGAACTTTCCCGGAAGGCGGGAAGAGGGGATTCGAAATCAGATTTTTCGTGGCAAACGTCTGGAGATCCCACCTCGCACCGACGTTGACCGCCAGACGATTTGTCACGCGAACCGTATCCTGAGCGAACGCAGCGTATTCATTCGTATCCGGATGCGAAGTGGCGCTTCCGAAGTTTTGCAGGTAATAGTGCGGAACCTCGTGGGCATAAGCTCGCAGTGGCGTGAGTTGGAGACCCGCTTCCCGCGGCTGAAACGTAAATGGATCGACCTTGACCGGATAAAAAAGATACTCGCCGCTCTGCTGGCTCGGGAAGAAGTCGTAAATTGTAGTGAAAAGCCCATCGCCGCCGAACTTAAACGAGTGTCTCTGCCCATCCAGACTCATGGTCTCCGCAAGGTGCAGACGATGTTCTCTGGTCTGACGCGGCAACAAATTCGAGCGCCCCACTCCATCGAGAAGCGTCGGGATTTTCACCAGCACGTCGTCGCTATTGCTGTAAGACTGCTGCAGGTCGCGAGAAAACTGCACACGTAGATGACTGATCCAGCGTTGCGTGAGACCCGACGTTAGAGAGACGTTTGCAGTTTCAGTGGAGACCAGTTCTTCCCCATTGTTGTTAATCGCGTCATAAGTGACCGGGCTGGCCGGATCAAGAAACACATTGTTTGAACCCCAGTAGCGCGTGGCGTTGACGCGCAAAGAAAGCTGTTGCCGGGGCGTGAGATTGACGTCAAGTTTGACATAAGCCGCATTACCTATCTGCGCCGCGGGATATTCACCGGTCAGTGAACTCAATTGGGCTGCCGCAGCGAAAACCAGGGCCTGGTCTGTTGCTTCGTAATCGCCGGGAGTGAAAGGTCCGGCACCTGCTCGCGGGACAACGCGTGAACTGCCATCGAGAAACTCGACAACGTTTGGCACACTAAAAAAGTGTTGATCGAATCCGGCGAAGAAAAAAATCTTGTTCCGCTTCAGCGGACCTCCGATCGTCCCTCCACCCTGCTGTTGACGATTGTGCGGCTTGAATGCAAGGAATGAGTCGGCGGCTCCAAAGGAGCTGTCGCGCAAATAGTAAAAGCCTGTCCCATGCAGGTGGTTCGATCCCGATTTCGTAACCACATTCACCACAGCGCCCCCGGATCGTCCTTGCTCTGCTCCATAGGCATTCGACGACACCCGGAACTCTTGCACCACCTCCGTCGAAAACTGATACGGCGCGCGATAACGTCCGCGGGCTTGGGCGAAAAATGCATTGTTGTAATCGCTCCCATCCACAAGGAACGTGTTCTGGTGACCGCGAATTCCACCAAACGACAGGTCTCCGTTGCTGGATGACGTGAGGCCGCGCGGATCCTGCGTGACACCAGGCGAGAACAACGTCAGGTCCGAAAACCGACGGCCGTTCAATGGAAAGTCATTGACCGATCTCTCATCGAGCAACATCGAGACCGCGCTCGGTTTGGTCTCTACCAGTGCCGGAGCCGCAGAGACCGTCAGGCTTTCCTGAGTGCCAGCGAGCGAGAGACGGTAATGGAGCTCCGAAACACCTCCGACATCCACGTGAAGTGATGGGGTGACCTCAGGCGACATCCCGGGAGCCTCTACGCGTGCCGAATAATCTCCGGGAGACAGCATTTCGAATGCGAAGCGTCCCTCGGCATCGCTGGTCGCGAAATAGCGGGCATTCGTGGCACTGTTCGCGATGACAACCACGGCCTGGGGCAGCCGCGCGCCCCCGGGATCCACTACGACACCTCGAATCGATCCGGTCGCAGAATCTTGGGCGGATAACGTGCGCAAACAACAGGCGAAAATCACGATGGGCAGAAATGCCCCGAGGAGGACACGGGAACGCGTTTCGAACATAGGTCGCCTCAAGCTACAGATAGCTCGGATGTGCGACCCGAAACGCGTTAACCGGACGCGAAACAGGCCATGCGCGGAGGGATTCGGGAGTGCGCTGATCGAGTTCCCGATTCCCCTCCGCGATCCAGGAGAAACTAAAGTCTGTATAGCATTCCTCTCGACTTCATTTCTGTGATTTCAAGCAATTTCTCCGGCATTGTTCCCAGAAGGGGAATGTCGATGGGTGGATAGGTTTTAAGAATCAACCACAAAGGCCACAAATGTTCACGAAGGAACCCTCCGCATGCTTTTCCTTCTTGATCCTTGAATTACGACAGCTCGAATGGGCCCAACGTGGAGTATCTCCCGCCAAATCTGCTATTTTGAGAGTTCTCACTTTTCACAGGAAGGCCAAGTGATCCGATCTTATAAAGGTGCGCGTCCCACGATTCCTTCGACCTGTTACGTCGACGACTCGGCGCAGATCATCGGCGACGTCGTACTGGGCGAGCACGCGTCCATCTGGATGAACGCTGTGATTCGCGGCGATGTCCACGAAATTCGCATCGGCGCGTATTCCAACGTGCAGGACAACAGCGTTCTGCATGGCATGAAGCAGCAGTGGGGGGTCTACCTGGGCGAGTACGTCACCATCGGACATTCCGTCACGTTGCATGGCTGCGTGATCGAAGACCGCTG
>DATEJO010000120.1:0-9526 GCA_035277905.1 Candidatus Sulfotelmatobacter sp.
CTGAAAGCTGAAAGCTGAAAGCCGAAAGCCGAAAGCTGAAAGCTGAAAGCTGAAAGCCGAAAGCCGAAAGCCGAAAGCTGAAAGCTGAAAGCTGAAAGCTGAAAGCTGAAAGCTGAAAGCTATTTCTTCCCCGCGTACGGATTCGCATACTTCAACACAGTCGACAAATCAATACCGCGAATAATGTTGTCCGAGTGATAGAACAGTCCCCACGAGTCGATCGTCGAGTTATCCGGAAACACGCAAGCCTCCAGCACCTGATCGATTCCTCCGGCAGAAACCCATCCTCCGCCCGCCAGATCGGTTGCCCCAATCTCAGCCCCGCCCAACTGCGTGCAGTAATACGATGCCGGATTTCCGTTGCCCTGCCCATTCCACGGCACCTCGGCGTAATAGGCCAGCGCCGCCAGCGTGGGTTTGGTCGAGAACAACGTCTGCAACGAAAGATGGATGCGCGATCCATCCGCCGCCAGCGTGTACTGACAGAACGACTCTTCCCCGGTCAGCCACAGCCAATCCTGTTGCGGATTGTTCGTGCCATAAACCGCCTGCCGCAACTCGACCACACCACCTGTCGATACGCAATAGGCCTTCGCCTGATCGATGATCGAAAGCCTCTTCGTCTTGCCAGTCTGCGCCGTCGCCGCTACTCCACCAAAAACAACCACGATCAAACTGAGCCCCAGAATTGCTCGAATCCCCCCCATAAGATTCACCTCGCGATTGAAATAGAAAAACGAACCCGCCCAAATCAGCCCGCGAAGTCTATCACGCAATTCTATCTTGACCCGGAAATTGTTGCTCCACCCGCTCAGAAGCCGCGTCCAGCAAGGCTTTGCCGTTGCAAACATGACCGCAGGCCACAGGCAGTCCCGAAGATTTTTCATCGCAACACTCCCCATCTTTAATCCTTCGCGAAGCGAAGGACCCCGCAACCGCCTCGGAGCATCGCTACCGATCACAGACGTTCACTCGGCATACCAACATTTCGCGCGGTTCACATTGTGGCTCTCCCGCGTCACGCCACGAATCGATTTTTCGCATTTCCCTAATCCGCGCAGCCGTGCGAAATTAGTTCATGGCCCTGGTTGTCCGCCCATCCCCAATCCACGCCGTCGGAGTCTACACCTCGACTCCCATTCGCAAAGGGACCCGCGTCGTCGAATACGCCGGCGAGCGCATCACCCCGGAAGAAGCCGACCGCCGCTACGACGGAGCCACACGCACCTACCTCTACGGCCTCGAAGACGGCAAGACCGTCATCGACGGCGAAGGCCTCGGCGCCTACCTGAACCACTCCTGCGACCCGAATTGCGAAGTCGATGAGATCAAGGGACGCGTCTGGCTGTTCGCCATCCGCGACATTTCCGCCGGCGAAGAACTCGTCTGGGACTACAACCTCTACGACGACGAAGAGCCCGCGCCCTGCCATTGCGGCTCTCCCAAGTGCCGCGGCACCATGTACTCCCGCGAATGGATGGCCACCATGCGCCGCCGCGAAGCCCGCAAGAAGAAACGCGCGGAGGCCGCGAAGCAGATCGGGGAGAATGGCAAGAAGGCGCGTGCCTGATTCACCCTTAGCAGGAATCCATAAATCTGTGAGACCCAGGCTTCGTGTTCCTCCGGGGCGGCATCGTGCCCCGGCTAAGCATCAAAGTTGATAATATGGTGCCTGCCTGCTGCGAGCGTCATCCCGGCGGGACCATCGCGGACACGCTCTTTTCCAAGCGCCTGTCGTTGTCGAGTTCGAGCGCAGCGTCCGCTTTCACGCCCGGCAGCGGGAGGAGAATGAATGATTCGAAAGTGTCGAGTGGTTCCCGGCTTCAGCGTCGTTCTGCAGTCGATCCTGATAACGATTCTGGCGGGAGTCGCAACCGTTTATGCTCAGGACGCCTCGTCCCAGGATCCTGCGCAGCAGCCCCAGACCCAGCAACCCGCGAATCAACAGTCGGGCAGCCAGGAAGCGACGCCCGAAGAGATCCCCGTACGTCCCCCAAAGCCCAAGGGCTACACAAACTGGACGTTTAATGTTGGCGGTGGCGCGAGTCTCACGAATGGTACGACCCAGAAGTATGTCCGCGGCGGAGGCGGTATCGCGGCCGCTGGAGTGGCTCGCAATGCCAGCAAATATCTCGGCCTTCGTCTCGACTTCCAGTTCGATAACCTGCCGCTGCGTACCTCTGCGCTTCAACTGGCCCAGGCGCCCAGCGCAAACTCTCACATGTACACCATGACTCTCGGGCCCATCATCAACATCCCCGTCACCAAGGATTGGGGTGGATACATCATCGGCGGCGCGCTTTTTCTTCATCGCTCCGGCAAACTTGAATCTTCGACCGCGATCCCCGGCTACCCCTGCAACGGATTCTTTCTCTGGTGGGGACACTGCTTCAACCATAGCCTGCCGCTCGACGGGAATTTCCTGCACTCCAGCGTAAATGAATTCGGGGAAGACTTCGGCGGCGGCATCACCCGCAAGCTCACTCCGAACATAGAACTGTACGGCGAATTCCGCTATTTCCACGGCTCATACAACAACAACACAACCGATATTCGCCCGATCACAGTCGGCATCCGCTGGGGAAAATAGCGTTGTATCCAGGCACCCTATGGTGATTGTTTTTACTGAGGATTGGTCCGGTAAGTCCAAAAATCCGCAGTGAGTTTCTGGAGCTGAACAAACGAATTCGATGAAGCTGGCTGTGCGATTCCAGCGCCGGAGTTGGCGTCTCGTACGGCCGCTTCGACCACGCCATGTGCGGGTGCAAGCGAGCATGCAGGGTCGGTGACTTTCGCATCTCCAGCCAGCAGAAATGCCTGACATCGACATCCGCCAAAATCTTCCGCGCGACGCTCGCAACTGCGGCAAGGTTCCGGCATCCACTCTTCGCCGCGGAAGCGCTGGAACGAAGACGATTCCTGCCAAATCCATTCCAGACTCTTCTCGCCGACATTCTCGAAAGTCATTCCCGGCAACACTTCTGCCGCGTGACACGGCAACACTCTACCGGAGGGATTGATCAGCATCAATCGTCTTCCCCAGCCTCCCATGCACGCCTTGGGATACTTTGCGTAATAATCCGGCACAACCGAGTCGATGCGGATTCGTCCTGCGAGCCGCTTCTCGGCATCGGCGATGATCGCGACCGACCGCTCCAACTGCTCCCGCGTCGGCATCAGAGCCGCGCGGTTCGCTAAAGCCCATCCGTAATACTGCGTGTGGGCAATCTCCACGCGTTCGGGATTCAATTGCTCGATGAACGTGATCATCTCTTCCAGATGATCGAGATTCTGCCGGTGCACTACCAGATTCACCGTGAAAGCAATCTTGTGCCTCCGGATTGCCCGCGAAAGCTCGATCTTGTGCGCGTGCGCTTTGGCGCCTGCAATCCAGTTCGCTGCAGGTTCACGCGAATCCTGAAAGCTGATCTGGATGTGATCGAGACCGGCGTTCACGAGTTCCTGCAGTCGCTGCTCGTTGAGTCCAACGCCAGAGGTGATGAGATTCGTGTAAAGGCCCGCGGTTCGTGCGGCGGAAATCAGTTCAGTGAGATCGGTGCGGGCCAGCGGTTCTCCACCGGTGAAGTGCGCGTGCAGCATGCCAATCTTGCCAGCTTGCTCAAAGACGTTCGTCCACTCGGCAGTCGACAGCTCGGACTCAAGCGCAGCCAGTTCCATCGGATTCGAGCAGTAGACGCAATGCAGCGGGCAGCGATGCGTCACTTCGGCGATGAGCGCGAGAGGATGAGAAACCATGATTCACATCGCAGAGACATAGCTTGCTACGTCTTGCGGAAAGCGGCATGCATGCCAGCTTCTGCCACGAGCTAGTAATCCACAATTCGTTTTCGCTGCAGCTGCTCCAGAAAAATCCCGATATCGGATCGGATCTTCCCCGGATCGGTCGTTCCAAATTCTTTCTGCAACTCCGCAATAATTTCGCTGAAGGTGCGGGTTCCATCGCAGCGCTCCAACACCTGCCGCCCCGTCCCCTGCAATTTGATGGCGCCTTCGGGGAACAGGATCATTCGATCCTGTTCAGTGCCGCCCCAGCGGCATCCGGCGGCGAGGCGCGGCTGGCTCGTATCGGCAGGAGGCGCCATGCTCAGTCGCCCTCCATGCGGAATGCGCCTGGAGGCGGCCATCCCGGCTGCACATACGCGAAATAAAGCGCGTCCAGCTGCGCCCACAGGATGTCGCATTTGTCGCGCAGCGCCTGAATCGCTAGTTCCTGTTCCGCCCGCGTGTGCGCATTCTCGTAGACATAATTCACTGCGAGCTTCGCATCTTCGGGCGCCTGCGTCAGGCGGGCTTCGAAATAATCCAAACCTCCCGCGAGCCACGGATAATGCTGGCGCAGCCGGTCCATGCGCAGGGAAATCAGGTCGCGCGAAAACAATTCCGTCAGCGACGATGCGACCGCTTCCAGGAGGCTGCGGCTGCGCACGATATTCAGATACTCATTCACTGCAAACCGCGTTGCGGGAAGAATTCCAACTCCGGCCTGTACCTGCTCGGGATCGAGTCCCGTGGCCTCCGCCAGCTTCAGCCAGCGTTTGATGCCGCCTTCGCTGTGCGCGTCGCCATCGTGGTCGATCACGCGCTTCCGCCATGCGCGCCGAAAAGCCGGGTCCGGCCCTCGCGACAGAATGATCGAATCTTTGATCGGAATGATGCTCTGGTAGTAATAGCGGTTCAGTGCCCAGGCTTGTAGCTGTCCGCGGCTGAGGCGGCCTTCGTGCATCAGCAGATGAAACGGATGCTGGTGGTGATAGCGTTCCTCGCCGACGCTGCGCAACTGCGCGCGCAATCCGTCGAACGTCAGCAGCGCATGATTCGGCGCAGTATCTATAGTTCGAACTGCCATCCATCCTCCGCGATTTCCCAGCCTGCGTCGCGCACCTGGCGGTATTCGGGACCAGCCTCGTTCAACACGGGATTCGTGTTGTTGACGTGTATATAGATTTTACGTGGGTGTTTCAGTTGCGCCAACTGCGCGAGGCTGCCTTGCGGTGACGAGATCGGGACGTGTCCCATATCCTGCGCCGATTGCCCGCTGGCTTGCAGGCGGATCAATTCGTCATCGCTCCAGAAGGTTCCATCGAACAGCAGCACATCGCAGGACTCGAATTGCCGCAGCAATGGCGCGTCGAGACGCGGGACGGCAGGCACGTAGGCAAATCTTTTGTTCGATGGCGATTCGACAATCAGTCCAAGCGACGATTCGAGCGGAGAAAGCTGCGATCTTCGCGGCGCCGAAACGTACGCGGGAAAATGCGTGCCCAGCGGAAATGCGCGGCAGCGCAGGCCCGAGTCGTTTCCTGCGGGATCAAGCAAAGAAAATTGATTTCCGGGCGTGAACTCGTTCCAACTCACCTGTCCCGGAACCCGCTGCAACATGCCAAACATGGAATTGTCCTTGGTCAGAATGCGGCGAATCGATTTCGTGGTGTGCACACGCAACGGCTGCAACTCGCGAAGCAACAGCAGTCCAAGAACGTGATCGATGTCGGCATTCAGCAAGACTGCTCCCGCGATCGGCGAATCTCGAATTCCGTCGTCGTTGCCGGAAACGCGAGGATGCAGTTCGGGAGTCGCTTCAATCTGCGCGCGCAGATCTGGGGATGCCCCCAATAGGAACCATGATTCTGAATCGCCGCGGATTGCAATTTGCGCCTGGGTGCGGCTCTTGCCGTGAAAATTTCCAGCGCGGATTGCGCGGCAATTCGGGCAGGCGCAATTCCACTGCGGAAATCCGCCTCCAGCAGCCGATCCGAGAATCTTCACTTGCATGCAGCGAGTGTAGCAACCGCAAATCTTTTTAACCACCGAAGACACGAAGTTCCACGAAGGAACTCAAATCGCTCGACCCTCGGCGAGATCTCTGACATGTTTATATTGCTTGCGAATTCTGGAGTTCCTTTGCCGCGGAACCATCTGCGTGGGGACAATTCGCTTGGAGCGTACGAGAGTATCTTTCGGACACGAGATTCTGGCCCGATTGCTTTGCCGCTTCGATTGCACCCAATAGCGCGTTGAATCGGTTTGGGTCGCTCGTGAGCGATTGGCAGTATTGCGCGAGTGTGCACCTGCATCAGTAGAAACGCAGTTAGAACGATTGCCCAGAGAGTCTTTCGGATCTTCATGGAACATTTCGCCGCTACTGGGCAGGATACACAGAGGGGTTGCATGTGAGCCGGGGACAGGCGTCTTACAATAGCGACTTCTGGAGGCTTCAGTATGAAATGCGCGGTGGGTCTCATCGTTTTCGCCCTATGCGGCTGTGTGACGGCAGCTGCGCAAGTTTTGCCGCGTTCTAACGGATCCTGTGGTGTAGCGGCTTCGGGTGCGATGAGCTGCAGTTGGCTTTCAGCAGTTCCAAAGGGCGGAGGTGATGAGAGCACACTCAACCCGCAGATTCCTGCCGAAGGCCGCGAACTTTTTGTCACTCGCTTCAATCTTGCTCCCGGCGCTCCGTTGAACAGGATGGTCAAGGGATACGACGAACTCATCATTGGACTGGGAGATGGGCAACTCGTCAACGAAATGAAATCGCCAACCGCGCGCATAGAAGTGAGAGTGGGATCGGTCGTCTTGATGCCGAAAGAAGAGGCCTACGTACTGCGGAACGTTGGGAAGCAGGAACTCGACGTGGTGGTTGTCCAGGCGCGTTGATGGTGAACGCTGTGAAATGCTACCAGCATACCGAAAGTAAGTAGACCGGCGTCCCCTCGCAAGCTACCCTGACTTCGTGAATGCTAGCCATTTTTGGTCGCAGTTCTTCTGGCTCTTTGTTCAAGGCCTCGACATCGTCGTTGCACTGCCGAAGATCCGCCTCGCCTTCATGCTTTCGATAATTGGGCTACTTGTCTCCATCGCGTGGCAAAACCCGTTCGGCCGCGGACTGTGGAAACGTTACTACTCGGCTGTGTTCGCGCAATTTCTCTTTTATCCAGCGATCATTGCAATCGGAGTTCTGTATAGAACAGGTAACCCTTTTCAGCGCCTTCCGAGGCTGAATCCGTTTGTAGAATGGACCCTTTATGTCCTTTTCGGTTTGTCGCTTCTGTCGGGACTCTTCTGGGTATTTCGGATGAGAGGGCTGCGTTGGTTTGCCCTGTGCTTACTTGTCCTTCAACAAATCCTTATTTTCGGTGCGCTCTTTGTCGCGGAAATGTCGATCACTGGTGATTGGCTCTAAGCCGGAATAAGTTGTTGCAACATTACGTATTTCGCTCGAAAATCCACATTCGCTCGAGACCATCACCCTGCAGCATTCACCCTAATCCCAATAAACCATTTCCTCGCCAACGCCCGCTGGCAGGGGGTCATCTGAACTATGGGCGTAGCAATGGTGTGCCCCGCCGCTTCGCGACACCATCGGAGGTCATACCATGAGCAAAATTCTTCAGATGATAGCGCTGGTTGCCGCGCTGGCATTGCCCGCGCTTTGCCAGTACGGCGGGCGGCTTTCTCCCAACGATCAGCACGAATTCGACCAGGTGTATTCGAAGTGGCAGAACGACACGCAACGCAATGATCGCGACGACGTCAATAAAGACGTCCACCGCATGCAGGACATCATGGCGCGCAACAATATTCCGCCGGATACTCCTTTCGATCAGGTGGCCGACGCCGGCAATGCTTACGCGCCGCAGGGGAACGCCTACCCGTCACAGGGATATCAGGGACGCCTTGCTCCCAACGATCAGCGGGAGTTCGATCAGATTTATTCGAAGTGGCTGAACGACAGCCGCCGGCATGACCGCGACGATGTCGAACATGACGCGCATCGCATGCAGGACATCATGCAACGCAACAACATTCCGCCGGATGTTCCTTTCGATCAGATCGCTTCGAATGGCCAATATGGATATCAGGGGAATAACGCTCAGCAGGCGTATCCGGGATACGGTGCCGGAAGGCTTTCACCGGACGATCAGCGTGAGTTCGACAGGATCTACGCAAAATGGATTCACGATAGCCAGCGTGGCGATCGCGATGACGTGCGACACGACGCGCACCGCATGCAGGACATCATGGCGCGTTATAACATTCCGTCGGACGTGCCGTTTGACCGGATTGCATCGCCGAATGCGGGGTATGAGCGGCATTAGTCTGCGGTGGTTTGTTTTGAGGAGCACGGCTTAGTCCGTGCTCTTTTTTTATGCGGGATTACTTGAGCGTTGCCGCGGAGCTTTGCTCTGCCGAACTGCGGAGATCGTTGTCTGTGTATCAGAGTCAAAATCCCCACTTCTCCCAAAACCTGGGAGAAGTAGGGCAACCGGTTCGGTTATAGCTGCGGAAGGGGAACATAAAGAAACCTCGAAGGGTCCTGTAGCATCTTTAGAGTCTCTCTTTTTCTTTTCGGGAGTTGACGGCTCGGGAACGAATGACTGCGGCGCAAGACAGATCGGCTACTGGTGGAATCAATCCGTGGCTGATCGCGGTCGCGGTCATGCTGGCGACGTTCATGGAAGTGCTCGACACTTCCATCGCCGCGGTCGCCTTGCCCTACATCGCGGGGAGTCTCTCGGCGACCAACGACGAAGCGACGTGGGTGCTGACGAGCTACCTGGTCGCGAACGCGATCGTCCTCCCCGCAAGCACATGGTTCTCGCTGCGCTTCGGACGAAAAAGATTTCTCATCGCCTGCATCATCATCTTCACTGTTTCGTCGTTCATGTGCGGCGCAGCGACCAGCCTGGGCATGATTCTGATTGCGCGCGCTGTTCAAGGCGCCGGTGGCGGAGCGTTGCAGCCGCTCTCGCAGGCGATTCTTCTCGAAAGTTTCGCGCCGGAAAAGCGCGGCAGCGCCATGGCCGTGTTTGCGCTCGGCGTGGTGGTTGCACCTGTGCTCGGGCCCACTCTTGGCGGATGGCTCACCGACGCCTACTCCTGGCGGTGGGCGTTTTACATCAACATCCCGGTCGGCATGTTCGCCGTGTTCATGATCTCGCGCTACGTGAAAGATCCTTCGTACGTTCGCGATGCTCATCCCGGAAAATTGGACGGCATTGGACTGGGTTTGCTCGCCGTGTGGCTGGGCTGCCTGCAGATCATTCTCGACAAGGGGCAGGAAGATGACTGGTTCAGCGCCACGTGGATCCGCTGGGCTTTCGGAATTCTGATCATCTGCTTCGTGCTGTTCCTGGTTCGGCAGTTTCTGCACAAACATCCGCTGGTCGACCTGCGCGTGTTCAAGCATCGCAACTTCACGCTGGGATGCCTGCTCATCGCGCTATTCGGCGCTGCGATCTACGGGCTGGTGACGCTGCTGCCGCTCTTCTACCAGGAACTGCTCGGCTACACGGCGCTCGCGGCGGGATGGGCGGTGAGTCCGCGCGGAGTAGGCGCGATTATTGCCATGCCAATCATCGGCTACCTCACCGCGCGCATCGACAACCGCTATCTGATCGTGTTCGGATTTTTTCTCTTCGCCATCGCGAGTTTGTGGTTCGGCGAGGTGAATTTGTCGATCGGACAATGGAGCTTTTTGTGGGCGATCATCATCAGCGGCTTCGGC
>DATEJO010000121.1:0-8406 GCA_035277905.1 Candidatus Sulfotelmatobacter sp.
TGAAAGTCGACACCGACCTTTCTCAGAATTTCCTGCACGGCTTCGAAATGCGCGCGGCAGCCTTCGTCCAAAAACTGGCTGATGCGAGGCAGAGTCTCGATGATCGGCTGATCCTCCGGCACTTTGCAGTCAAAGACCCGCAGCGGATTCGTCACCGCCCTCCGCTGACAATCCGCGCACATCTTGTCTTTCACGGGCTCGAGCGCCTTCCGAAGCGCCTCGTTAAAGTTAGCGCGATCCGCAGGGCAGCCGACGGAATTCAATTCAAGATTCCAATCCGTGATGCCGAGGCGATCAAGCAAAGTCGCCAGCATCTCCAGAATTTCCGCATCGCGAGCGGGAGACTCGCTGCCAGCCGACGCCGGCCCAATCGCCTCCGCCCCAATCTGATAGAACTGCCGGTACCGCCCCTTCTGCGGACGTTCCCTCCGAAACTGCGGCCCGATGTAATACAGCTTGTTCAGGCCATTCTTTTCAAGATGGTGTTCAATGTAGGCGCGGACCACCCCTGCCGTGTTCTCGGGGCGTAGAGTAAGGGACTGCGACGACTTAAAGACGGGCGTACGTGTTTGGAACTGCTCGACCTCAACTTCCTTAGTATCGGTGAAGGTTGCTGAATCTGCAGTGCCGGATGGCACAACTATGCGCAACGTGGCTCTCTGAACGTACGGAGCGTCTGCTGCGTATTTCATTGAGAAATCCGGAGATTTTGTATGTGCGTGAGTTTTGAGCAGCAGTTCTACTGCTTCTAGAGTAGCCTTAGCTCGAAAGCAAACTAATTCCGGCTTGTCGGGCACGCTGGGTGGCGCATTTCTCGGGGGGCGATGATTAATTAGCAAGATTCCCAAGGGCTGCAAATATGCGTTAACAGGAGTTGCCCCTTCCGCGTACAACCTATTCTCGGACTCTCCGCGAGAAATCCATTCTTTCCTGAGCGCATCCTCCTCGAAGCGCTCGCCGTCATTCCACGTGAACATCTCCTTCGATACGATATCCGTATCTTCACCCACCCCGCGTGCGAACAACTCCGTCGATTCAAAAATCGGAGTACGAATTTCCTGAAAGTTGTAGGCGCGAAACACATCGCGCACCGCTGCCTCCACAAAATTCCAAAGCGCCGTATCCGGCGGCAGAAGATCCCGAGTTCCCCGAACAGCTTTGATCATGAAGTTCTCGGTTCTCAGTTGTCAGTTCTCAGCGTCAGTCGAAAGCCACATGCTTCTCCGCTTTCACTGAGAACTGAGAACCGAGAACTGAGAACTTTCTTACCTTTCTTTCAAATACTCGTCCTTATACCCAAGATAATTCCGCGCGTAGCGCATGATCATCTCGTCCTCACCGGGACCGAGCTTGCGCCGGAACTTGCCCGGAGATCCCATCCACAACGATCCCGGCTCGACCACTGTCTTCTCTGGGATTAGAGTCCCCGCAGCAATAATCGATCCCGCGCCGATCCGCGCACCATTCAGGATGATCGTCCCCATGCCGATCAGGCAGCGGTCTTCGATCACGCATCCATGCAGTGTCACGGAATGGCCGACCGTCACATACTCGCCAAGATAAACGCCCCACTGCTGCTTCATCCCATGGAGCACGCTGTTGTCCTGGATGTTCGTGTGCGCTCCGATGCGAATCTCGTGCACATCGCCGCGAACGACTGCATTCATCCATACCGACGCATTTTCGCCGAGGACGACGTCGCCGATGATCTGCGCCGATTCATCAACATAGCAGCTCGCAGGAACCACCGGCTTCACGCCCTTGTACGATCGAATCATTGTTTCAGAAGAAATTTGAAAATATCACGAGAGCGCAGGTGGACGTAAGGGCAGCAGCGCCCCGTGGCGATCCTCTTCAATTCCCACTCCGGGAAAATCCGCAAAAATTCTTGTCCCAATCACTGAACTGTTTCCCGTCCCGATGCTATACAAACCTGTTTCTCCTGCCGCAGGAAGTCTCCGGTCCGCACACTGATGCGTTTCCCGGCCCTTCCCGAGCGGCAGTCCCGTCTCGCGTCCGGTTAACGCGCGCTGGGAATCCTCCGAGCATGATTCTGCACTCAGGGGCGACCTATGCCTTCGACGCGATCTCTCTGCCCAGCCGTGCTGTTCGTGATTCTTCTTCCCGCGCTTTTGTTCTCGCAGGATTCCGCCACCGGATCGATCCGCGGCACCGTTCTCGATTCCACCGGAGGCCGCATCTCCCAAGCCTCAATCGCAGTGGTCAACACTGCCACCGGAACCCGCTGGAGTGCCACCAGCGATGCAGAAGGCAATTTCGCGCTCGACTTGCTGCCCCCCGGAGACTACTCCGCTCGCATCGAAGCGCAAGGCATGTCCCCGGAGGTCACCCCGCAACTGCACATCGATGTCGGCGGCATATCCCAACTTGAGTTCCATCTGAAGATCGCGAGCGCGGAAGAAAAAGTCACGGTATCCGCCGCGCCGAATCTTGTCGAAACCCAGCCCAGCGCCGTCTCAACTCTATTGGATGAACGCGCGGTGAACGATTTCCCGCTCAACGGACGCCGCTTCTCCGATCTCGCGCTCTTCTCGCCGGGAGTGACACAAGACCCCCGCAGCCTGACGTCCTCCACGAATGGCGATCTCTCCTTCGGCGGTATTCGCGGATTCCAGAACAGTTTCCTGGTCGACGGCGGCGACTACAACAATGCCTTCTTCGCCCAGGCTCGCGGACGCTATCGCGCGCCGTATCAGTTCTCGACCGAGGTCGTGCAAGAGTTCCGCGTCTCCTCGAATTCCTATGGTGCGGAACAGGGCCGCTCGGGAGGCGCGGTTGTCAACGTCGTCACGAAATCCGGCTCCAATCACGTCCATGGATCCGCCTTCTACTATCTGCGCGACAGTTCTTTCGGAGCATCCAATGCCTTCCTCGCCTTCAAGCCTCACAATCGCCAGCAGCAAGTCGGAGGCACCATCGGCGGTCCGCTGAAGCGCAACAAGATTTTCTTTTTTGGCGGATTCGATCAGCACATCTTTCATGTGCCCAATGTGGTCGAGTTCCTCGACGGCAGTTCGCAGGTCGTCCCGCAAGCATCCACCGGCCCATACTCGCCCGGAGACTACGACTCCACGGATCAAGCACTGGTCTTCGCAGCCGCGGCGCAGTTGACGTCGCTCGCAGGCGAATATCCTGCGGCGCAAATCGGCAACTCTTCCTACGGAAAGCTCGACATCAATCTCACGCCGCGCCACCAACTCGCATTGCGGGTCAATACGACGCGCTATTGGGGATCAAACAACGTCTTTCTCGACCCCGGCAGCCCGGTAACTTATGACGCCATCAGCGACAACGGCCAGGAAGTGGTCTCGACGGAATCTGCCAATCTTTCCCTTACCAGCAGCTTCTCTCCCCGATGGATCAGCCATCTCCGCGGCCAATTCTCGCGCGACGTGCAGCAGTCCTACAGCAATACGAATGAAGTGCAGGTGAAACTCCCCAATATACTCGACGGCATGGGACGCTCGAACCTGTTGCCGCGCCAGACACGCGAGCACCGCCTCCATCTCGCCGAGACCATGAGCATCGATACCTCACGCAACACCTGGAAATTCGGCGGCGACGGGCTTTTCACCTGGATTTACGACTTCTTCCCCAGCCAGCAGAGTGGAGACTATCTCTTCTACCCGATCAAAGTGGACCCGTTCACTTTCGAGCCCATGGAATCGGGCCTGCAGCTGAGTCCTCTGCGCGCCTACGCGCATCAGGTGCCGCATTACTACATTCAGAAGTTTGGCAGCGCGGCTTCGCATCCCGACACCAACGAATATGCCGCTTTCGCCCAGGATACGATTCGTGTCACCGACCATCTCGCGCTCAATCTCGGCGTGCGCTGGGACTTGCAAACGTTCACGACTGCCGGACTGATTTCGAATCCCCTCTTCCCACCGACGGGGAAAGTCCCATTTCAGCCCTACAACTTCGCCCCACGCGCCGGATTCGCCTATTCCTTCGGGAAAGCCCGCCCGCTTGTCGTGCGCGGCGGATATGGAATCTTTTTCGTACGGATTCCGCAGATCTACAATTCAGTCATCCAGAACGAGAATGGAATCACCGATTCACAGCTCTTTCTGAACAACACCGACTACTACGACCACCAGGTCTTCCCGCAGTATCCCAACCCGCTGGTGAGCTGTCCTATGTACGGAGCAAACTGCGCCCTGCCCGCCGGATTCACCCAGGGCGTGACTCACGACGTTTCTGCCTTTGCCACAAATTTCGTGACTCCGCGCGTGCAGCAAGCCAGCTTGACTCTTGAGAAAGAAGTTGCTGCCAAAACGACGGTCTCCGTGTCGGTGCTCAACGTTCATGGGGAGCACCTGATTCGCGCGCTCGACGTAAACCTGCCGCAACCCGTCGCCCGGACGTATCCGATTTTCGACTCGACCGGATCGATCTTCACCGGAGGCTATTACACGGTCGACTCGTTCGCGACCTGGCAGTTCACGCGATCACTGACCTGTCCGTGGCCGCCCTGCATTAATCCTCTGGGCAGGCCGATCGCCGATCTCGGCGCAATCGACGAATTCCAGAGCGCCGCTTCCAGCTACTACAGCGGCGCAACTCTTTCTGTGAACCGTCGCGTCGCTCGCGGAACTTATCTTCGCCTCTCGTACACTTACGCCCACGCCATCGACGATGGACAAGACGCGCTCGTCGCGGGACAGCCGGCAACAGTCCAGAACGCCTACAATCCTTCGACCGAACGCGGCCCCAGTGTCACTGATCAGCGTCAACGACTCGTCGCCGCCTTTTCTGTAGAGCCGCATCCATTCCATCGAGGCCACGAACTCCTGGGTCGATTCTTGAACGGCTGGAGGTTTTCCAGCGTGGTGAATTACGGCACAGGCCGACCGTTCAACGCTACCGTCGCCGGAGATCCTAATCAGGACAGCAACGATCTAAACGACCGCCTTCCCGGCTATAGCCGCAATGCCTTTACGGGACCGGACTACTCCACCGCTGACATCAGACTGACACGCACTTTCCGTTTCCGCGAACGCTACAAGCTCAACTTGATTGCGGAGTCTTTCAACTTGTTCAATCGCGATAATCAGCGTGTCGCGATCACCTCCAGCGGCATGGTGGCCTCGGCAAGCACGTTCGTGCAGAGCTCAGTCACGGCGAATATCGCACCCTACCCCGGATATTACGAACTACCAAACAACTTCATGAAGCCAAACGCCGCCTATGCCCCGCGCCAGATTCAGTTGGCGGCAAAGTTTATTTTCTAAGTTGTGTCGCGGAGAGACAGCCGCCTCGGCTGTCCGGGACGAAGCCCGGCGAGTTTGGTTATACTTCCGCCCATCCCATGAAAACTCGCATCTCGCGTCGTGAATTCCTCGGCACGGCCAGCACTGCCGCCGCGCTCACTGTAGTTCCTCGGACGCTCCAGGCAGCTACTCGCCTCTCAGAAAACTCGCGTGTCTCAACCGTGCGCGTCTCTTTCTCCGCTAGTCCGATCCACTTCGATCCCGATCAGGCGCTCGGCAGCTCGATGGACATCCTCCCGAACGGGGTCGTCGACAAAATCTACACGCCCGAAATGGTCAAGCAATGCCTCTCCGCCGGATGGGGACCGATCACATACCGCCAGAACACCGAACTCTCGATCGGAGCGTGGCACTGGAATCCCAATGGCACATGGAGCGAGCCCGCCAAAAAGCAGGGATACTTCACCGGCAGCACCGACCTGAAGGATCCCATCCGCCATTCCTACGGATACCCTCTGCCGCATCGCGGCACCACGCGCAACGGCGGCTCCGAGCACGGATATTCCCGCATCACTGATGGAAATCCCGATACATTCTGGAAAAGTAATCCATACCTCTCCGGAAAATTCTCCGGCCAGCCGGACTCGGCTCATCCGCAGTGGGTTGTGATCGATCTCGGATCAGTCGAATCCGTCACTTGTATGACGATCCACTGGGCCGTCCCCTTCGCAAGCAAGTACGAAGTCCAATACTGGACCGGCGATAACCCGATGGAGAAACCGACCGCCGGAGTCTGGGCGGCATTTCCATACGGGATCAGAAACGAAAACACCGGCGGAAAAACCAGCATCCGGCTTAGCTCTTCGCCCATGCCGGTGCGCTTTCTCCGCATATGGATGACGGAATCGACCTGCCCCACGACTCCTCTGCACGATCCCAGCGATCCGCGGAGCGGCGTTGGCTATGCGATCCACGAAGTCTATGTCGGTACCAGCGCCGCTGACGGAACCGAGATCGACTACATCCAGCATCGCCCCGACCAGAATCAGACAGCGACGTACTGCTCCTCGATCGATCCCTGGCACGCAGAATCCGACATCGACACTCACGGCGATCAGACTGGATTCGATCTTTTCTTCACCAGCGGCATCACCAACAATCTTCCGGCGATGATCCCGATTTCGCTTCTTTATGGCACGCCGGAAGATGCCGCCGCGCAGATGGAATACCTGAAGAAACGCGGCTATCCGATTTCCTACGTCGAGATGGGAGAGGAACCCGATGGCCAAAACATGCTGCCGGAAGACTATGCCGAGCTTTATCTGCAGTTCGCGACCGCTCTGCACCGTGTCGATCCGAACCTCAAGCTTGGAGGCCCGGTCTTCGAAGGCGTCAACGAAGATATCAAAGTCTGGCCCGACGAGCAGGGCCGCACCTCATGGCTCGGACGCTTCCTCGATTACCTCAAGGCCCGAAATCGCCTGTCCGATTTGGCCTTCATGAGCTTCGAGCATTATCCATTTCCGCCGTGCGAAATTGTCTGGTCCGATCTTTTTCGCGAGCCCCAACTTGTCAGCCACATTCTCGACGTCTGGCGGCAGGACGGCCTTCCCGACAGCATCCCGATGATGAACACGGAAAGCAACGTCACCTACAACAACGCCGAGCAGATGGTCGATATTTTCTCCGCCCTCTGGCTCGCCGATAGCGTCGGCGCATTTCTCATCGCCGGAGGCGCCGTCTATTACCACTCTCCCATTCAGCCCGAGCCGCTCCGTCCGGGATGCCACGGTTTCGGAACCTACGGTAACTATGTCGCGGACGAAGCTCTCAAGATCAGAACTTTCACCGCGCAATATCATGCCAGCCGGATGATCAACCTCGAATGGGTACAGCATCGTGCCGGAGTTCACAAACTGTATCCCGCCACGTGCGATCTGAAAGACGAGGCAGGACACACGCTCATCACGGCATACGCAGTCATGCGCCCCGATGGCCTGACCTCGCTCATGCTGATCAATAAAGATCAATCCAATCCGCACGAAATCCAACTGGCCATCGAGCAAAACGGCACGCACGATCGTTCCTTCGACGGCCCAGTCTTCATGATGACGTTCGGCAGCGAGCAATACATGTGGAAGTCCGATGGCCTAAACGGACATCCCGAGCCCAACGATCCGCCACTCACAAAAACGCTACCCGCCAGCATGCGATCGGTTGTGCTTCCAAAAGCGTCAGTGACTATGCTGCGCGGGAAAATTAACGCGTAATTGGAACCGGGAACGTCCCGAGCCTCTAATTCCACCGCATCCGCCACGTATAATCTCGCTGCAGAGCCTCTGATGGTCACCCAACAACCAGCGAACCGAATCTCCGTAGCAATCCTCATCTTCGTGTTCTGCTGCCTGCTCTCGACAGTTCGCATTCTCGGCAATGCGCCGCGCCCCGCTCACCTTCAGCCCGATTCCGTGGCAAAGCGGTCCGACCAGCGGTTCGCATCTCTGAAAGCTGTACTCCCGCCGCGTGGAGTCATCGGCTACATCGGAGAGGCCGGCGTCGCCGGAACCGCGGACTACTATCTCGCGCAATACGCTCTCGCCCCGCTGGTCATCGACAATTCTGAAAATCATCCACTGGTCATCGGAAATTTTCCTGATCGCCCAAACGAGCCCGCGCCGAATCTGAAACTCGTTAGGAATTTCGGCGATGGAATCCTGCTCTTCTCCAATGAGGAAGCAAAGTAGATGGCGCTCCCGCTCGCGATTCTCCTCTGCCTGGCTTCCGGATATTTCATCGCCGTTCTAGGCTGGCCGCAGCGGCCATCTCAGCGCGATTTTCCTGTTCTCGCTTGCCTCGCTTGTGGCTGCGGATTTGGTCTCTTTTCCTTCGTCTACGTTCTGAGCCGCGCGTCAGGCAATTACCACTTGATCGCAACCGACTTCGCCGTCTGCGGATTTCTCTTCTTCGCATTCCTCTTGATTCGAAGCCGACGATCCGCCCAGCTTTCCGAGCCGATCGAAAACTGGCAAACCAACTTTGCGGCCAGCCGAATTCTCACCGCAGTTTTTCTCTTCGCGCTCGGAGCCGCGCTCTACGCTTCGATCACACGCGTCATCGTTCATCCCCACGGCGAAGGCTGGGACGCATTCTCCATCTGGAATCTTCACGCCCG
>DATEJO010000122.1:0-11155 GCA_035277905.1 Candidatus Sulfotelmatobacter sp.
CGAACTGCTTCATCTTCCCCACCGCATCTGGCAGCTCTTCTTCAATCAGCATCCGGAAATAAGTCCGGATCATCTCGTACCGATCCGCCTCGCTCGGCTGCTCATACGTAGGAACAGCCAATGTGGGGACAGCCGCCCACGGCTGTCCGGTCGAGCGCAGCTCGACTGCCCGGCTGTACTGCTCAATCTGGCGGAAGATCCACGGATTCGACGGCGCCATCCGCCCGATCATCACCGCGTCGCATCCCGTCTGCGTCACCATCGCGCACGCATCTTCCGGCGTCCGGATGTCCCCATTTCCGATCACCGGAATCTTCACCGCATCCTTCACCGCAGCGATCCATTCCCAGCGCGCCTGCCCGCTGTAACCCATCTCGCGCGTCCGCGCATGCAGCGCCACGGCCGCCAGCCCACACGACTCCGCCATCCGCGCCAGCTCCACGCAGACGATTTCCTCGTCATTCCACCCCGCGCGAAACTTCACCGTGAACGGAATCGTCACGGCGGCCCGCACCGCCTCGAAAATCTTCCCAATCGCCGGCAGATCGCGCAGCAGCCCCGACCCTCCATTGCACTTCACAACCTTCTTCGCGGGACAGCCCAGGTTCAAATCCACCAGATCGAACCCGAGTCCCTCGACCATCCGCGCGGCCTCGGCCATCACCTGCGGATCGCTCCCGAAAAGCTGCGCCGAAATCGGATGCTCGTCGTCATAAAAATGCAGATACCGCTTCGCCTTCTGATCCTTCTTCCGCAGCACGCCATCGGCCGACGTGAACTCGGTCATGATCAGCCCGCATCCCCCAAGATTCCGTATAAATCGCCGGAACACGGTGTCGGTCACTCCAGCCATAGGCGCCAACACCGTAGCCGGAGAAATCGTCACGGCCCCGATCGCCACAGATGCCGGCACTACAAGCGAGACGCCATCGCCACCCGCCTGCAAAGCAGCCGATCCCGAGTTATCCCAAAACTTCTTCATTCAGCAAGATTTTACAGTAGCCCCACTCGCCTAGCGAAAGCCCGAAGCCCAAAACAAAGCCCCCGCCGCAGCGAGGGCCAATTTTTCCCTTAAATCCCTAAAATCCGCGCCAATCCGTGGCGAAACGTTACTTCTTCGCCGTCTCCACCTTGGCGTACTTCCGGCGGAAGCGCTCCACGCGGCCCGCGGTGTCCATCAGCTTCTGCTTGCCGGTAAAGAACGGATGGCAGTTCGAGCAGATTTCTACTGCGATGTCGCCCTTGTGCGTCGACCGCGTCATAAAGGTGTTCCCGCACGCGCAATGCACGCGCACTTCGTTATAAGACGGATGAATAGCTGCTTTCATATGCCTTGGGACCTCGATTCGAATCTTTAGATTCTACCGGATTTCCACAGGATTCAGCAAACCGCGCGCCGATTTGAGCGCCGATTCACGCTTCGGGAATCACCCTGCCTCATGCTGAGCGGAGCCGCCTTTCAGGCGCAGCGAAGGATCTCAGGCTTAACGGCTCCCAGCCAAACGCGGTGGCCCAACCCTCAGGTGCTGAGGTCAGTCAAACGTGGCCGTCACCGCGAGACTTGCGTTCATGAGCACGGTACAGCTGGTCGCCGTGCCCGAACAACCGCCGCCCGACCACCCTAGGAATGAATGTCCCGAAGCCGGAGTCTCGCTGAGAACGACCGAAGAGTCCGTTGAGAATTGAAAGGAGCACGTCGTTCCGCTTTCTCCGCAATTTATGCCCGCTGGAGCGCTGACCACATTTCCGTCCGCAACTGGCGACACTGTCACCGCCAGCGAGTTCGTGGCCGTGCCCTGAGGGCATCCGAGACTAGCGGGGCCGTCGACCGTGATCGAGACCTGGTTGCTCACGATGTCGTTGGGGCTGTCGTGCATGGTGGCATAGATTTGTGCCACGCCGCAGTTTGTATTCGGCGAGACCACCCCCGGGCCGGTGAACTGAACGACCTGTGGATTGGCCGTCTGCCACGTCACGGTGCTTGTGATGTCCACGGTCTTCGGCGGATGAATATACGTGCCGTAAGCCCTGTACTGGAAAAATGCCGAAGGATCGACGGCAGCGAAGGTCCCATTCCCTGGCACAATGTTGATCCCCGTCAAATGGGTGTTGTGCGCACAGCTTGATAAACTCAGCAATAAAAACGCAGCGCCGATCACCCCGGCAATGCTCGCCGGCACAACCTGCCTTCTACTCATCAACGACTCCTCAACACTTCAACTGGGACTCTGGGGAGAATGGTCAATGTAGTAAACGCGAAGCCAAAAAGCAAGCATCAACACGAAACAGCCACGCGCCCTGTTTAACGAAGCGCCATCAGTTGCCGCCGAGCGAAGCGAGGCGTCCGCCCAGGGTTTATCTTCAACTGATAGCTGAGAGCTGATAGCTGACGGCTGAAAGCTCACTGCTCACAGCTCATCGCTCACTGCTCAAAACCGAAACAAATAACTCACCTTCACAAAAAACTGCCGGCTGTCATTCATATACCCCCGCGCCGTATTCGTCACATACCCCGGCACGCCCGGCATTCCCGGAATCACGTTCAGATTCTGCAGATCGCTGTTGTACCCCACATAAATCGCCGTCCCCGGATGCACTAAATAGGTAATCAGAAAGTCCGCATTGAACTGCTTCTGCGTCGGCAAGTACGTATACGGAGAGCCCACTCCCGGCGTCCCCGCCAGCAGCGCGTTATATTGCAGGATCAGCCGCAACGAAAGCTGTGGCGTGAATTGCCAATTCCACTTGCTGCGTAGGATGTGATCATTCAGAATGCTCCGCCCCGCGCCCGGAAACTTCGCCTGCAGAAATGCCGCCGTGCTGTCCTGCGCCTCGAGCCGCTCAAACAAATAGGTATTGTCGATTTTCAGCGGCTTGATCGGCCGCACGGACAGCTCCGCCTGGCCCACGTCCTCGCGCGCCACATACGGATGCGCATACGGATCCGGCACTGCCGGCTGCGCCACAAAATTCACGCCGTCCCCAAACTGGTAGCTCGCAAGGATCGTCGCCTTCTTGAAATAGCTCGTCTGAATCGATGCACCACTAGTCCGCTCGTGATAATCCTGATTCGGATAAATTGTCGCCGTCCCTTGCGCCCCCGGACACGCCCCGAATCCATAAAAGCAAAAATCCTGCGGCCGCAACCGCTCCCGGAACTCTTCATACGGGTGCACCGCAATAATCGTCTGCCCGCGCCCCTGTACCACGAAATACGGACTGTAATCCGTATCCAGCCGCAGCCCCGTGTGATCGAAGTCGTACCGCGCAATCAGCGACGGTCCCCAATCCACCACCCACCCGCTCTTCGGACGGAACCGGTAATCGATCTCCTGATTCATCTCGCGAATGTCCACGCGATTGATGAATCCCGGCATCGACACGAATCCCGGGCTGATGTCGTTGTATGTTCCGTCGTACGTCAGGTGCAGGCCGTCGCGATGCAGTTCGAGTTTCTCCGCCGGCCCCGAATAATGATTCCCATTCCCCTGATTCCCCGAGCTGAACGGAAAATAATTCGCTTCGCAATTCGCCGGCGAGTATGTGCTCGCAAAAAAATTCCCGAAAATATTGCTGGTGCTCGTCACCGCCTGCCCGTCAAGCGTCCAGTTCGGACTGAACTTCAGCCGCGTATCCACACCGCCAATCCGGTTGTACTCGCCCGTCGTCGGACATTCCCAGTCCGTATACAGCGCACCCACGCTCGACTGCTTGAAAATGTCGCGGCTCACTCGCGCAATCGTGAAGTACGATCGCATCCCCGACAAAGGAAAGTAATTCGGCAGCGCGAGCCCCGGACTGCGGTCATCCGACGTCATCAACCCCACCGAGTACGGCCCGTCTTTCCCCGTCAGCCGGATTCCCGCCGATGGATCTCCAATGTTCCGCGTGAAAAACAGATTCATCGGCGTCCGGAAAAAATCTTCGTTCTCCAAAAAGAACGGACGCTTCTCCGGAAAGTACACCGCGTATCTCTGATTGACCGTGATCTGCGGATCTTCCGATTCCACCTGGCTGAAGTCTGGATTCGCCGTCAGATCGAGCGTGAAGTGATCGTGAAACACGATCTTCGCGTCCATCCCCGGCTGCCCCTGGATCGCCGCGTTCTGAAAATAAGGATTCATCGGATCCCGCGTATCCAGCGCACGAAATCCGCGCAGCAGGCTGTATGGCATCAACTCAACATCCCGCCCCGGAGAAATTCCTTCCAGCCCATACAGCGTCGCCGCCTGTCCCAGCCGCCCTTCCACCTTCAACGAAATGTGCGGCCAGAATGAATCTTCTGTCTTTCGCGTGATGCCGCGGTAAAGAATGATTCCCCAGTCCTGCACCTTCGCTGCCGGAAACCGCAGGCTCTTGAACGGAATCGCGATCCACACCACGAATCCCTGGCTCGTCACCTTCCCCTTCGAATCCCACACCGTGTCGAACGAAGTATCGAAGTGTCCCTGCGTCTCCTCCTCGCGCGAAGCCTCGGTCCATATCGCATCCCACTGCACCCCCAGCGGAGTCGTCTGAAACGCATACGCGCGCCGCCGGTCGTGAAATGTGTCGAGGATGACCTCCACCTGATCGTCGTCGTACACATCCTCGCGAACCGACATCCGCGCCCGCACTTTTTTCGGATCGTCGAAGCAGACAAACACCGCGTACAGATTTTTCTGGTCGTACCCTAGATACGCCTCCGTCGGCTCCGACACTGGCTCGCCGTCATGCGGATTGCGCTGTGTGAAGCCGGTGACCTTCGCCATGTCCAGCGCCGTCTCTCCCTCAGGCTTCATCGACAAAAAATCATCGAGCGAAGGCGCATGCCGCAAACGCGGAATCGTGAGGCTCGGCTGACTCGCAGTGCTCTTGATCGCAGGCTTGACAGCCTCATCCTTCCCCGCAGACGCACGAGGACTCAGCACCGCCGACGCGGCCTGTGAATTCATCGCATCCGGCTTCACGCTGGCCGAAGCCGGAGCACTCTGTGAACTGGATTGAGGACTATCCGAGGCAGGACTCTGAAGTAGGAACGCGCCCGAAAACGCGAAGCATCCCTCCGCGACAAAAACACACGCAATCATCACCGCCAGCTTTGCCGGAAAGCTGGCTCTTCGATACAGGACTCGAGACAAACGCAATACTCCCTGGCCACGTCCCGCCCCATCGGGAATCTTGCAAGATACACCATCCCACCCTCAACGAAACAAAAAACCTTGTTCTGTACCGAAACCGTAAGTACAAGCCCCACGTCGCGACAGCCGCCTCGGATGTCCAGGTTTTCAATTACCCAATTACAAAATAAGCGCCCCGAGTTCCCATTCATCCCCACCGGAAAACGTTTCCCCTTCCCCTGCATGCCCTTCCAGCGCTACACTTTTGCGCTGGAGGCTTCCCCATGTCCGCCACAATCGTCTGGAGAGCGTTACTCATATCCGTATTCCTGGCCCCTTCTCTCGGCGCACAAGCCAATAACGCTTCCGCTGCCACCGCGACCACGACCTGCAACCTCGACGATGGACGCCAGGTGTACGTGCGCTACGATCCCATCCCCAACAGTAAAGAGAAGCTTTCCAATGGAAAGCCCTGGGCGCCCGGCGGCGTGCCCATGACGCTGTTCACCGAAGCCCAGTTGACGCTCAACCACTCGCTGATTCCGATCGGTGCCTACACGCTCTATCCCATTCCCGCCCACGGCAACTGGACGCTCGTCGTCAACAAGAACGTCACCCCCGGCGCAGCCTACGACGAGAAGCAGGATGTTGCGCGTGGCCCCATGGAGTCAGCCCAGGTCGAGCAGCCGTCCGATAGTCTGGAAGTCGCCTTTGCCCACGTCGGTCCCACCTGCAGCTTGCGCATCTACATTGGCAAAACCGCGTCCTTCGCCGACTTCACCGCAAAATAAGATCGAATCACGTAGGGATAGCCGACTCGGCTGTCCAGCCGCGCCAGCGGCGTTTGCTGTAGCTCCGGCCGTCGCGCGAGCATCACGCCCGCGCCACGCAAGCCTTTAAGAAGGAAACGTAATCATTCCGAAGAAGCGCGCAGCGCCGAGCCCGAATCCGTTCCTGCCTCCCCCGTCTTCTTCCCATCCCGCGTCCCCAGCCCAATCACCATCGCCATATCCTTCGGATACACCACATCCCTGCCGCGCCTGAGAAAGCGATAATAGATTCCCGCTGCCGCTCCATACGACCCGAATCCCGCCGCAACAATTCTCGAACGCGCTGCCAGCCCTACAATCGTTCCCACCAGCCGGAATCCCGATGCGCCATTCACCGCGCTGCCGCCAAGATCACCGCCACCTCCGCCACCCGCGCGCGCATCGCTGTCGGGCATCGCCGACCCGGCCGCCAGCGCGACCTGAATTCCCGTCGTCAGATACCGCGTCTTCGGCGTCGTCACCTGCGCCCCGCCTTCCGCATCGAGCTTCAGATGTTCGCCCTTCGAGACCGCGACTCCTTCCAGGCTCGTCTCCACTTTCTGCTCCAGCCCGTTCGGCGGAGCCACTTCATGAAACAGGATTCGCAGCTGCCCATTCCGTCCCAGTCTCCGCGCCGGCTGCGACTGCATCACCGATCCGCGAATGATGCTTCCCTCGGGCAATATCAAATGATCCGACACAACCAGCGGCTGGGTGATCAGCGCCTCGACTTTATCCCCCTTTTTCGAGGTCGCCGAACTCAGCGGCGTGACCAGCCGCGCATGCACCACGCTCCCTGACGGCGGGGGCGTTCCAATCTGCATCAATGCTTCCGGCTTCACCGACTCGGTTCCAAAATCCAGCGGCGTCACCAGGTCCGCGTTGAAGCTCGTCCCAACATCCATATATTGCGGACGCACGGGCAGCTGCTCCATCGCCAGCCGTTTCAGCCTGTGCATTTTTCCCGGCGCATGAATCTGGTTCTGCAGATCGCTCCACTGCTGATGAATTTGACTCTTCGCCTCGCTCACTTTTTTCGAGGCCATGCCTTCGACTTTGTTCTTCTTCTCCGTTTTCGCGGAGACAAACCGCAGCACGCCATTCGGTGCAGGAGATGCCACGGTCTGTATCGGCACATGCCGTCCATCCGCCATCACCAGCTCATCAAACTGCACGTGCACGGCGCGGATTGGCGAAAAATTTCCATCCATCGCATCCATCGTCCGCACCTTCCCCGGCACCGGATCGATCGCCGCGATCTTGCCGTTCACCGTCGTCCCCACCGGAATCAGCAGCTTGTCAAACGCATACACCGGCTGCGTCGTCTTGCCGTGGATCGCCTGCCCCGCCTTCCGAATCCGCACCTCCGAATCCAGAGCCACGTTGATCGGAGTCCCCGCAGGAACACTCATCTCCATTGTCACCGGCGTCGGCGCAACCACCTTCGGCGCCTCTTTATTTTCTCCCTCACGCGGACGCAACTTCAGCGTCTGTCCCCATCCCCAACTGCCCGTCACAACCAGCAGGCCCACACCTGCCGCTTTGTAAAAATTCCGATACATATTTTCCCCAAAACGCAAGATTTACAGCCGCAATGCAAGGCCGTTAGAAAGGACTCGTCGCCTGTGTCCAATGGCAAAAGCTGAAAAGAGTGGCGCGGGCAAGACAAAACGAACTTCTATCTATGAAGTCTACGCCCAAAGAATGGTTGCAAGTGTGAATGCCATGAAAACCACAAGCGACGCCGCAAGATTAAGAGCCGGGTGCCCCATTTCTGCGGGCCGGTTTTGCCAGAAAGCCTGCCCTGAGCCTGCCGAAGGGTGGGGGTTTTGACTTCAATCCGAAAACGCGGGCACCCATTTCGGGTGGGGTTTTTGAGTTCAATGCGAAAATGCCCCATGCGCCTGTTAGTCCTGATCCTCGCCGTCTCTGCGGCAGCTCAATCAACCCCACATCTCCAAACTTCCCACACCACCGAAAGCCTCCGCGGCATCAGCGCCGTTTCCCAAAAAATCATCTGGGCCAGCGGCACGCACGGAACCTATCTCCGCACAATCGATGCAGGCCGCACCTGGACTCCCGCTCAAGTCCCCGGCGCCACCGCGCTCGACTTCCGCGGAGTCGTCGCCTTCTCCGCCGACGAAGCTTTCCTCATGTCCTCCGGCCCCGGCGATCAATCCCGCATCTATCACACAACGGACGCAGGCCAGCACTGGCAGCTCCAATTTACCAACACCAATCCCAAAGGATTTTTCGATTCCATCGCCTTCTGGGATCCGCACCACGGAATTGCTCTCGGCGATCCCGTCCCCGACGAAAACGGCAGACCAAAATTCGAACTGCTCGTCACCGATGACGGCAAAACGTGGCATCAGCTCCCGCCCCAACGGCTCCCTGAAGCCCTCGAAGGCGAAGGCGCCTTCGCCGCCTCCAACTCCTGCCTTGCCATTCTCAGTTCCAACTCTGTCGTCCTGAGCGGAGCAGTTGCTCAAGCGCATCACGGGCAACTGCGCAGTCGGAGGCCCCCTTCCTCCACCACGGACCCCCACGATCCCAACATCTGGTTCGCCACGGGAGGCAAGACCGCCCGCGTCTTCCACTCCTCCGATAACGGCCGATCCTGGCAAGTCTTCGACACTCCCATCATTCACGGCCCCGACTCCGCCGGAATTTTCTCCATCGCTTTCCGCAACGCCACCGACGGCGTAATCGCCGGTGGAGACTACAAGCACCCCGCCGCCGACGGACCCAACCTCGCCTTCACCCACGACGGAGGCAAAACCTGGCACCTCTCAGAATTCCATCCGCAGGCCTACTTCTCCGCCGCAACCTACGGGGCAAACAATCATCTGTTAGTCCTGGCGCAAGATTCCATCCTCGAGTTCGGTTCGTCGCCGATCCCGCGCCGCCTGAGCCTGAAAAATAATCCGACCCCATTCAATGCCATAGCCGCATTCCAAATCCAAGGAGCCATAGCAGTAGGAGCGAAAGGCGCAATCGCCGCGATCCAATAGACTTCTCACGTTCGTTCCTCCAGAGCGAAGCGAAGGATCTCTGCCCGGTCCCGGCACGAGACGATCAGCCAACGACTAGCGACGAACGACCAACGACCGGCTCAACCCCTCCATTTACACTTGTTTACACACCAAAGTCGCTCCCCAATTGTCAGCAGCAGAATCCAATAAAAGATGCGAAAATAGGATTACCCAAGCGGTAGAGCGCGCGCGCCGATTGCATCTTCTTCACAAGCAAGCCCAATGCAACGTCGTGCCTCTATTTCGTTTCTAAACGACAGGCGGACACAACCAGACCCAGAGCATGCCGATCACCCATATTCCATTTCAAGATCCGGTTGCTCCGCCTGAAAAGCACGAACCCGAGCAGCTCGGACTCTACGATACCCAAGACTGGGAAGCCGCTTACCGCGAGCTCGACGCCCGCGTTCCCCATCTCCTCATTCAGTTACAGGATGATCTCGCGCGCTCCCGCCGCCGCGAAGCTGCCTGGATTTCCATCATCGCCCACCTTGTTCTGTTCATCTTTCTCTGGAACCTTCCCCTCATCGAGAAGACTATGGGATGGCATCACATCACCGTAGTTCCGGTGAATCCGCTGCAGGACAAGAACATGACCTTCCTGGCGCTTCCGCCCGACGCGCAGAAGCTCACCCATAAGCCGAACACCAACATCGCATCGGACAAAGACCGCATCGCCACCTCGCGTCACCCCGAACTCGATCCCAAAGAATTGCGCAAGATTCTCGCCACGCCGCCTCCGGGACGTCCCGGACCGCAGGGACCTCGTACTCCTGAGCCCGCCGCTCCTGCTCCGCCGCCGCAAGCTATGGCGCAGAATCAGGCTCCGCCCCAGCAGCAGCCGCAACAATCGCAACCTTCGCAGCGTCCGCAATTCGAAAGCAACGAGACGGCGCAGATGCAGATGCCTGCTCGCCCCGAGAATTCTTTCAGCAAGTACACGGGGAGCATGAGCGCAGGCTCCGCAATTCAGCAGGCCGCTGCAGCCGCGGCCGCGCGCAAAGCCGCTGGTGTGGGAGGAGGCCAGGGAGGCGACTTCGGATTAGGTACCGGCGCCAAGGGACGTCAGCTCGGCGCGCTCGATATTCTCAGCGACACGCAGGGCGTCGACTTCGGTCCTTATCTCCAGCGCATTCTTGAGGACGTGCGAGAGAACTGGTATAACCTCATTCCCGAATCCGCCTCAATGAAGAAAGGGAAACTCGCCATCGAGTTCGCCATCACGAAAGACGGAAAAGTCGCTGACATGCGCCTGATCGCTCCCTCCGGCGACGTAGCCCTCGATCGGCCCGCCTGGGGCGCCATCACCGCATCCAATCCGTTCCCACCACTCCCCAGCGATTTCACCGGACCGTATCTCGCCCTTCGCTTCCGCTTCTACTACAACCCCGACAAGACCGATCTCCAGTAGCCCGCGTAGCGACAGCCGCCTCGGCTGTCCGCCGAGCAAAGCAAGGCGAATAGCGCAGGCGTCTCGACACGCAAATTCCTTCGTGCCCCTTCGTGTCCTTGGTGGTTAAATCCGTTTTGCAACCGCAGGCAAGGACGAATCTGCCCTGCTCATGACACAGGAGATGGAGGAGATGGAGAAATGAACTGTGGTTTTAAAACTCGAAAGGAATACAACCGCGCTCAAAAAGCCCGTATCAGGGCACCGCTTTAGCGGTGCCCTGATAGCGCAAAAATCCATGCGCCTTCAGGCGCTGCGCTGCCCACGCTCTAATTCGGCGTCGGACTCAACGGATCGCTCAACGCGATCAACCGCCCCGGCGGATACTCGGCTTCGGTGAGAGGGCCCGAAGGATTCACAATTGTCAAAAGGTTTCCGCTGCGCACTCCCTGGATAGTCATACTTCCATTCTCTACGGCGATCACCCGATACGTCTCTTCAAAGATTTCCCTCTCTTTGAGCCTCATAGATGATTCGGATGCTGATTCCGCCGGGAATGGTCTGCTCCAAAATTTCCTGAACCCTTGCCAAGGCATTCCTCTATTGATGCGTCGCATCTCGCTCTCAAACCCCGCTCAGTGGAGAAAGTTCCGTGCGAAATGGGTGCCCCACTTCTCCCCGATTTTGGGAGAAGTGGGGGTTTTAGCAAATACCAAACAAGGAACCTCTGAAAAAAAAGACAGTGAATAACTTTGGATGCGTCACATCCCGCGTATTCTGCGACATTTCATAAGTGATTTCACCGATTGACCGCCGCTCAAC
>DATEJO010000123.1:0-2693 GCA_035277905.1 Candidatus Sulfotelmatobacter sp.
CGAGCTTTTCTTTGAGACCTCGCAGGAACTGTTGCAGGCCCTCAACGAAGAGGCGCTGAAGCTCGAAAAAAATCCAGGTGATGAGGAGATCGTACGCTCGATCCGGCGCACGGTTCACACCCTGAAGGGCGACTCGGCGGCGTGCGGTTTGCGCGAGTTGAGCGAGTTGGCGCATCAGTTCGAAGATGCCCTCTCACTCGAAGGCACGCACAACCACGCTGCGGTTGCCGATATTGCTTTTGCCACGGCCGACATCTTCACGGAAATGATTGCGGCCTATCGCAAGAGTACGAAGCTGCCTGCCACCCGGACGCTTAGCAGAAAAATCGAAGAGCTGACGGCGGCACCGAAAAAGATCAACGCTCGCAGCCCGAAGAAGGCTGCTGGCAAGACCGCAAAGGGAAAAGTTGCGAAAGGCAAAACGGCTGCTTTAAAGACGGCTTCTGCAAAGACGCCGTTTGCGAAACCCGCGGCGGCGAAGGCTGCCAGCAAGGTGGCATCGCTGTGGACCGAGTACGAGAAGCTGGCCATGTCGAAGGCGCAGGGCGATGGCCTGGACGTGCTTCACGTGGTTGCGAAGATCGATCCGCACTGTGCGATGCCGATCGCGGGACGCCAGCTGGTGCAAAATGCCATTGGCACGATGGGTCCGGTGATCGCGATGCATCCCGATCCGAAATCGCCCGCCGCGACGAAACAGGTCGAGTTCCTGCTGGCGAGTGTGCAGACGCCCGATCAGATCGCCGCCAAGTGCAAGATTCCCACCATCGTTGAGGAAGTGACGGTCGAGGTACTGCTGAAAGCCAGTGCTGCTCCGAAGCAGGCGGTGGTGACGGCTCTCGCGCCTGAAGAATCTGTCGAGCCCACAACTCCTGCTCTCGAATCTTCGACGCAGGCTCCAGCGAGCGCACCCGCTGTAGTTGCAGCGACGCAGGAAAACGTGCTGCGCGTGGAGGCTGGGCGCATCGACAACGTGCTTAATCTGGTGGGCGAACTAATCATCGGCAAGTCGATGTTGCAGCAGGCGCTCAACGAGTTTGCCACCCGTTATCCGAAGGAACTGCTGCGGGGCAAGTTCGCCGATGCTATGGCCTTCCAGTCGCGGGTGCTCAACGATCTGCAACGCTCGGTGATGAAGATCCGCATGGTACCGGTCGACCAGTTGTTCCGGAGGTTCCCGCGCATGGTGCGTGATGTTTCGCGCCAGTGTGGACGCGATGTTGAGCTCATGGTGAGCGGCCAAGAGACCGATCTCGATAAAGGCATTCTGGATGCAATCGCAGAGCCGCTGACCCACCTGGTGCGGAATGCGATCAGCCACGGTATCGAATCGCCTGATGAACGGAAGAAAGCTGGGAAGCAGCCGCAGGGCACCGTGAAGCTGAATGCCTATCACCAGGGCAACCAGGTGATCGTCGAAGTTACCGACAATGGCCGCGGCATTGACTCACAGAAGATTCGCGCCAAGGCGATCGAGATGGGCCTGACGACCGCAGAGGAAGCCGCGAAGATGAGCGAGCAGGAAACGCTCAACTTCATCTTCCGCCCGGGATTCTCTACGGCCGAACAGGTCACTGAAGTTTCCGGGCGCGGAGTTGGCATGGATGTAGTGCAGAGCGTGCTGCATCGGCTGAAAGCGTCAGTCAGCGTCGAAACCCGGCTTGGGCAGGGAACCACGTTCCGCCTGAAACTGCCGCTCACGCTGGCGATTATCAAGGCACTGTTGTTCTGGGTGGAACAACGGCTGTATGCGATTCCACTCAACTCGGTGATCGAAATATCGCGAACCATCGAGACCGAGGTTCATCAGGTCGATAACTACGAAGTGCTGCAACTGCGCAACCAGGTGCTTCCGGTGCTGCGCCTTGGACGTCCGGCGGGTGAAGATCATAAGAGCAAGCTGTTCGTTCTGGTCATCACCGTTGGAGAAAAGAAATATGGCCTCATCGTCGACTCGCTCGAAGGTGAGGAGGAACTGGTTATCAAAGCGCTCGATGACCAGACGTTCTCCACCGACCTGGTTTCCGGCGCCTCGATTCTCGGTGACGGGCGCGTTGTGCTCATCCTCAATCTGCCAGCGGTCGTGGAGCATGTGGCCCGCTCACGTCCAGAGGAGATGGGCCGGACAAACGCGGGCTTGTTACTTACGCATACCGATCGAATGCGGCTGGCGTTCACTCCCGTCGCGGGAGGGCAGGCATGAAGAAGGTACGCGTGCTTGTGGTCGACGACTCGGCGCTGATGCGCAAACTGATCCCGCAGATGCTGGCTGCCGATGAGTCCATCGATGTGGTCGGTACGGCCATGGATGGTTCGTTCTGCCTGAAGAAGATCGAGGAACTCAAGCCCAACGTGGTCACGCTCGACCTCGAGATGCCCGGCATGAACGGTATCGATGCGCTGAAGGAAATTATGCGGCGTCAACCGGTACCGGTGATTGTGTTCAGTTCGCACAGCACCGACGGCGCCATGGTGACCATGAAGGCGCTGGGTCTTGGCGCATTTGATTTTGTTACGAAGCCGAAAGATGCTTCGGCGCACATGGCCGAAATCGCGCGGGAATTAATTGCCAAGGTCAAAGCGGCGGCGGACTGCAAGTTGAAGCCGCGGATGACTGCGGGAGCCGCGCCGAAACCGGAGAAACTGCCGGCACCTTCGGGCAGCGCCAACAAGGTCGTGGGCATTGGAGTCTC
>DATEJO010000124.1:0-11176 GCA_035277905.1 Candidatus Sulfotelmatobacter sp.
CAAATCAAAGCAGACGAGATTACGCAGTTAATCCGGCAGCAGATCGAGAACTACGAATCGAAGATTGCGGTCGACGAAGTCGGCACAGTCATCACCCTGGGCGACGGTATCGCCCGCGTGCACGGTCTCGACAAGGTCATGGCCGGAGAGCTGCTCTCCTTCCCGCATGGCGTGGCCGGAATCGCGATGAACCTGGAAGAGGATCAGGTCGGCGTGGTGCTGCTCGGTGAATATACGGAGATTAAGGAAGGTGACGAGGTCAAACGAACCGGGCGCATCATGAGCGTGCCGGTGGGTGACGCCATGATCGGGCGCGTGGTGAATTCGCTTGGCCAGCCGATCGACGACAAGGGTCCGATCAATACCGACAAGTTCATCGCCCTCGAACGCCTCGCCCCCGGCGTCATTGACCGCCAGCCGGTGCGGGAGCCCATGGCTACCGGACTCAAGGCGATCGACAGCATGATTCCGATCGGCCGGGGACAGCGCGAGTTGATCATCGGCGACCGCCAGACGGGAAAGACCGCCGTCGCCATCGACACCATCATCAACAACAAGGGCAACGACCTGATTTGCATTTACAACGCGATTGGGCAGAAGCGTTCTTCGATCGCCCAGGTGGTTCAGATTCTAAGCGACTACGGCGCGATGGATTACACCATCGTGGTCGCCGCGTCGGCCTCCGAGCCCGCGCCGATGCAGTACATCGCTCCCTATGCCGCCTGCGCGATCGGCGAATACTTCCGCGATTCCAAGCGTCATGCGCTGGTCATCTACGATGACTTGTCGAAACACGCAGCGTCCTACCGCGAGATTTCGCTGCTGCTGCGGCGGCCGCCAGGACGCGAAGCGTATCCCGGTGATGTCTTCTACCTGCATTCTCGTTTGCTGGAACGCGCTGCGAAGTTGAGCGATAAGAATGGCGGCGGATCGCTGACGGCGCTTCCCGTGATCGAAACCCAGGCGGGCGATGTTTCTGCTTACATCCCAACGAATGTCATTTCGATCACCGACGGACAGATTTATCTTGAAACCGATTTGTTCAACCAAGGTGTACGTCCCGCGGTGAACGTAGGACTGTCCGTGAGCCGTGTTGGCGGCAGCGCCCAGATCAAAGCCATGCGCCAGGTTGCTGGCAGCCTGAAGCTGGAATTAGCGCAATACCGCGAACTGGCGGCTTTTGCCCAGTTCGGCAGCGATCTTGATAAGGCGACGCAGGCTCAGTTGAATCGCGGCCAGCGCCTGGTGGAAGTTCTGAAGCAGAAGCAGTTCTCGCCGCTTCCGTTCTCCAAGCAGATTCTCATCATTTTCGCTGGCACCAGTGGGGCTTTCGACGACATGGCGGTGGACCAGGTTCGCGATTTCGAAGCCGAACTCTATAAATATGTGGACGCCAGCAATCCCGGCCTGCTGCGCGCGATCATGGAAAAGAAAGTTCTTGATGACAATCTGAAGTCTGAGATGAGCAAGGTCATCAAGGAGTGCAAAGAAGCGTTCATGGCAGAGCGGCAGGCGGTGGCAGCGAAGTAGCGCTCAGCATTAAGCAAATGATTGGGTTTGCCAACGACCAACGACTAACGACCAACGACTGATGCCAAACATTCTCGACATCCGGCGGCGCATTCGCAGCGTGACCAACACGCGGCAGATCACCAAGGCCATGAAGATGGTTTCGGCGGCGAAGTTGCGCCGCGCGCAAGACCGCGCCTTGGCCGCGCGCCCGTATGCGCAGATGTTGACCAACGTGCTCAAGTCGCTGGTGTCTCGCGCGGAGATTTACGATCCTGAAACCGGGCAACCGCGCCATGCTTTGCTGGCTCAGCGGCCTGAACAAGATGTTCTGTTGATCGTCGTCACCGGTGACAAAGGCTTGGCGGGCGCCTTCAATACCAACATCCTCAAGGCGGCGAGCCGCTTCCTGGAAAGGAAAGCCGGCATGAACATCGAAGTCGAGGCCGTTGGCCGTAAGGGGCGTGATTTTTTGAAGCGCCGCTATCGAGTAGCAGAGCCGCGCAAAGCCGATTCGGACGAGGCTGCTCGTACCACGATCATCGGCGAACACATTGGCGTATTGAACAAGGTTGACTACGCTCTCGCATCGCAAATCGCGGGACACATCATTGAACGCTACAGCAATGGCGAGATCGATTCGGTTTACATCGTCTATAACGAATTCAAGTCGGTCATCGCGCAACGCCTGGTCGTGGAGAAAATTCTTCCTATCGAAGAAATCGGAGCGGCTTCGGTAGCGCAAGCCGAAGAAATGACGCAGAAGGAGAAAGAACGCGCTCTCGAAGCGGCGAAAGGCGCGGGCGTTGGATTGCGGCCGCCAGACACTCATGCAATGGATGAGGCCGCGGCAAAATTTGCCACGGCGCAGGTCGACTACATCTACGAGCAGCCGCCCGGAGAACTGTTTCACGCTTTGCTGCCGAAGTATGTCGGCATCCAGATTTTCCATGCGCTGCTGGAGTCAGTTGCGGCCGAACATGCGGCACGCATGACGGCGATGGAGTCCGCGACGAACAATGCCACTGACATGATCGATTCCCTGACGCTCGCCATGAACCGAGCCCGCCAGGCGAAGATCACGAAAGAAATTATCGAGATCGTCAGCGGCGCGGCGGCAGCGGGATGAAGAGGCTTTTAGCTCTTAGCCTTTAGCCCTTAGCTTGGGGCGGGAAGGTTCACGCTAAAAGCTAACGGCTAAAAGCTAAGAGCTACCAAGAACTGAGAACTGTATGCCTGAAAACACTGGACACGTAATTCAAATTGCGGGACCGGCGGTGGACGTTCAATTTGACGAGTCTGCCATGCCGCCGATTTACGAAGCTCTGAAGGTGGTCAGCGATGGCTTCGATGTCCCGGTTAACATCAACGTCATTCTCGAAGTGCAGCAGCACTTGGGCGAAGGCCGCGTGCGCTGCGTCGCCATGGAGCCGACCGATGGCATGGTGCGCGGCATGAAGGCCATTGACCAGGGCGGCCCGATCTCGGTTCCC
Organism: Candidatus Sulfotelmatobacter sp.; assembly: GCA_035277905.1. Taxonomy (GTDB): domain Bacteria; phylum Acidobacteriota; class Terriglobia; order Terriglobales; family Acidobacteriaceae; genus Sulfotelmatobacter. The sequence goes on from DATEJO010000124.1 coordinate 3,003, forward strand.
GTGGGCCGTGGCACACTGGGACGCGTGATGAACGTCATCGGCCAGCCTGTCGATCAACTCGGCCCCATCCAGTTCAAGGAGCGGCTGCCCATCCATCGTCCGGCTCCGCTCTTCGACGAGCAGGCAACCACGGCCGAGATGTTCGAGACTGGCGTGAAGGTCATCGACCTGATCCAGCCCTTTTTGAAGGGCGGCAAGATCGGTCTGTTCGGCGGCGCCGGGGTGGGCAAGACGGTCGTCATCATGGAGTTGATCAACAACGTTGCCAAGCAGCACGGTGGATTCTCGGTGTTCGCTGGCGTCGGGGAGCGGACCCGCGAGGGCAACGACCTGTGGCTGGAAATGAGCGAGTCGGGCGTGATCAAGCCAGGAGATCCCGAGCACTCGAAGGCCGCTTTGATCTACGGCCAGATGACCGAGCCGCCGGGGGCGAGACTGCGCGTGGCACTGACCGGTCTCACAGTGGCCGAATACTTCCGCGATGTTGAGGGCGCTGACACACTGCTGTTCATCGACAACATCTTCCGGTTCACGCAGGCCGGATCGGAAGTGTCCGCGCTTCTGGGACGGATGCCCAGCGCCGTGGGTTATCAGCCAAACCTTGCCACCGAAATGGGCGAGTTGCAGGAGCGCATCACCTCGACGAAAAAAGGTTCGGTCACCTCGGTGCAGGCAATTTACGTGCCTGCCGACGACCTTACCGATCCAGCTCCTGCGACCACGTTCGCTCACCTCGATGCGACAACCGTGTTGTCACGAGCCTTGACCGAAATCGGTATTTATCCCGCGGTCGATCCGCTGGCTTCGACCTCGCGCATCCTTGATCCGCGCATTGTCGGCCAGGAGCACTACGACGTTGCCCAGATGGTGAAGAAGACACTGCAGACTTACAAAGACCTGCAGGACATCATCGCTATTCTGGGTATCGACGAATTGAGCGAGGACCAGAAGCTCACCGTGGCCCGGGCTCGCAAGATCCAGAAATTCCTCTCCCAGCCGTTCCACGTCGCCGAGCAGTTCACCGGCGCGGCTGGACGATACGTGAAGATTGCCGACACGGTGAAGGGCTTCCGCGGAATCGTCGAAGGCAAGTACGACGACATCCCGGAGCAGGCCTTCTACATGAAGGGCACTATTGACGAGGCACTCGAAGCCGCGGAGAAGATGAAGACGGCGGCGTAATATAGCTCGCGGCGTGCAGTTCGCGGGTCGCGGCGACCAACGACAAACAACGACTGATGCCAGATACATTCCAACTCGAGATCGTCACTCCAGAGAAGATGGTGGTGAAGGACGTGGCGGAAGAGATGCAGATGCCCGGGAAGAATGGCTATCTCGGCATTCTGCCGGGGCACGCGCCATTGATCACCGAACTTGCGGTCGGAGAGATCACCTATCGCAACGGTTCCGAAGCCCATCACCTCTCGGTGGCCTGGGGTTTTGCGGAAGTGCTTCCTGACAAGGTCACGATTCTTGCCGAGACCTGCGAACGGCCTGAGGAGATTGACAAAGGACGAGCGGAGAAAGCCAAGCAGCGAGCGGAAGAACGCCTGAAGAGCTCGAATCCCGAAGTAGATTACGATCGCGCCGAGGATGCGCTGCAACGAGCCGAGACACGCATCGCGGTGGCGGAGAAGAAGTAAATCAGGTCACAACCCAAGGCCCTAAGGCCTCAAAAGAGATCTTTTGGTGCCGGATCGGCGGCCTTTATTTGGCCGTCGAACGGGTGAGGTCACACCAGATGATTCTCATTCGAGTTACGAATGTCATCTTTCATAGAATCGCCATCACGATACGATTATGACGTTGTCTTAGTCATATCTAGTGATGAGGCAGAAGCATCCGCAATCGACAAAGCTGATTTGCCGCATCGACGTCACTGCGTTTGCCGCCATTATGTTTGCCTTAGTCGGCATGTTCTTGCTTCCCGCCACAATCATCGTTGATTTCAAGGGTCCAGGTGTTGACCTCGCCAGAGTCGACCACACGGTCTTAATGCGGGCGGCAAGTCGCGAGGATGCTCTGATCGTCGCCGTTCAACGTGATGGAAAGATTTTCTTCGGGCACGACCAACTAATTCCCAACCAACTGCCTGCAAGAATTCGCGAGGCTGTGAGTCAAGGTGCCGAGAGAAAGGTCTATATCAGAGCTGATGCGAGAGCGAAGTATGCGGCTGTTGGCGAGGTACTGGAGGCAGTTCAAGATTCAGGAATAGAAAAGATTGCATTTCTGGTGGATCAACGCAAGCTGCCGCAGAACAAATAGAATAGAGCAGTTCTGTTTAGTGCACTTCTCCCGCCGGCACAATCCGGGTGTCCGTTCGAAACTTCCTGTAATCGCGATAGGCGATTTCCTCGCTTACGTTCACGTTGGCCAGCAGTGCCACACGGGCATCCAGCCTGACGGCAATGTGTTTGAGCAACCAAACCTCGTCGTTGATTCGAGTCTGCTCAAGGTCGATGTGCGAGCCTTTATGGATGCGGGCCAGGAACCATCCGAAAGAAACCGTGTCGATGCAGTCGGCACTCAGCTTCACCCACTCTTTATCGGCCTGATCGATCCAGACGCGGAAGCGGAATTTGGGGAGGACTCTGGCTTCTTTTAGATGCGGTTCGTATCCCTTACGCGGTTCGGCATCGATCACCCACGCGTCCCGGCCATCGATGTTTTGGACGGCGATTTGTTTGAAATTGTAAGCTTCGTTTACTTCGCGAATGAACTGGCGGCCTTCGTCGCGTTCTTTTTCTTCTTTCTCCAAACGTTTCTTGCGATCGCCTTCTGATTCGTTCTTCCGCTTGTCGATGATCTTCTGGAGCCGCTCATCTTCTTTCGCTGCATCTTTCGCTGAAAGGGGTTTGTCGTCCTTTGCGATCAGGCGTTCGACGGGTTCTTCATACAACACCATGATCTCGTGGGTCTTCGACTCCACTGACTTGGTGTCACCTTTGCTGTCGAGCTTGTGCTGCTCTTCGCGTTCGATGTAGGTGTAGTCGCGCTGCCGTTTTTCGTTCTCGAGATCATGCTCCGCCGCCTCACGCATGAGCGCGCGAATCTGATCCTGGTCCAGGGTGGAAGGCGCGGATCCCGCATGATTCGTCTGAACGGGAACGACAACGAAAGGAAAGACCAGGAGCGCAACGCACCCCAGAAGGCGGCTGAATCCGAGAGTCCTGACTGGTCGCAACAAAAGCACGGTCTACTGTAACTCGATGACCACCATCCGAGCTGGGACGGTGGCATCATTCATGAACTTGCCTTTTCGTCCCGAGGGAATCCAAACCGGCGTGTACGCATCTTTGCGGAGGCGCTCGCCATTTTTTTTGAATTCAATATCCGTCAGGGGCAACAGCAGTTCGTCTACGGCCTTCTCCGGTTCCGGGTATTCGTCATCGGGGAACAACTGCACATGTTTCACCTTGGCCTCGCCCAGGTCCATAGTATCGGAAAACGCTTTCTGCGGATCCGCTGGAGGCCGCATCTCGCTGCTGCCATATTCCCAGCGCTTTTGCGCAATATCAAATCCGAGGCTAGTGACCTTGGGATTGAGGAACTCGATGGTCAGATTGCGGTAAGGGTTCGGCGTATCGTTGCGGAGTGCCCGGGCTGGGCCGCCAAAGAAGAACCGGATGTCGTTGTCCTTATAGAGATAAGTGATCACGCCCGCGCGCCCTTCGGCCCAGGAGGCGACCTCGGAGTCGCCCAGCGTGACGACCAGAAAGTTATGATCGTGCCGCACCAGCGGGGTTGACTGGTGCGCGGGCAGATTCACTTCGAAGATTCGGATTTTTTCATTTCCGAGAAGCAGCTGATAGTGCGACTCGTCGGTGATGTCGACCGTGCTCTCATCCTGCGCGGCGACCGCGCCCAGCAGGGCGAAAACCAGGAAGAGAATCGCGCCAGCTTTACTCACCTATGCTCCCGCTCTGGCAGCTTTCACGGCCCGGCCCAGGCAGCCGGCTTGAAACGAGCGGTCATCCAGGCGATGCAGGCGCTTGGCCATCGCTGGACTCAGCAGGCGGTAGTGATGAACTCCGAACAGGTATTCGGCAATAAACCAGAGCGGCTGTTCGGTCGTCATCCAGTGGTGCCGGTCGAAGCGCGACAGGTTGACCGGGCGGGAGAACGTCCGCAGCGACCGTTCCCGCCTGAGGTTGAAGTAAACCTCGAAGTAGCTCATCGCAAGTTCGCGCAATGAACGGTACACGGGTTCGCGATAGCGGCAGCCGGTGTAATTCGATTTGGCGATGGCGCCCCAGTGCCCATGGGTGCGATAGATGGCTACGACATGATCCGTGTCATTTTCCGCCTCCAGGTCGAAAATCAACGGCGGATATCCATTGGCGCGCAGCGCCGCCGCGGCGAACAAAGCTCCCTCCAGGCAATGCGAGGTGTTTTCCCGCAGCACTCTTCTCGGCGACCAGGCCGTATCGGCCAGGTGGTAAGCCATGTCATCGATAAAACGCTGGATTCCGTGAGGAGTCTTTAAGCTGCGCAGTTTGCGCAATTCGGTTGGAGTAAAAGTGTGACTCGAGTTGTTCATCTTTGAACGAAGTGTACCTTAAGCTCTGGGTCTTCCCCGTTAACCACCCGGCGACGCCGCCGGCTGGATGCGCTCTACTTGGCCGCTCCAAGCACCTGGATCAGTTCGACAGGCGAATCGATCAGCGTATCGGGCGGAGCGATCGCCAGCGTATGCGGCGCGAAGCCGTAGGTGACGCCGCAAGTCCACAACCCCGCATTGCGGCCAGTCAAAACATCGTTGGAAGAATCGCCGATCATCAACGTCTCGTGGGGATGGACATGCGCTTCCTTCAGGATGGTGCGTGCCCCCAATGGATCGGGCTTCTTAGTCGGAAAACTATTTCCTCCGTACACGTGGCTGAAGAACTCCCCCAGTCCCACCGCCTCCACGATCGCCCGCGAAGGATTGACGGGCTTATTGGTGAGGACCGCCATCTGACGCCGCGAGCCGTTCATGCTCCGGATCGCGTTCAAGGTCTCTTTCACTCCTTCATACACATGGGTGTAGTCGAGCTTGTGGACTTTGTAGTAGGCGAGAAAAAACTCGAGTGCTTCTTTGAAAAAAGCTTCGTTCTTGGGATCGCCAAGCGCCCGCCGCACCAGCATCGGCGCTCCATCTCCGACATAGGACGCCACCACATCGTCCGGCAGTTCCGGGCGCTTGAAATGCCGCAGCATGGCGTTGACCGAGTGCACCAGATCGAGGCGAGAATCAATGAGGGTCCCGTCCAGGTCGAAGATCAGAAGCTTAATCTGGTGCGGATCAAACGCGCGGTTAACACGAATCATTGCTGCTTTCAGAATAAATGATTCACGCGTCGAAGTCACAGCCGCCGGGTAGCGTGAGCCCCGGGGGCAAAGACAAAAGGTCCTCCCCTGATGCCCAGGATCACCTGATTTGGAATCGCCCGGAGTCAGCTCTTGCTGGGAGTCACCGCATAGAATGGCACCACCGCCTGTTCTACGTCTGCGCCGCCGCAGTTGGGACAGGTGATTGGCTCGTCGTGCTGCTTCAAAGTCAGCACTTTCTCAAACTCCTTCTTGCATTGCTTACATAGGTAGTCGTAGACGGGCATGGTTGCCTCCAGCGCTCGGACCAGCCATTGCGGGTTCGAGCGATTCGCGCAGGGTTAGCCGAGGGTGGGATCGTTACTGAGCGTAGCGCAACTTTCTTCCAGCAAAGCATCGAGCTTATGTGCGACTGCGGCAACCAGAGCTTCTTTCTGCCGCAACGCGGTTTTGAAATGATGATGTTCTGGCCGCGAAATTTCACGGAAAAGTTCGGCGTGCCGGTCCGCCAGAATTTCCCGCAGCAATCCCGCTTCTTCAGGACTTAACCGAAGATCCATAAGTCCTCCTGTGCACCCCTTCGGAAAAGGGCGGTTACCAGCTCACCACTGGGTGATTAACAGTTTGCCCTTGGGATCACGAAAGACCAGGGTCTCGGAGCCGCGAGTGATCTCACGGACGATCAGATCGCTTTTCCCCAACATCCGCGCCTGCGATCCCACTACCTCCATTACATCGCCCCGCGCAAAAGTGATCTTCTGGCCTCGCATGATCCTGGCCGGTGCCAGGTGAACCTGCACCACCCCGGTTGCGGTTTGCAGCATCAGGTGCGTGCCGATCTCTCCTTCGCTTACGGGGCAAGCGAAATCCTTCACCTCGGTGACCACTCCTTTGAGGATGGTTTCGGCGGCCGGATCGTAAAGTGCGGTTCCCTGTACGGGCAGCGGCCGTTGAAAATGCACTCCCATGATGAGGAGCAAGACCACGGCAACCACACCGGCAAATACCACGCCCGATATCACGCTCGACAGTTTCATGGTGATTTCTCCTTATTGCTTGGCAAACATGGTCAAGCCGCCGTTCGTGCCAGCATTTGCTTTACTTTGAGAAGGTCGAATCGGAACACTCCTGTCTTCAGACCGACTTTGGCCAGTTCGGCCTCAACCTCTGCCTTCAAGTCCACAGGACACAGAATCTGATCGGGATACTCCGCCTCGGCCTGAAACCTGTCCTCCCAATCGTGCCCGTGCTCTTCTCCGCGTGCCTGGAAAAGTAAGCCCGGCGGGCGATCGCCAGTTCAATCTGCTGCGCCTGCCAACTCACTTGCTCCGCAGACGAAATGGGTACAGCTGTGGAAGCGGGTTCGCCTGTAGGACCGACTGTGGAGTGTTTCATGAGCCCTCCTGCAGACAAGGGACGCCCGCCTTCAGATGGACCGCCCAAGGCCACCCAAGCCGGGCGTTCCCCGTCTCATAAAAGAGGACACCAAGGCATTCTAAGTCTCGTTCTTTTGAGGAACGGCGGCAGTGATTCGGATCACCTCCTCATGTGCCCGCGATGCGGCCGCCGGGGTCGCCGGATGGATTGCCTCGCCTTTTGTTTTCAGCCGCCTGGACGACTTCCTTCACGAATCGGCAGAATGCGGTATATTCGCAACCCCCGGTCAGGATTTACAATGCAATGGCTGGAATCATCTTTCATGACCAGGAACAGGGATGGCGACTAAGACTGTATCCAAACCTTCCGCAGCGGACGGCGACATTAAGGCAGACAAGACCTACGAGGGTCTTACTCGCCAGCAACTTATAGAGTTCTATCGGCTTATGTACCTCTCCCGGCGGATCGACGACCGGGAGATTTTGTTGAAGCGGCAGCAGAAAATCTTCTTCCAGATCTCGGGTGCGGGACACGAAGCCGTTGGCGTGTCGGCGGGAATGACCATGAAACCCGCCTATGACTGGTTCTATCCCTATTACCGCGATCGTGCCCTCTGCCTGACACTGGGCGCAACCGCTTACGAGATGCTTTTACAGGGCGTCGGGGCAGCCGCCGATCCGCAATCCGGGGGAAGGCAGATGCCCTCTCATTGGAGCTTCCCCAAGCTGAACGTGGTCACGCAATCGTCTCCCACTGGTTCGCAGATTCTGCAAGCCGTGGGCTGCGCCGAGGCGGGCCGATACTTCTCGCAGCATCCGGAATCGGCAAACAAGGCCACGGGCGATTACCGCGAATTCAAGGATGTCCAATTTCACGGCGATGAGGTTACCTACGTTTCCCTCGGCGATGGCACCACCAGTGAAGGAGAATTCTGGGAGGCACTCAACACAGCGGCCAACCGCCGTCTTCCAGTGATTTTTGTCGTACAGGACAACGAGTATGCGATCTCCGTGCCGGTTGAAGTACAGACCGCAGGCGGGAACATCTCGCGACTGGTTTCGGGATTTCCCAACTTCCATTTCGAAGAGATCGACGGCACGGACCCGGTGGCCACCTATGCTGCTTTTCGCCGCGCGGTCGCGTACTGCCGTGCCGGAGAAGGACCGTCGTTTGTTCACGCTCATGTGATTCGTCCTTATTCGCATTCCCTCTCGGACGATGAACGTCTCTATCGTCCGGACGCCGAGCGCCAGAAAGACGCCGCCCGCGATCCCCTCACGCGCACGCAGATGTTTTTAATCCGCGAAGGCATTCTCGACGAGAAAGGAATCAATCGTCTGGAAAAGCAGGTGGAGGACGATCTTCAGGTTGCCGTGGATCAGGCGCTTGAGGCCCTGCTTCCCACGCCGGATACCGTCGAACTCTACGTTTATTCGCCCAATCTCGATCCGACCTCATCGGCCTTCGAGACGCAGCCGGCTGTCATG
>DATEJO010000125.1:0-4723 GCA_035277905.1 Candidatus Sulfotelmatobacter sp.
GGGAAATCGGTGTTCCCGCGCATGTGGGATATTGCGCATCATCTGCTGGCGGGGTCGGTTGTGTGCACGCTGGAGGAAGTCCGGCGCGCGATGAAGATTGTGGCTGAGCGAAATCACGTCATTGCCGAAGGAGCCGGCGCGTGCGCGGTGGCGGCGGGCCTCAGCGGCAAGTGCGGAGCGGGTAAGGTCGTTTGCGTGGTGAGCGGCGGGAATATTGATCTGCCGGTGTTTGGGAAGCTGATGGAAGGGTTGTCATCGTGAGAGCGGCGTTTGTACGAGGATTGTCGAATTTTGATTGTTGATTGTTGAATGAAAACGCGGCCGTGGGCTTGAGCGCGTTTCTCGTTTTGTCATCCTGAGCGGCTTTTTTCTGGCGCGAAGGATCTGTGCATTCGGCCCGGCATCATCGACGCTGCATGCAAAATGCATAGGTCCCTTCGGCTGCCACCTCAAGGCAGGCTCTTCGGCGCTAAAAGCTGCGCCTCAGGATGACAGGGCTTTTGGGAACGACCTAGAACGGCTTGCGGACTACTACCTCGGCGTCGCGGATGAAGAATTGGGCGGAGCAGGTTTCGGAGCCGCAGATTACGGGGAGCAGGCCGTTGATCTGTTTGCGGGTGATCAGGCCGAGCATGCCGCAGGACGGGCACGCTAGCACGGCCCAGTAGGGATCTTCTTTCTCGCCGATCTCGCCGGCATTTTCGAGCACAAAGACGGTACCGGGCTGCATCTGTTCCGGAATCCATTCATTCAGGACATCCAGTTCACCGACCATGTGTTCCTCCCGTTGATCGTTCTTCTGCGCCTTGGCCCGAAATTCCCTACGAAACTTTTCTAGCACGTCGATGGTGATCGGACGAGGTTACCGAAGTATTCTCGGGACCTTTTGGTCACCACATTTGATGCACCCCACCGCTGTGCAAAATGTTTCAGACATTCTAGGCACGAGTTGCTGTGGATTGAGCAAAGAAAAGGAAGGAGTTAGTGACTAAGGGAGTTCCTGGGAACCACCAAAACCAACTCACCACAAAGGACACCGAGGCCAGAGAGGATTACGAACCGCCGCCGACGAAGTGGACGATTTCGAGGCGGTCGCCTTCGTTGAGCGTGGTCTGGGGCCAGCGGTCGCGGGGGACGATGTCGCGATTGAGTTCGACGGCGACGCGGTCGGCTTTCATGCCGAGGAATTCGATGAGGGCGGCGAGGGTTGGCGAGGTGAGATCGAAGGTGCGTTCGTCGCCGTTGATGTGCAGCTTCATTCTGGTCAGGGAGTTCGCGTCAATGATAGCAGGGGCGAGATCCCTCGCTTCGCCTGAAAGGCGGCTCCGCTCGGGATGACGCAGCAGCATTGATGCCGATCACGCGCTGCGTTTTGGTGTTATTCGGCTTTGCGGAGGATGAACTTTTTTGTGGTGGTGCGGCCTTCGAAGTTGGCTTGGACTAACAGCGAGGAATCGGGCAAGTTGGCTTCTTCGACTTCGATTTTAATTTCCGCGGATCCGCCGGAGTCGGCGACGGCTTGGGTGTAGAACGGAGCAGATCCGGGACGCGCGAAACGAAATGTCAGCCGCGCGCCGGAGGCTGCGGTGCCACCTTCGGTGACGCGAAGCTGCATCGTCAGATTTTTGTCGGCGAGGACGGAGTCGGCGTTGAGCCACAGCACGTCGAGTTCTTTCACCGCGGCGAGCGCTTCGGGCTCGGGGTGATCGAGAACGTTGTCGAGCTTGCCTTCGCGGATGGCGTCGAGGACGAGGCGGTGTTGTTCGCGAAGAAGCTGTTCTTTCTGCGCGTCTCCGAATTGCGTCTCGGCGGCCTTGGAGGCGTAAGACGTGGCCTTCTTGCCGATGCAGCGTCCGCGGACGAAGACCTGAGTTTGAAGCAGGAGCTCGCCTTCGCGCGCTTCGCTCTGGACGTGGTAGATGGTGTCCACGTGTTTAACGTCGGTATTGAAGCCGAAGATCATAGGGATTTAGTAATCGGGTAATTTTGTAATTTGGTAATTGAAAAACCTTCGATTTCGGCTGTGTCGACTGCGTGTTGCGCGTTTCCAAATTACCCAATTACCAAATTACACAATTACAAAATTGCACCTTCACCAAATCGTTCTGTGTTTTCCTCAAAATGTGTTTTGCGTTCCCTTGACACTGTTGTGTGCAAGCCCATAATCTAGAACGTTTAAGCAATCATTGGCGCGAATTATATATAGCTGGGACTATGCCCGACAATTACTTCGCTCGCTACCTCCCGTTTCTTATCCATATTTGTATGGCGGGGTGTATTGCGGGCGCAATCATTCTGCTCTCCTGGATCATCGGGCAGCGGAAACCCACCCGTGCCAAGATGTCACCCTATGAATGCGGAATGACCCCGGTTGGCGACTCGCGGCAGCGCTTCTCCGTGAAGTTCTACCTGGTTGCCATGCTATTCATTCTGTTCGATGTGGAAGCGGTTTTCATCTATCCATGGGCCGTGATCTTGCGTGACCTGAAACACTTCGGACTGTGGGAGATGTTCGTGTATATCGGCATTTTTCTGGTGGGCTTCTTTTATGTGTGGAAGAAGGGCGTCCTCGACTGGGGTGAGACTGCGACAGGGGGCGATCGCCGGTAATGCCCTTAGCTCCTGCCATCACTGATCTGGAACAACTGAAGAACCATCCTGCGGTCGCGCGCCTACTGAGTTGGAAGCAGGATGTGATCCAGAGCATTAAGTATGACCGCGACGAGATAACGATCGTCGTGGACCGGAGCGATATCCGCGAGGCCTGCGCCCTGCTCAAGCAGGATTCGGCGTGTCCGTTCAATTTCCTGTCGGATGTTACTTGCGTGGATTGGTATCCTTCCGAGCCACGATTTGAAGTGATCTACCATCTTCTTTCGATTCCAAACAAAGAGCGGATACGGTTAAAGGTTCGCTTGAATAATGCGAGCCCGGCGGTGGAGTCGCTGACCTCGGTGTGGCCGGGGGCGAATTTCTTTGAGCGTGAGGTGTACGACCTGTTTGGCGTGCGGTTCACGGGACATCCTTACTTACGGCGCATCATGATGCCGGAGGACTGGGATGGACATCCGCTGCGGAAGGACTATCCGGTGGAGGGCTATCGCTGATGGCATCGTTGACGCCCACCCCGGTTCTTGAGCCCGGACAAGATCGCACGATGATTCTGAACATGGGTCCGCAACACCCTTCGACCCATGGCGTATTGCGCGTCCTGCTGGAGATTGACGGAGAGACCGTGGTCCGGCTGATGCCGGACATCGGCTACCTGCACACGGGGATTGAGAAGACCTGCGAAGCGAAGTTCTATCAGCAGGTGGTGCCGCTGACGGACCGGATCGACTATCTGTGCCCGATGACCAACAATCTCTGCTACGTGCTGGCAGTGGAGAAGCTGCTGGGGCTGGAGATTCCGCCGAAGGCGCAGTGGCTGCGGGTGCTGCTGAACGAGATGACGCGGATCAATTCGCACCTGGTGTGGCTGGGCACGCATGCCATGGATATCGGGGCGATGACGGTCTTCTTATATTGCTTCCGCGAGCGCGAAGAACTCCTGAAGATGTTTGAGGCGGTCAGCGGACAGCGGATGATGACGTCGTATTTCCGCGTGGGCGGCGTGGCGCTGGAGCCTCCGCTGGGATGGTTCGACAGGGTGCGGGATTTTGCGGGCTACTTCCCCGAAAAGGTGGATGAGTACGAGAACCTGCTGACGGGGAATCCGATCTGGCTGATGCGGACCAAGGGCGTCGCCAAGATGACGGCGGAAGATGCGATTGCTCTCGGCGCTACGGGGCCGACGCTGCGGGGCAGCGGAGTTGATATCGATCTGCGGCGCGACATGCCGTATTCGAGCTACGACAAGTTTCAGTTCAAGGTGCCGGTATCGCAGGAAGGCGATGTGTTCGCGCGGTACATGTGCCGGGTGCAGGAGCTGCGGGAATCGATTGGCATTGTGCGGCAGGCGCTGGATGGGATGCCGGAAGGGCCGATCAAGGCGGACGCTCCGGGGATCGTACTGCCCGAGCGCGAGAAGATGAAGACTCAGATGGAGTCGCTCATCTATCACTTTAAGATTATTACGGAAGGCTTTGCGGTACCGGCGGGTGAGGTGTATCAGGCGATTGAGTCTCCGCGGGGAGAGATGGGGTATTACATCGTCAGCGACGGGACGGCAAAGCCGTATCGAGTGCACATGCGGTCGGCGTGCTTCGCAAATCTCCAGACGCTGGCGAAGATGTGCGAGGGGAGGCTGATTGCCGATGTCGTGGCGGCAATCGGTTCGATTGACATCGTGCTGGGAGAGATTGATAGGTAGGATTTTGTAATTTGGTAATCGGGTAATTTTGCAATTTAAAACCAGGTCCGCAGACGATTTTCAATTACCAAATTACCCGATTACAAAATTACAAAATTGTATGAAGTTTTCTGACGAATTCGAGGCGCGGTTTGCGGAGATGGTGCCGCATTATCCGACGAAGAGGTCGGCGCTGGTGCCTACCCTGCTGTATGCGCAGGATGAGGTCGGATTCCTGTCGGACGAAGTCATCGTGGAGATTGCCGGACGGCTGGAACTGACTGAACTGGAAGTGCGGAACGTGATTAGCTACTACTCGATGCTGACCACGAAGCCGCGCGGCAAGTACAACGTGCAGGTGTGCACGAATATCAGCTGCATGGTGCGTGGCGGAGAAGAGATCCTGCATCATTGCGCGAAGAAATTGGGCAT
>DATEJO010000126.1:0-3292 GCA_035277905.1 Candidatus Sulfotelmatobacter sp.
TCGGCCAATGCCGAAATATCGCTGCCGCTCACATGATCCATGTGATCGAGCGATGCGGGATTAAATCGCAGGAACGGATCCAACGCCGTCTCCGAAAGTTGGCCCATATGCGCGCGAACGCTCAATCCGTGGGCCTTTGCCGCCTCAAACACTTGCTCCGCTTCGGCAGACGTGAAAGCTCCTTTGTCGCAGAACACGTCCACGAATTGGGCGAGATTCCGCTTCGCCGCCCGCGGAATCATCTCTGTACAGACGATCTCAACATATTTTTGTGAGCAGCCCTGAAACTCTTTTGGGACGACATGCGCTCCAAGCAGGGTGGCAACCACGGTTCCGGGCCATCGCGAGGCGGCGTCTCGTATCGCTTCCAACGATTTCAGTTCCGACTCGAGGGTTAAACCGTAACCGGATTTGGCCTCGACTGTGGTCGTTCCGTAAGGAGCCATGTCTTTAAGGACGCCGAGAACCTTGTCGGCCAATGCTGACTTGGCGGACGTTCGCACTCCTTCCAGACTCGACCGGATTCCTCCGCCTGCAGAGGCGATCTCTTCGTAAGACGCGCCTTCGATGCGCTTCTCGAAGTCCACCAGCCTCGGCGCAGCGAATACCGGATGCGTATGCGAATCGACAAATCCGGGCAGAACAACTTTCCCGCCGCAATCGATCTCGGTAACTTTTTTCCGATTCTTCTTCAGCCACGGATCGCGCAGCGCGTCTTTAGTCTTTCCTACGGAAACGATCTTCCCTCCCACGCAAAGCACAGCCGCATCGTGAATGATTCCAAGTTCCCGAAGGTTGGAACCGCGCCGCGGGCCAGCGTTGGAAGAAGCGTGCAGGCTAAGAAGCTGGCCAATATTGGCCAGTACAAGTGGTTTTGGCGACTGAGAACTTCGTGGATGAGTCTTCACGTGGTCTGTTTAACGGAGTGCCAATCAAAACCACAGAAACGGCATTGTTGAGCTTTGGGCGTTCTTGCCAGTTCGTGACAGCGCGGGCAATAGTTTAGCAGGACCTCTTCTTTATGCTCCGCGAGAATCCGTTCAACCGTTCTCGTGGCGAACAACTCGTATCCATCTTTTGCCATTTCGCGAAGTTCGGGGTCATCGGACAACCATCGCGAGAGCCGGTGCTGACGAGCCTCCTCTTGCGCGTCAATGTCGCTTCTGCCCTTGGTAGCCTTCATGGTAGCGTGAAGATGCCTGTAAACAACCTTCTCTTTCAGGGTCATGAACCGCGAATAGTGCTCAATCACATAGATTGCCGCTTTCTTATTCACGGTTCTCCATCGGAATTCTCACGCCGCTCTTCTTCGCGAACTCTTTCGCTTCCTCATAACCCGCGTCGGCGTGACGAATGATTCCCATTCCTGGATCTGTCGTCAGGACCCGCTCGATTCGCTTGGCCATCATCTCGGAACCGTCCGCCACCGTCACTTGGCCGGCGTGCAGTGAGTAGCCGATGCCAACGCCTCCGCCGTTGTGGACGGACACCCACGATGCGCCTGCGGCCGTGTTCAACAAGGCATTGAGCAGCGGCCAGTCGGCGACTGCGTCTGATCCGTCTTTCATACTTTCAGTTTCGCGGAAGGGAGATGCGACCGATCCGCAATCGAGATGATCGCGGCCGATGACGATCGGAGCCTTGATCTTTCCTTTCTTCACCAGGTCGTTCATGGCGAGTCCGAATTGCGCGCGCTCCCCGTATCCGAGCCAGCAGATGCGCGCGGGCAGTCCCTGGAACTTGATGCGCTTGCGCGCCAGATCAATCCAGCGGCGCAGAATGCGGTTCTCGGGAAACAGTTCGAGCACCAGATCATCGGTGAGGTGGATGTCCGAGGCTTCGCCGGAAAGCGCGACCCAGCGGAACGGGCCGCGTCCTTCGCAGAACAGTGGACGAATATAAGCAGGCACGAATCCCGGGAAGTCGTAGGCATTCTTCACGCCGCGTTGAAACGCGAACGTGCGGATGTTGTTTCCATAATCGAACGTGACCGATCCCATTTTCTGCAGGCGCAGCATGCCTTCGACATGTCGCGCCATCGCATCAAGCGACTTCTCCTGATACGCCTGGGGATCGCGCTTGCGCAATTCGAGCGCGGCTTCGAACGTCATGCCATTCGGCACGTATCCGTTCAGCGGATCGTGCGCCGAAGTCTGATCGGTCAGAATGTCGGGAACCACGCCGCGCTCGGCGAGTTCGGGAATGATGTCAGCGCAATTGCCGACGAGACCGACAGAAACATTCTCCTTCTTGCGCACGGCGTTCTTCAGGATGCGCAAGGCCTCATCGAGCGTCGTCACCATGAAGTCGCAGTATCCGGTCTTGAGCCGCTTCTTGATGCGCTCGGGATCGACGTCGATGCCGAGGAAAGCCGCGCCAGTCATGGTCGCGGCGAGCGGCTGAGCTCCGCCCATTCCGCCCATTCCGCCGGACACGATCAGCTTGCCCGCGAGATCTCCGCCGAAGTGCTTTTCGCCAGCGGCCGAAAATGTCTCGAACGTGCCTTCAACAATTCCCTGCGAGCCGATGTAGATCCACGAACCAGCTGTCATCTGTCCGTACATCATGAGACCGGCGCGCTCGAGTTCGTTGAACTTCTCCCAGTTCGACCAATGGCCGACCAGATTCGAATTCGCGATCAGGACGCGCGGGGCGTGATCGTGCGTCTTGAAAACACCAACAGGCTTTCCGGACTGAACGAGCAGCGTCTCGTCGTTGTCGAGCTTCTTCAGCGTCGCGACGATAGCATGAAAGGCTTCCCAGCTACGCGCGGCGCGTCCGGTTCCTCCGTAGACAACGAGATCTTTGGGACGCTCCGCGACTTCTTCGTCGAGATTGTTCATCAACATCCGCATGGCAGCTTCCTGCTGCCAGCTCTTGCAGGTGATCTGATTTCCACGAGGCGCGCGAATCGACGGGGCTTGAACTTCTGTTTCGACGGGCATAGATCAATGGTAGTGCAGCGCGGTGCGCGGGACAAATTGGGATTAGGGAATAGGGGCTAGAGGGTAGGTGATACTCGCTCCCGCCTTAGAAGGAAAATCCCGTGGCGCGCTGCGGGTGCTCGTCCGAAAGTGCTGGTCCCCAGGCAGCACAACTAGCGCGGAAGTGAGTCAGATTTCAAAGATGTTAGGTTGACCGCGAGATCCTGCGTATACTGCTCGCTTGCGACGATGCTGCGGCATTTCTTTTCACTCGTTTTTCATGCGAGAATCTTTTCGACATCTCTGGGCCCAAGGAGCAATCCATGTCAGCACCCTCCGAATCATCTCGAAGCTTTTTTTCCCGGCGC
>DATEJO010000127.1:0-30553 GCA_035277905.1 Candidatus Sulfotelmatobacter sp.
CCCGAATTTGTTCGGGTTTGAACCCCAGAGTTTGAAGTGACCCACGTTTTTCCAAACGTTCAAGGTTATCTAGGAGTGCCTCACCGTCAAGGATTTCTTTGACATTTGCAGGTGTCTGTATCAGAGGAAGATTCTCACTCGCACCCGCTTCATTGAATAGAGCAATCATCTCTCTTTGAAAGGCTTCTTGAATTTCCTTCGTTTCAGAGAGTCGGGTAGTGTTTAGCGGAGTTGGGGCGGGAAGTGGGGCACGCTTCGGGAAAATCAGAAACCAGAGTTTCCACCCCGCGACAAATGTGAGACTGATGACGAACAATGCCCAGAGGTCAAACCCGACTGCTTCTGCATTGTTAGGCTTAGCAACCCGAGTATTCCATACCAAGAGCAACATGAAGACGAATAGGATTCCCCAACCGAACTTCTTCATCGCTCCTCCTCTTATCTCAAATTCTCCGAATCGGGCGACCTTTGCTATGGGCAGCTGAAAGCTCCCTAAACATCTCTGGATGTTTGCTCTTGTGCTCCAGCAAGCATCCGTGTGGTGTCAGACCGATGCCCCAAAGACGTCGGAGGCAGGAACGATTGTTTGCCCATGAGGGTTCTCCCATCGGAGACGCGGCCGCGGCAACATCCTTCTCTCACAAGAAGCTGGTAAGCGTTGCAGCAGATGTTAGCGTGAGTGCAATAGGAATCGTTTCAGCGCATCCGCCAAACTTAGTGACGGCCAATCGATGATTGGACTGGCAACGCCTCGACGGCTGCGTGCCCGTACCCGTGTTCCTCCGCGCACAGAGGCGAGCAGAAAAAAACCTTGTGGTTTCTGGGTGGCTTCCACGCCCGGACCCCTTCAGGATCAACGCAAACCTTCTTGCAACCTGTACACTCGTTCGTTTGCTTTGTCACGTCCATTCGTGCATCGTATCAGACCTTTTGCGTTGCCCAAAATCCAGCTCAGCGCACCGAGCAGTTAGTTCCACTCTCTCTATGCGGCATGTGTAGTGCCAGCATCAGCGGGCCCAAAATAGAGTCTGCTCGACTCCCGTGTCGTAATAGCCACCCCCGGTAGGCGGTTTCATCGGCGTAATTCTACGCGCCTGCGCCAAGTTCGTGCTTGCGAGGCCGGCCTCCCAACCTCCCATTTGCTCGTGCGGCTTTTTTCTTCGCGGGGGTCGTTGCCATTCCACCCCGTTTTCCGATCTTTGCCATCCATTGTATGTTGCCGGAAATGCCTCGGAGCAGTGCCGGGACGTACAGGTCGACATTCAGATCGGGCCAGTGCAGGCCTGTTCCGCCGCGGAGGATTTCTATGCGCGAGATCTGATCTCTTGTGGCCGATGAAAGTCCCTGTAAGTCTTCGCGCGGAATCGCATGCCTACGGCCGTCGCTCAGTTTCAGCACAAGCAGATCCAACCCGGGCCCGTATTTGTATTCCGCTTCTTTGACCAGTGGTTCGTCGCGCAGTCGTCGGGCGCGAGCGATGGCGCGGCCGATCTCGCGATCAGTGGTTACAACTCTCGCTCTCCGCGTATTACCTTCCCTCATTCGATTCGCCATGGATCGACTCCCATAAGTTCGTCAGTTCGTCAAAGTGTTTAGCCGCAGCCCGCAAGATCCTCTTCACCTCCGACCGCTTTGCATTGGGTGGCCGGACAGCATCGGCTCGTTTGGCCAAGATAACGGTCCGGTTTCGCCGCTGGTCCACAATCGCTTCCGTCCCGCCCGAAAAACCATGAACGTGGCGCGGCGGATGATCGTTCGAATAGACGACGAATCGGACTCCACCAAACCTTAGCGAAACCACAGCTCATTATAACCCAAGCATGCTTAGGTTAGTGAAACTTGACTCATACACAAGATAGTCATGTTTTTCTGATTGATCTCGGATCTATGCGAATCCGTGCGTTCCAGCAGGCCTCGCTCCAGGGTTAGAATTGCCAACTGACATGCTCTTCCTGAACAGACACGCCATCCTGATCATTCCACTCCTGCTGGGGCTGGCTCGTTTCTGCGCGGCCCAAACGCAGATCAATTGGCAAGGTCACACCTGGAAAATCACCGATGGGGGCATGGCTGGCGTTGCGCCGGGTGACCCCAGCAATGTCTCAGTCGATGCAAGCGGCTCTTTGCATCTCAGCATCGTCAAAAGGTCCGGCAGGTGGACGGCGGCTGAACTGTTCACGGAGGATAATCTGGGCTTCGGAACTTATCAGTGGGTTGTCGAGGGCAACGTGTGGAACATGGCGCCGGTTACGGTTCTCGGCCTCTTTCCTTACGGCCCGACCCACGGCATTGGCAAAGATGCGACCAATGAGATCGACATCGAATTTTCGCAGTGGAATAACACTTGCGCGTGTAATGCCGATTTCACGGTTTACCCGCCGGTTGCTCGCGAGCACGGTAAGCCGAGTTATGAGCTCAATTTCAAAGTCGACAATGGAACAAATCTCACCACGGCTCGCATGGTATGGACTTCCGCGAACATCGTGTTCACGCTGATGAGCGGAAATCAGCAGATCGGCACCACCAGAAACGTTCTGAAAACCGCGACCTATACATCTTCTAAGACTGATATTCCACAACAGGCGATCCCGGTGGGTATCAATCTCTGGGCCTTCAAGTCGTTGCCGACAGCAAATCAGTCAGTAATGATCCGCAGTTTTCAATATGTCCCGTGATCCTTTGGATCCGCTCAGTTCAGGTTGCATCCGGGGCTACATTTTCTAGTCTTCGATCTGCTGCACGACTGAGAGAATCTTCCACGCTCCATCCACTTTCGACAGAGTCATGTAGTCGACCCATCCGGGCGTGACCAGTTTGGCCGACGCGATGTTTCCGCTGATGTCGAGAACGCTGACCTGTTCTGTCTTGCTGGCGGCTGGCATATCGGGGGCGCCAGATTGAACCATGCCGATCATGTCAGTTCCGGTGTACTGGCGCACGGGAATGGTGCCGTGAAGCATCAGCTTCATGTAATGCGGATGGAGCGTGTGCTGCATCCGCGGCGCGTCTCCGGTGTAATAGGCTTCGATGTAGTTGGTGACGGTAGCGCGGATGGCGGAAGGGTCATCGACGGATCGGCTGGTTTGAGCATTGATGGTGAGCGTTGCGAATAGTACGAGCGAGAGTGCGGCGGCGGCGAAGTGTTTCATGGACATGCTCCTGCGCGGCAAAGCGAATCGGGCAGTTCGATTATGAAGGCTGGGTCAAGTGGAAGGAACTGCACCAAGGGTCATGGCCGGATCTTCGAGCCGCGGGACAGCCGAGGCGGCTTTCCACCCGCGGTGTCTACGCCAATCTCGTAACCCGTGGAAGGCCGTCAAATCCGGAATCAAAGCTCATGATCTCTTCGATCCCGTGCCGTTCCATAATTGCAACATGCACGGCGTCTCGTGCGGACAAGCGTCGGTACGCGAGAAGAATTTCTTTTGCCCTCTCTGCAACGGCGCGGTCAATCGGAAACACTTCGTCGACTACAGCAAGTAACGCGTTGAACGCAGGCTGAATATCCAGACGGCGGTTGATCGCGTTATAACGGTGCAGAATCTCTTGCAGGACCTCGGCATCGGTTACGAGCCGCTGGCGTTGGTTCACGTACTTTTCCAACAAGCGTTGGGCATCGGTTTTGTGAGGCCCCGGAGTGCCCACCAGATACATCGGGATATTGGAGTCGATCAGGATCACGGCTGGCCCGCGCTATATCCGCGCTCGATCTCGGCCAGCATGGTGTCGACGTCCGACGTGGGAGACTCGTGCTTTGCGGCGGCTCGGATGGCCTGAATCTTCTTGTCCACATCTCCCACAGGGTGCTGACGGCGAGCATGCGACAAGGCCTGCCGGACCCATTCCGCCAGAGTCATATGCTGGGCTCGCGCCATGCGCTGAATCTCCTTATATTCCGGGTCTTGAAGGATCACCTGCAGCCTTTTAGCCATGCTATTAGTCTATTTGACTCATATGCATGAGTCAAATTGGACAGTACTCATCTCGCGCAGTCCTCAATGTATCCTCTACACTATTTTGTCCTGCTTGAGGGCCGCTCTCCTCCGATGATCATCAACCACGCCGAACGCGCGCATAACCACAACTGGGAGCTCGACCCGGTCATCCGATCGCTGCTGGACACAGACTTCTACAAGCTCCTGATGCTGCAGTTCATCTGGAAGCATTTTCCGAAAACGCGGGTGACGTTTTCGCTGTACAACCGGCATCCGTCGGTGCGGATGGCGGATATCGTTAACGTCGAAGAACTCAAGGTGCAGTTGCAGCACGTGCGCGGACGGCGGTTCCGGAAGTCGGAGTTAGTGTGGCTCGCTGGCAATACGTTTTACGGCCGCAAAGGGATCTTCGAACCGGCGTTCCTCGATTGGCTGGAGCATGAATTCCGGCTGTCGGATTATCAGCTGCGCGTGCGGGATGGGCAGATCCAACTGACATTTGAGGGCGCATGGACCGAGACCACAATGTGGGAACTCTACGCCCTGGCGATTCTCGACGAGCTGAAGACGCGGGCGGCGTTGAAGACTCTAAGCGAGTTTGGGCTCGACATTCTTTATGCGCGCGCGAAGACAAAGCTCTGGAGCAAGATCGAGCGGCTGCGCGGTGTCCCGGGCTTGAGCGTGGCCGATTTTGGGACCCGCCGTCGGCACAGTTTCTTGTGGCAGGAATATGTGGTGGTCGCGATGGCCACGAACCTGGGGAGCAGTTTCGTTGGAACGTCGAATGCTTTCCTCGCGCACAAGCACGATCTGGAGGCGATTGGAACCAACGCGCATGAGATTCCGATGGTGATGGCGGCGCTGGCTCCGGACGATGTGGCGCTGAAAGAATCGCAGTATCGTGTGCTCGAGTTGTGGCAACAGACGTACGAGGGTGCGCTGCGCGTGATGTTGCCCGACACGTTTGGAACGACGCAGTTCCTGGCCGGCGCTCCGGACTGGGTGGCGGACTGGACCGGCCAGCGCGTGGACAGCAAGGATCCGTATATTGCCGGCGATGAATATATCGCGTGGCTGAAGTCGAAAGGGCGCGATCCGCGCGAGAAGCTGATGATTGCTTCGGATACGCTGGATGTCGACGCCATTCTTGGGCTGCATGCGTACTTCGGGGGAAAGCTGGGGAAGGATGTTCGCCGCGATGATTTTCGTAGCGCGGCGGATTTCCACGATACGAGCAAGTGGATAGCGCACCGTCGAATCCGTTTCAGCGCCGGATGGGGCACGCTGTTGACCAACGATTTTCGCGGATGCAATCCGAATGAGGGGGACGGATTCGATCCGATCAGCCTGATCTGCAAAGTATCGTGCGTGGAGGGGCGCCCGGCGGTGAAGCTTTCCGACAATTACGCGAAAGCGCTGGGGCCTGCGGAGGAGATTGAACGCTACAGCCGCGTCTTCGGGACCGCCGGGATGGTGAATGCGCCGGTAGTAGCGTAGGAAATGAAATTGATGATTGTTGATTTTTGATTGTTGAATGTCTGCTCTTCCTCAGCGTTCTATGTCACATTAGAAGCACATGCCTGCCAACGACGACGCCAGGGCCGGACGCGCCGCCTTTCAGCATCCCGGATTCGTGCTGTTTGAGATTGCGCGGTTTCTGATTGTGTCCGCAGTCGAAATGCAGGCGGTGGCCGTCGGATGGCAAGTCTACGACATCACCAAGCGCCCGCTCGATCTCGGCTATGTCGGGCTGGCGCAGTTCCTGCCGGGAATTCTGCTGTTCCCCATCTCCGGACACGCCTCCGACCGATTTGAACGAAATAAAGTTTTATCCGCGTGCTATGCCGGATACGGCGTCTGCTTCGCGCTGCTGCTCATGTTGACCGAGCGCGGCACGCCGTCGATGACCTCGATCTACGAGGTGCTGGTGCTGCTGGGGGTGGTGCGGTCGTTCGCCAGCACGGCGAGCCGGTCGATCCTGCCGCAGCTGGTGCCGGAAGAACATTTTCCGAATGCGGTGGCGTGGAATGCCAGCGTCTTTCAGGCGGCAACAATTCTCGGGCCATCTTTCGGAGGAATTTTATATGCGGCGTTTCACGGGCCTTCGGTGGTGTACATCGTTGCGCTGGTCACGGCCGTTGGAGCGACGCTTTCGTCGTTCAAGATCAAGCCGGAAGTGAAGGCGCGCCCGCGCGAGCCGATCACGCTGAAGACAGTGTTTGCCGGGCTCGATTACATCTGGAACAAGAAGCTGATTCTGGGCGCGATTTCGCTCGATTTATTTGCCGTGCTGCTGGGCGGAGCCGTGGCGCTGCTTCCGGTGTATGCGCGGGAGATTTTGCACACGGGCCCGTGGGGATTGGGATTGTTGCGGACGGCTCCGGGCGTGGGTGCGGCGGTGATGGCGGTATCGCTGGCGCACCGTCCTTTGCGGGGACGATCGGGAATCACGCTGCTATGGGCGGTGGCGGGATTCGGAGTCTTCACCGTCATCTTTGGCCTGTCGCACAATCTCGTGCTGTCACTCGTAGCCTTGTTCCTGCTCGGGGCAAGCGACATGATCAGCGTGATCATTCGCGCCACGCTCACGCAACTGGCGACTCCGGATGAGATGCGCGGTCGCGTCACGGCTGTGGACATGATCTTCATCGGCACCTCGAACGAGTTCGGGCAGTTCGAGTCGGGCGTTACGGCGCAGTGGTTTGGGACGGTTCCCGCGGTAGTCCTCGGTGGCGTCGGGACGCTGGTCGTGATCGTGCTGTGGGCGTGGTGGTTTCCGGAACTGCGAAATGCCGGGGACTTGCGGGACATCACCGCTGCGAGCCTGCAGAGTGCCTCGGAGATTACCTCGGAAGGAGAGAGTCTGCCCTCTTGAACGAGATTGCCCATCTCTAGCCCAGCTGTCGAGCTCCACTCGGCTGGACAGCCGGGGCAGCTGTCCCTGCATGTAGAATGTCCGGTTCATTCCCACGCATAAAGGACCCGGTTTGATCGAGCGCTACTTCCGTCTCAAGGAAAACGGCAGCACGGTTCGCGGCGAGTTTCTGGGCGGGCTGACAACGTTCGTCACGATGGCGTACATCGTCGTGGTGAATCCGCAGATTCTTTCGGAAGCGGGTGTGCCGATCGAGGGCGTCGTTTTTGCGACGTGCGTCTCGGCGGCGGTGGCGACGCTGGTGATGGGACTGTACGCGAATTATCCAATCGCGCTCGCGCCCGGGATGTCGCTGAACGCCTATTTCACGTATACCGTTTGCCTGGGAATGCACGTGCCGTGGCGGACGGCGCTGGGCGTGATTTTCTTTTCGGGCGTCGCGTTCCTGATTCTTACCGTCACCAAGGTGCGTGAGCAGATTGTCAACGGCATTCCCGATTGCCTGAAACATTCGACCGCGGGCGGCATCGGGATGTTCATCGCATTCGTCGGCCTGCGGAATGCGAAGCTGGTAGTGGCGAATCCGGCGACATTTGTGAGCCTGGGCAGCTTCGGAAGCCGCGAGGCCCAACTGGCGTGCATCGGGTTGGGGATCATGCTGATCCTGATGACCCGGAAAATTACGGGCGCGATCCTGATCGGAGTGCTGGGAACGACGCTGATCGGCATTCTGCGCGGCATGGAGCACTGGCCGTCTGCGATTTTCTCCATGCCGCATCCGAGTTCGACATGGTTGCAACTAGATCTGCGCGGGGCCATTCATCTGGGCCTATTTGAAATCATCTTTGTGTTTCTGTTCGTCGATCTGTTCGACAACATCGGCACGCTGGTGGGCGTCTGCGAACAGGGCGGATTCGTCGTGAATGGAAAGATCCCCCGCGTGGGGCGTGCTCTGGTGTCGGACGCCGTGGGAACGTTGATTGGCGCGCTGACCGGAACATCGACGGTGACCAGCTACATCGAGAGCGCGGCGGGAGTAGCAGCCGGCGCGAAAACTGGGCTGGCGAATGTTATAACCGCGGCTTTGTTCCTGCTCGCGGCATTCTGCGCACCGTTGGCTGCGGCGATTCCCGGATACGCGACGGCCCCAGCGCTGATTCTCGTGGGCGCGCTGATGACTGAGTCGATCGGGCGCGTCGAGTGGAAAGACTTCACCGAGGCGATCCCGGCATTTGTCACGCTGCTGGCGACGCCTTTAACGTTCAGCATCGCAACAGGACTGAGCCTGGGATTGATCTCTTACACGCTGGTAAAGCTTGCGGCAGGACGGTTCCGCGAAATCAGTCCGGTAATCTGGATTCTCACCCTGCTTTTTATCTTGCGGTACATCTATCTTGCGGCTGCGTAACACCGAAATATATCCCCGGAACAGGCGGTCTAAACGACGAGATGCGCAAACAAGAGCAGTGGGGGAAGGCTCCAGCCTGAACCGGGGCAGCGCATAACGAAGCCATTCTGCGAGAGAACGCTGGAACCCGAAAGAGGCCTTTCGGACATGTCCCGATTCTAAGGGCGCGTGATGAATCGGCCGCGCGTGATGCGATTCCGATCACTTCCCGTGCAGAACAGTTTTTGCCGCACCCATGTTGTCGTACTTGTCGTAGACGCGCACGACCACAATGTGCTCCGAGGCTGCGGCATCTGCAGCATTCGTCAACGGAGCTTTGAAGTCGTAATCTTCGGTCTTCGAATCCGAGAGCTGTCCGACGGGATCAACATATTGCCAGTCTCCGGCGTCGACGGAAAATTCCGCGCGCTTGATCGGCGAGAAGCTGTCTTCGGCGCGGAAGTGGACATGGATCTGACCGTTCTCGAATGATGCCGCAAGATTCTCCACGCGTGGCGGTGTGGTGTCGACCTCAAAGCGGCGGCTCTCACGCTCGGCGGTGAGCGCTTCGCCGGGTGAATGCGACGGCGCGTCGGAGGCGATGACTTTGATTGTGTACCCACCGTCGGGAAGAAGGCTCGCGTCGAACGAGTAGGCTTTGTCGCTGAGATTGTCTTTCAAGAGCAGCCAGCGGGATTCACCGTCCCCGCGGTAATAAACGGAGTAGACGAGCTGGTCGTCATTCTCATCGTGCGCGCTCCACTTCACGCCAATGGCATCGCGATCGTGTGAACTCGGAACAGGAGACTCGAAGTGAGCGCCGGTCGATCCGCTCAGATCGGCGCCGAGCGTAAGCCCGGTTGACTTGGCCAGCGGCTGATAGCGCACGCCGGGCTGCACCGAGACATCATCAATTTCTGGCGCGACATTCTTGGGCAAATAATTCAGCGTGACAGTATCGACCGACGGCTTGGTGCTTCCGGAGTGCATCACGACTTTCCATTGGGCGTAGCGCGCGGCGGGAACTCCCATCTCGGCGCCTTTGCTCAGATCGACCGGCTTCCACGGACTCCAGTTGCGGTCGGGATTATCGACGTTGCCGCTGCGGGCGAGCAGGTCGATGTTGCCCGCGCCGCGAAAATCGACGCGTCCCCAGCGGGAAAAAATCTTCGCATCGAAAACATCGCTCTCGTAAGAACCTTCTGTTGCCGGGCCGGGACCGAGCAGGAAAACTTTCCCGAGATTGCTGCTGACCGCGTAAAGGCCTCCGCCGGGAGCTTTCGCGAACCCGGTCACCTGAGAAGCAGGAACCTTGAGCAGATCGGAGAATTCGTCGGGGCCGTCGATCGCGAAGATGTGCCCACGATTCCCGGTGGCTGCGAGGAGGCGATCATGCGAATCGAAGGCAAGCGCGTAGACGATGTCCTCGTGTGAGGTCCACACGCGCGAAGGCGACCCGTCAGCCGCAATGCGATAAACATCGGAGCCGCCAGTCGCACCGCCTCCCGTCGGAAGCGAGCCGAGTTGCACGGGATTCGGATTGCTGATCAGAGGAACTGGGCCTGTCGGCGACGTGGCCGGAGCGGCAGTCGCAGCGGTAATCAACAGCATCGACGTCGTAGCGCCGGTGGGCGATCCTGCACCAGGGCGCTTCTCGCCAATCCCCGCTGCATAAATATTTCCGTCGCGGTCGAGCGCGAGCGCGGTGATTTCCTTCTTCGGCGCACTGTAGAGCACAAATCCTTCGCCGGCGGGAGAGATGCGGTAGATGAGCCCGCTGCCATCGGTTCCCGCAATCAGGTTTCCCTTGGCGTCGAGCGCGAGGGCGCGGATGTGGGTTTCATCGCTCTTAAAGAACAGCGAGTGATCGCCCTTCGGCGTGACTTTGTAGATTTCGCCGCGGTCTCCGGTAGCGACGTAGAGATTGCCGGACTTGTCGAGGATCAGGTCCCAAATGTATTTCGTGCCGGGCGCGAAATACACGGACGACGTCCAGCTCGGATCGAGCGTGGGCTTTGCATCTTTCGCGGCTTCCGGCGACTTGCTCTCAGCCTTGCGGGATTCGCTTTTTACGCCGGGCTTGTGTTCGATCTTGTAGACCTTGCCGTCGGGAGCAGTCGCGGCGAAGATTGCTCCGCCGGGGCCGACGCGCAGAGCCTGCACTTGCAACTCCTGCGGCTCGAAGATGATGGTCGCTTCGCCGCTGGGCGTGATGCGATAGACGCGCGCGGGCGATCCGGTGGCGGCATAGACGTTGCCGGCATCGTCGGCGGCGACGGCCCATATGTACGTCGAGGGCGTCGAATACAGCAGCTTGAACGACGGCGCGAGTTCGAGGCCTCCGGTGCTGCGGACCGCGACGCCCTCGGGCGTGCCTTTTACCAGGTCGTCAAACTTCGATTGCTCCCACGTGCGCGTGCCTTCAGCAAGCGCGAAGAGCGAGAGCGTGACGATCGCAACGACGAGAGTTACAAGACGGGCTGGAGTGAAACTCCTGAGCACATTGTGCAATTTCATATATCGATTCAGAATCCAAGGAGAGCCGCAGGGCGGTTATCTTTTGATTATTCTGGAAACTTCAAGGGTAACACGCAGAGGGGCGGTTGTGCCCTTCGGCGGCCCCGGTTTGAAGCCGATGACGGGATGCTGAAGGACTCTGTGCGAATGGGTGCATTGAATGAAGATGGACGCCTTGACGCTGTTCGGGCTGTTTGCGGTGACCGCAATGCTGGTGTGTTATGCGCTGGAGTCGAAGAGCCGGTGGTTCATTCTGGCGTTCGCCGGCTCGTGCGCCCTCGGCTCGGTCTACGGATTTCTGCAGGGAGCGTGGCCGTTCGGCATCGTTGAGGCCGTGTGGTCTGTTGTGGCGCTTAAACGATGGCACGGGTCGACGCGAGTTTAGGTATCACCGACACAGCGTCGAGCTTCGCTCGAGGCACAGCCGGGGCGGCTGTCCCTCCATGTTTCATCTCTGATATCGTAGATTTTCATGCATTCGCGACAGAAGCTGCTTTCGATCCTTGCGCATAAATCGTTCCGGCTGGGAGAGTTCAAACTGTCTTCCGGAGGGACGAGCGACTATTACATCGACTGCCGCACCACTACGCTCGACGCGAAAGGGTCGCGTCTGACCGGCGAAGTTTTTCTTGAAGAGATCAAAAAACGCGAATGGAAGCCGCAGGCAATCGGTGGTCTCACCATGGGCGCCGATCCGATTGTGGTGGCAGTGTCGGTGGTGAGCGGCGAACTCAATGGATTCCTGGTGCGGAAGGCCGAGAAGCAGCACGGCACTGGACAGCGCATTGAAGGCTTCCGGGAAAAGGGCGCGCGCGTGGTGATTGTCGACGACGTGTGTACGACCGGCTCGTCGACGGTTCAGGCGATTGAGGCGGCGCGGGAGTTCGGATTCGAGATCGCGGGCGTAATGTGCCTGGTCGAGCGCGAAGAGGCGAAAGGGCGTCCGAACGTCGAAAAGGCAGCGGCTCCGGCGCAGTTTGTGTCGATCTTCACCGCGAACGATGTGCGGCAGGAACACGTGATGCAGAATGACGAGACCCAGCCGAACATTTTTGCCGTGGCCGCGGCATGCGAGATTTGCGGCAGGCCGGCGATAACGAATAATCCGCGCAATCTGTGCGAAGCGCATAGAACATAGTTTCGAGTTTCAGGTTTCGAGTTTCGAGTTTCGAGAAAGTCAGTTTCGAGTTTCAGGTTTCAAGTTTCAAAAAATCTCGCGCCACGTCTCGAAACATTGATTCAAAAACTCGAAACTTGAAACGCGAAACTTGAAACTGCCTTTTCTCGAAACACGAAACTTGAAACTTCCTATCATGATCCAAACACTCGAATGGACCGACAAAGGCGTGCGCTTCATCGATCAGACGAAGCTGCCGACCGAAGAAGTGTATGTGAACTGCACGACTCACGAGCAGGTGGCGGACGTCATCCGCAACATGGTGGTGCGCGGCGCTCCTGCGATTGGCGTGGCGGCGGGCATGGGAATCGCGCTCGGCGTGCAGAATTCGAAGGCCGAAACCACGGGAGATCTGAAGCGCGACTTCGACCAGATTTGCGACGTCATCGGCAAGACGCGGCCGACGGCGGTGAACCTTTTCTGGGCAATCCGGCGCATGCAGGAAAAATTTGAGCGCATACGGATTCGTCCGATTCCGCAGATCAAGCACGCCCTGGTCGAAGAGGCGCAGCGGATGCACGCTGAGGACATCGCGGCGAACCAGGCGATGGGACGCCACGGTGCTACGCTGATGCCGAGCGAAGGTGGAGTCCTGACGCACTGCAATGCGGGCGCACTCGCGACCGCGGGATACGGCACTGCTCTGGGAGTGATCCGCGCGGCCGTCGAGCAGGGGAAAAAGATCCATGTCTATGCCGACGAGACGCGTCCGTTTCTGCAAGGCTCGCGGCTCACGGCGTGGGAACTGATGAAAGACGGCATCCCGACGACGGTGATTTCCGACAACATGGCCGGAGCGATGATGAAGCAGGGCAAGATTGGAGCAATCGTCGTCGGAGCGGATCGAATCGCCGCCAATGGCGATGTCGCCAACAAGATCGGAACATACACCGTCGCAATTCTCGCCAAAGAGCACGGCATTCCGTTTTATGTTGCGGCGCCGATTTCCACGGTGGATCTGGCATGTCCTGACGGCAGCAAGATTCCCATCGAGCAGCGAAACGGAAAAGAAGTAACGCATATCGCCGGCAAGCAGATGGTGCCCGATGGCGTGGGCGTGGAGAATCCGGCGTTTGATGTAACGCCAGCGAAATATGTAGCCGCGATCGTAACGGAAAAAGGAATCGCGAAG
The DNA here is from genome assembly GCA_035277905.1 of Candidatus Sulfotelmatobacter sp. Classification (GTDB taxonomy): domain Bacteria; phylum Acidobacteriota; class Terriglobia; order Terriglobales; family Acidobacteriaceae; genus Sulfotelmatobacter. The sequence goes on from DATEJO010000127.1 coordinate 13,024, forward strand.
GCTCCATACGAAGGATCGCTGCGAAAGCTGGCGGAAACAGTTTCGAGTTTCTAGTTTCAGGTTTCGAGTCCTGGTCTGAAGCCTCATCTTGTGTTTCTTGAAACTCGACACTCGAAACTTGAGACTTCCTTTCCAGAACTTCGTAAAGACATGTAAAGTCACAGAAAACTTCAGTAACCTTGCGCTACTAATTCTCTAGATTCGGGTTAACTCAAGCGGCAACTCACACATGCTACTCTGAGCCCAGAAGACCCAAAATTCAGGCCAAGTTCAGTTTAGGGGGAAGTTATGTCTCTACGCAGTCACCTCGCTTTACCTCTCGCTATCTCCGCGCTTGCCGTCCTGGCGGCCTGCGGAAATAACGGAAGCGGAGTTACAACCGGAACGCCTCCGCCCACGGGAGCCTTCAGCAACAGCAATCTGAACGGCACCTACGTATTCTCGATTTCGGGCACGGATAATATTATCGGCGCACCATACGCTGCCCTTGGCGTGTTCACGGCAAACGGAAGCGGAAGCATTTCTGGCGGCGCGATCGATATGAATGACGCGGCTTTTCCGTCGAGCTCTCCCGTCATCTCTCCTGTGGCAAACGCCGCGATCACCAGCGGCAGCTATACGGTTGGTGCAGACGGCCGCGGGCAGGCTTCACTCTCAGTGACAACACCGCTCGGGAGCAGCATCGTGCTGGACTTTGTTCTCCAGGATTCATCGCACGGCCTGGTTACGCAGTTCGACAGCGGTGCTACCGGCAGCGGAACGCTCGACGTGCAGACCGCGGGAGTTACTCCGACCGGCGCTTACGCTTTCCTGCTGGCGGGAGCCACGACTAGCGGCAGCGTGTACGGAGCAGCAGGAAACTTCACCGTCTCAGGCAATTCGCTGAGCGGGTTGGCCGATGTTAACAGCGGAGGAATTATCGCCTACACCGACCAGGCGCTGACCGGCTCCTTTGCCGTGGGACCGTCCTCGACTCCTTCGACAACATTTTCCAGTTCGAACCTGGGAGGAACATTCGATGTCATCGCGATTGACGCCTCGCATTTGAAATTCATCGAACTCGACGCGAACGCGACTCTGAGTGGTGATGCTTTTTCGCAGCCTAGCACCTCGTTGCCTGCCGGCAATCTGGCATTCACGATCGCCGGTTGCTCGCCGTGTGGCAGCAGCACGTCGGCCACTCCTCTGGCTTTAGGCGGATTCATGGTGAGCGACGGAAATGGAAACATCACTAACGCCTCGACCGAGGATTACAACGTCGGAGGAAATTTATCGACGACCAGCGGCACGTTCAGCGCGACCTACACTGGCGGAACTGGCCGGTTCGTCATCAGCAACTTCGCGTCCTTCGTTGGAGGCACGAGCTACGTGGCCTATCCTTCGAGCGGCGGTCTGCTGCTGATGGAAATCGATAGCTCTGGCTTCAGCATGGGAGCTGCCAACGCGCAACAGTCGGGAGCGACATTCGCGTCCGCCGAAGGCTATGGGCTGAATCTCACTGGCTCCAACCTCTTGAGCGGATTCTCAGGCTCGACTTTGGTCGAGGTGGATGACATTGCCGAGTTCACCGCGAAGTCCGGAGGAACGCTCACGGGTGTGATTGACGAGAACTTTGCGCCGAATGGAGGCCCAAACTACGGGCTCGGGCTTTCCAGCGGGCAGTACGCGGCTCCCGATTCGAACGGCCGGGGCTCGCTCTCGTCAGCGGCGGGAAACAGCAACAACAGCACCCTGAACGGCGGCTTCAACCTGATCTATTACTCCGTGGACGGAACGACCTTCCCGTTCATCGAGTTGGACAGCACGCAGTTCGCGGTGGGCGTAATGGAAAAGCAGAATGCGTCCGCGTCATCAAAGTCAGCCACACGAGCACATATGTTCATCCTGCCGCGACTGATGGCGGTTCACCCAATGACAATGACGAAGAAATGGAGGTAGCTGGTTTTGCGGTTCTTCGAGGGCGCGGGCAGCCGCGCCCTTTTCGTTTGCGGCTGACGCTGGATTTAGCTGTGACCGACCTCGACCTTCGCTGCCGTAACTGCCCGGACCGATCGTTTGGTATGAGCAGCAATCCATATCGCAAGGCGATAAGCGATCAGCACTCCCAGCACCGCCGCGTATTCCAATGGCCTTCTCAAGTCGGCCTTGACCAGCCAGATGTAATGGATCACTCCGGCAGCCGCGCTGAAATAGATCAGGCGATGCAGTGCCTGCCAGCGCCTGCCTCCAAGCTTGCGGAGCGCCCATTTGGTCGAGGTCAATGCCAGCGGCAGCATCAGGACGAACGCAGTCATGCCGGCCGTGATGAAGCGACGCTTGGCAATATCCTTCAGCATCTCGTGGACATCGCAGAATTTGTCGAGCCAGACATAAGTCATCAGGTGAAGCGTGCCATAAAAAAATGCGAAGAGGCCGAACATGCGGCGGAAATGAATGAGCCAGTACTGCCGCGTAAGTTTCCGCAGCGGCGTGACCGAAAGCGTGATGAGCAGAAAAATCAGCGTCCAGGTGCCGGTGCTGTGAGTGATGAACTCAATCGGATTAGCCCCGAGCCCGGAGTGGAATCCGCGCCACACAAGAATTCCGGCGGGCACGAGGCACGCGGCGAAGGCAGCGGGTTTGGAAAGACGGAGCATCAAAATCAGGTTTTAGCTTTTACCGGGTGCCCCATTTCTGGCCGGTTTTGCCAGAAGTGGGGCGTTTTCTAACCTTCTAGCCAACTACACTTGCAGCCGGCATCACCGCTCCAGGAAAAATCCGCGTCCACTGACGCCGCTAATTGCTCATTGCTCACGGCTCATCGCTCACGGCTCATTGCTCACTCAAAAATATTTCCTCAAATCCATTCCGGCATACAGGCTCGCGACCTGATCGTAGCCGTTGAACATCAGCGTGGGACGTTTGAAGAATTCTCCAAGGCGGCGTTCTTTGGCCTGGCTCCAGCGCGGATGGTCCACGTTCGGATTCACATTCGCATAGAAGCCGTATTCTTGGGGGGCCGAAACATTCCACGTATTCATCGGCTGCTTCTCAGTGAAGTGAATCCGCACAATAGCCTTGGCGCTCTTGAATCCATATTTCCAGGGAACGACCATTCGAAGCGGCGCGCCATCCTGATTGGGAAGATCCTCGCCATACATGCCGAAGCAGAGCAGCGCGAGCGGATGCATGGCTTCGTCCATGCGCAAGCCCTCGACATACGGCCAGTCGAGAACGTTCCTTCGCTGGCCAGGCATTTGCGTCATATCGAGCAGAGTCGTGAACTGCACGTACTTGGCCTTGCTGGTCGGGTTCACGCGCTTGATCAATTCGCTCAGCGGGAATCCGATCCACGGCACGACGATCGACCAGCCCTCGACGCAGCGGTGGCGATAGATGCGCTCTTCCGGCGGGGCCATCTTGATGATCGCGTCGACATCGAGTTCCTGCTTTTTGGCGACTTCGCCGTCGATCTTCACCTTCCACGGCCGCGTGCGGAAATTCTTCGCCAGTTCGGCCGGCTCGTCTTTCTCCGTGGAAAACTCGTAATAGTTGTTGTAGTGCGTTACGTCGTTGTACGGAGTAATCGTTTCGGTGGTGCTGAACGGACTTTTCTTGATTCCGTCGATCTTGGTTCCAGCAAGCACAGTCATGGAAGGCTTGAGCGCTTCGCCGATCTCGAAGCCTGCGGCAACGGCGGCGCCTGCGATGGCCGCTCCGGCAAGGAACTTGCGGCGATTCAGATAAAGACTTTTCGGAGTGATCTCTGACGAAAGAATATCGTCGGCCTTTTTGATCAGCATCGGAACCCAGTCCTCTGCGCGCCAAGATCCCCGCGCGCGCTACGTTCTATTTTCAATCCATAGGACGCAGAGTCGGGAAAAAAGTTGCATGGCGGACAAAAATGTGACTTTTTGGAGGGAAACGCCGGTTATCCAAGGACTTCGCGCACCTTGCGCGATAGGCTCAGCAGGCTGAAGGGCTTCTGCAGGAAGGCGGTGCCGCTCTCGATCGACCCGTCGCTGACGATAGCGTCTTCGGTGTATCCGGAGAGATAGAGGACCCTGGTTTCGGGCCGAGTCTTCGAGAGATTCTTCACGAGATCGCGGCCGCTCATGCCGGGCATTACGACATCGGAGATGACAAGATCTATCTTTCCCTTGTGGGCATCGGCTGCGGCGAGGCCGGCCTCCCCGCTATCCGCTTCGAGCACTTTGTAACCCTTCGCGGACAGCGTATCGCGTACCAGTTGCCGCACGGATTCTTCGTCTTCCACCAGCAGGATGGTTTCACTGCCTCCGGAAGCCGCATCGGGTGCGGGCGCCGCATTGGTCTCGACGTCTCCCTCGACCTGCGGCAAATAAATCTGGAAACTCGTCCCCTGCCCCACTTCGCTCTGGACCATGACGTATCCGCCACTCTGCTTGACGATGCCGTACACCGTGGAGAGTCCAAGCCCGGTGCCCTTGCCTTTTTCTTTGGTCGTGAAAAATGGTTCAAAGATCCGCGACTGTGTCTCTTTGTCCATGCCCGTGCCGGTATCGCTGACCGAGAGCATCACGTAGCGGCCGGGGCGGATAAACTGCTGCCCGCGGCGATGGCTTTCGTCCATCAAAATGTTCTGTGTTTGGATCGTGAGCTTCCCGCCTCCGGGCATGGCGTCTTTGGCGTTCACAACCAGGTTCATCAGGACCTGTTCGAGTTGTCCGGAATCGGCGCGGGTGTGGGCAGCTTCCGGAGCAAGGGCCGTGATGAACTCCACGTTCTCACCGATCAGCGGCCGCAGCAACCGCTCCATGTCTTGCACGATTGCATTCACGTCGACGATCTTCAATTCGAGCAGTTGCTTGCGGCTGAAAGCGAGCAGCTGGCGCGTCAGCGTTGTAGCTCGATCCGCAGCCTGCTGAATGGCGCGTCCTTTCTCGTGCAGCGGATGTTCGCAAGGAAGATTCGCCAGAATGACTTCCGCGTATCCGCTGATTACCATCAAGAGATTGTTGAAGTCGTGCGCGACGCCGCCGGCAAGCCGGCCTACGGCTTCCATCTTCTGCGCCTGCCGGAACTGATCTTCGAGGATGCGCCGGTCGGTGACGTCTTCCGCGATGGCTTCAAGAACATCGGCGGGCTCGTCGGCGCTGCTGACGGCGCGTCCGCTGATGCGCACCGTAATCGTGCTTGCGTCCTTCCGCTTCCACTTCAGCTCGACACCATCGAGACGGCCGGTGCGCCGGAAATCTTCGATCAGCCGCGCATGCTCCTGCGGTCTCGCGAAAACATCCTTTTCCGGATCGAGCATCAGCACTTCTTCCACCGATTCATAGCCCAGCATTGAAATCAACGCGGGATTGACGTCGAGGAATCTTCCTTCCAGACTCGAACGGTAAATGCCATACACCGAGCTCTGCACCAGCGAGCGGTAACGTGCCTCGGAGCGTCTCAGAGCCAACTCATTGCGCTTGATCTCGACCGCGCTCGCCAACTGGCGGGCCACGAAGGTCAGAACCTCTTTGTCGCGCTCGCCGTAGCGTATGTTCTTCGAATACGTCTGCACGACGAGCGCACCGAAAGTGTGGCTGTTCACACGCAGGGGAACGCCCATCCAGTCGAGCGAGCGCGAGCCGTTGCGCGCCACTTCCCCGCGGTCCTCCATAGCCTGCAGCACTTCGGGCGTGGCCAGCAGAGGTTCGCCGGTACGAATGATGTAATCGGTAAGCCCCCGGCCCATTTTCTTGGGCGGCGGCGCCGCGTCCTGTTCATCGACGAAGTAGGGGAACGTCAGCATGTCGCTGACAGGATCGTAGAGCGCAATATAAAAATTGCGGGCGTAGAGCAGTTCGTCGACAATCCCGTGGACGGCGGCGAAGAACTGCTGCAAATCGTGCGCCGTGCTGCTCTTCTCGGCGACCCGGTAGAGCGCGGAACTCAGCGCTTCCACGCGCTTGCGGTCGGAGATGTCGTGATATCCGGCGTAGAATCCCGCGACTTTCCCATCGAGCAGAAGCGGTGCGCAGGACATGGAAACTTCCAGCAAGCTTCCATCCTTCTTGCGGCGCTTGGTCTCGAGCGAGATGCGTTCGCCTTTCATCAGCGTCTCGACAATCCACCGCGACTCGGCCAGACGATCTGGAGGAACGACCAGGGTTTGCACCGAATTTCCGACGATCTCAGAAAACGTGTACCCGAACAGGCGCGCAAAGGTTTCGTTGGCCCAGAGAAGGTGATGATCGAGTCCGGTGATGCAGAGAGCGTCCGGCGACGCTTGCGACATTTGCTCGAGAAAATTCTGGCGCGCTTCCCAATTTTGATTGTGCTTGCTGAACGCTTCGATGAGTGCCGGGAAGTTCGATTCTGCGTGGCGGCCGTTGGAGGGACCAGATGCGTCGGAATGGATAAAGGCCGGCGGAGCGCCGCTGTCGAGCGCTTTTTTTAGCCGGTTAGCGCGGGCGATGTCCGCCGGCCCGCGCGGAGTGACACGTTCCCCCATTCGCCGATTCCCCCCTCAGAAATCGCAGAATCTAGAGTAGCCGTGCCGGTACTCGCTCGAAAGTTACGGGGGTAATCCCAAAAGCGGGCAGAACTAGATCGGCAATGAACGCTTAGGAGCTTCGACTTCTGGCGTTACCTTCGTGCTTTGGGCGCGTCTTGCGTGATGATTCGCCGTGGCACAATGACAAAACAGAATCTCACGCACGTTACAAATTGATCGCCTTAGCAAGTGGAACCCCGTGCGGGGGAAATACTTGGCAAGGGGAATTGCGGATGAACCGGCAAAGGACGGATTTCGCCTCGATTTGGCTTCGCACTGCTCTGTCGTTTTTGTTTGTTTGTGGAATTGCAATCTCCTATTCGCCCGCCGAGACCCCCGGCCTCACTGACAACAGCATTCTGATTGGATCGTGCTCCGCGCTCGACGGCCCCGCTCACTTCCTCGGCCAGCAGACTGTAATGGGAGCCACAATCTACCTGCACGCCATCAATGACGACGGCGGAGTCTTCGGACGCAAGATTCAATTATTGGCCTTCGACGACGGCTACGATCCGGAAAAAGCTCCCGGCTGCTTCAAGCGCATGACGAAAGAAGGCGTCTTCGCGCTCGGATTTTTTGTTGGTACGCCGACAGCTGCGGTTTACGTTCCCATGGCGCAGGAAGAAAAGATTCCGGTTATAGGATTGTTTACCGGCGCTCAACTTCTCTATGAGCCGTTCAAACACTATGTCGTGAACGTACGCGCCAGCTATTACGACGAGACCCGGGAACAGATCGACAGGCTGTGGGAGGCCGATATCCACAAGATCGGCGTGCTCTATCAGGATGATGCGTTCGGCAAGACCGTACTCGAGGGCGTCAAACTGGCGCTCAAGAAGCACAATGCCACGCCCGCGGCCTTGGGAACCTTCGCCCGCAATTCGATGGATGTAGACTCGGGGCTACAGACGCTGATGGCCTCTCGCCCAGAGGCTGTGATTGTTGTCGGGCCCTATGCTCCGGTCGCGTCGATCGTGAAGAAGGCGCACGCTTCCGGATGGCATCCGCAATTTCTGACCGTCTCATTTGTCGGTACCGAAGAATTTATCAAGGAAGCCGGCCCCGACGCGGAAGGCACGATTATCACGCAGGTGATCCCTCCCTACAACCGCATCGACTATCCGACCGTTGCGCTCTACCGCAAGTATCTCGAGAAATATAATCCGTCAACCCCGCCCAGCTTTGTGAGCTTCGAAGGCTTCGTCGATGCGATGGTGCTGGTGGAAGGGTTGAAGCGCGCGGGCAAAGACGTGACGCGCGAGAGTTTCATCAGCGGGATCGAGTCGATCCACGACATGAATATGGGACTGGGATCGAAGCTGGTGCTGAATTACGGCCCAGGCCATCACAAGGGCTTCGATAAGGTCTATCCGACCATCGTGAAGGGTGGCGTGCCGGTGCTCCTGACCGACTGGTCGGGAATCAAGAAATAGCGCGACACAAACGATTCGGCGCACAACACAACAGCCGCACCTGTATTTACTAACCCTCCGCACGGCCGAAAGTTGCTCTCCGCAACATCGTGATTCCGTGCGCGATTTCGCCCGCTGACGATGCATCCTGCGTTACCCCTCCAGCATCCAAAGAATTAACCAAGCAGTTAATTCGTAAAGATTCGTCAAGGTCGGAGGTGACCTTATGATCGCAAGAAACAGAAAAAGCTTAGTGGCGATGGCAGGATCGCTGCTCGCCGTGGGCCTGCTGAGCGCGACGCTCATGGCCGATACGGGATCCGCGGCGCGCTACGACGGCCAGCTGCAGAATGCGGTAACGCACAAACTCGCGGCGAAGAAACAGTTCAAGAATGTGCAGTCCACCGTGGAGGACGGCATCGTGACCCTCACCGGCACGGTCGATCTCTATCAGCAGAAGCTGGATGCGGCCAAACTGGCCCGCAAGACGGCAAATGTGCAGGGCGTACGCAACCTGATCACGGTGGCCGGAGCGAACGTGCCGGACGGGCAACTGGAGCAGAAACTGGCGACCAAGTTGCGCTACGTGCGCGTGGGCTATGACAGCACGTTCGACTACTTCGCGATTGGCGTGAAGGACGGAGTCGTGACCGTCGAAGGGCAGGATCGCACGGGCGTGGGCCGCGATGAAGCAATGGCCGATATCGCGAACATGCCCGGCGTGAAGGACGTGATCGACAATGTTTCGATCGCTCCCGTCTCGATGTTCGACGACGGAATTCGTCTGCGGGCGATGCGCGCGATCTATCGTGACACGATACTTAGCAAGTACGCGATGGACCCGGCGCGCCCGATCCGCATTGTCGTCGAGAACGGACACGTCACGCTGTATGGATCGGTCGACAGCGCAGCGGATAAGAACGTCGCCGGAATTCGCGCCAGCCAGGTGTTCGGTGCGTTCTCCGTCGATAACAAACTCACCGTTGACAAGTCGTAATCTTGTCGAGTAGCACAAGGCGCGGCCGCGAGCCGCGCCTTTTTTATCGCCATGAAATTAAGGCAGGCGGTTAATCAGCGAGGCGACATATCCCGCGCCGAATCCGTTATCGATATTCACGACGCTGACGTTCGAAGCGCACGAGTTCAGCATGCCAAGCAGCGCGGCCATCCCTTTGAATGACGCGCCATAACCGATGCTGGTTGGAACCGCGATGACGGGAACTCCGACGAGGCCGCCAACGACGCTGGGTAAGGCGCCTTCCATTCCGGCGCATACGATCACAACGCGGGCCTTTGTCAGCGCTTCGCGATTTGCCAGCAGCCGATGGATGCCTGCGACGCCGACGTCATAGAAATGCTCGACTTCATTGCCCATGAGTTCGGCCGTGACGACGGCCTCTTCGGCTACGGGAATGTCGCTCGTGCCTGCCGACACGACCGCAATCACGCCCTTGCCGTATCTGGTCGAATCTTTTTGCAGCACGATGGCGCGTGCAAGCTCGCGATATTCCACGCCGCGAACTTTTTTCTTCACGGCAGCGAACTGCTTCTCGTTGGCGCGGGTGGCAAGAATATTTCCGCCGTGCTTCGCCAGGCGCGCGAAGATGCCTGCAACCTGAGCCGCGGTCTTTCCTTCCCCGAGAATGATTTCGGGCATGCCCGCCCGCAACGCGCGGTGATGATCGACCTTCGCAAAGCCGAGATCCTCGAACGGAAGATGCCGCAGGCGATTGACGGCGTCGTCCGGCGTGATCTTGCCCTTGCGAACCTGCTCGAACAACTGGCGGATGGATTCGGCGTTCAGGAGTCAGTCCTTGGTTGCTGGTCGTTGGCCGTTGGCCGTTAGTCGTTCGTCAGAGCTCAGAAGCTTATCTCAAAAAGATTTTGGGAAGGGCACGGCTTCAGCCGTGCCACACGGCCCCACACACGATGCGGGCTTTAGCCCCTGAGGGAACCGTTCTAGATTAGCTTGATTGCTCTCTGCGCGTCGAGGCGGGCGGCCCTACGCGTTGGCGGCGCGGGCTTGTGGACGGGCAATTGCGCGCAGCTTGGAGATGACGGCGCCGCAAACTTTGCGGGCCAGGCCGGGCTCGTTGAGATGCGCCAGGAACAAGCGCCGGATTCCGCTCGGTGCCAATTTACCGGCGAGGTAGGCATCGTAGATCTGGCTGCCGATGCGATATCCCCAATCGCGTGCTGACGATTCGAATTCGCACGCGTCAGAACGCATGGCCTGCTGTGCGGCCTTCTCACACGCCGCGCGCGAAAGCTGCGGGACCGTTTGCGCATCGGGGACCGGGCGCGACGGATAGAGCACTCGCGATCCGAAATATGCCACGGCATGTTCGATCACGCGGACATAAAAATTGTCTGGCGAGAGCGAACCATCCTCGCCGACGGAAGCTTCGACGGGATGTCCGTTGAGCCGATGCGGCAATCCCCGGCATGCGTGATGCAGGAAGCGCGTGACGTCTTCGGCGGCGTGCATCATCTGAAACTCGCGGATGCAGAATGCATTCACCTGCGGCAGATACGCGCTGCCGCGCTGCTCGACGCAGTTCAACATCGACTCGCGAGCAAGATCGCTGATGCCCTTGCGTGAGAGCAGGCGGCGCAACATCGCGTCAGATTGGCCGCCATAAACTTCCGGCAGCATATCCACCAGAAACTTCGGCTGCGTGCCGTTGTGCGGCGAGTAGCGGTTGATCTCGAGAAAGCTGGCGAGACTGTCGATCAGGTTGTAAATGGTCGGAGCGAAATCCGGACCGTCGTCGCAGCGGCTCCATTGATCGAGGAACAGGCGGTAGCTCTCATATTTCTCAAGCGGCGTGGCGTTGAAAACGCAGAGTACGTCGTCTTTCACGCGGACCGCTTCGATTTTATCGGCACGTTCGCCGGCCGCACGCCAGTAGAGCGCGTCCACATTCTGCAATACCGTGACCACGTTCGCTTCCGGGATCTGCTGCTTGATGCTGCGCGGCAGATGTCCGGGAGCGAGATGCGATTCGCCAAAGAGAACGAAGATCACCGCATTGGGATGGCGCTGGCGGATTTCGGAAATCTTGATGGCTGCATGGCGGTCGCGCGCTCCAATCTTGCGCAGGTCTTCGCGCGGCATGCAGTCGAGTCCATAGAGACCCTCGCCGTTGTCACGCGCGGTGACGAGCAACTCATAGAACGGCGCCCAATCGTATCCCCAGTCGAGATCGAAGCGGATGCGCTGGCGAAGTTCTGCCTCATCGATGTCGCGACGCCACCATTCGTCGAGGATGTGCTGATCGCGGGCAAAGATTGTTTCCACACCAAGAACGACGGGGCGATTTCCGCCAAGCGCGCACTGCTCGAGCAGCGACGCCGCCTGGCGCTGCGCATTGGGCAGCGCATGATAGTCGCCGATCAGAACGATGTCAGCAGCACAGATCGACGCACGCAATTGCTCTGAATCGAGAATGGATTCGTAGCTGCGGAATGCCTGATTAAATTCGCGAAGATACTTGCGGCGTCCATGCGAATCCTGCAGGCGGATTTCGCGCTCCACTCCCGCCAGCGCCTGCAACTGCGCGGCGCTGCGCCGGGATCGAAGATTGGACGTGGATGACATAAATCAGCTTCTAGCGGCTAGCTTCTAGCTCCTACTTGTTTCTCTCATTGCTCATCGCTCACTGCTCTCGGCCTTGACTTCTCCAGCGCTGCCTCCCTATGCTCCTCATTCGAGGCAACCTTGCCGAACCATCCGCCGAAGAACTTGACTGTCGCGACCACTGGGGCCAGCGGAGCCATTTTTCTGCGGCACTTTCTTCAGACCGTCGAACGCGACCAGCGCATTGAAACGGTCAACTTCATCGCCTCCGACAGCGCCTTGCGCGTCATGGCCGAGGAACTCGGACTCAAAGGCCGATCGAATCTTCTCGGCCAAATCCTCGGGCGATCCGGCGGACGCTCCGCGCGAAAAATCCAAATTCAGTCCAACGCCGATATCGGAGCGAACGTTGCCAGCGGATCGTATCCTGCCGACGCGATGATCGTTATCCCATGCAGCGTGGGCACTCTCGCCCGCATCGCCAACGGAGTGGCCGCGCAACTGATCGAGCGCGCTGCCGATGTTTCGCTGAAAGAAAAACGCCCTCTTGTGTTGTGCGTGCGCGAGACTCCCCTCAACAAAATTCACATCCGCAACATGTATCGTGCGGCCGATGCCGGAGCCACTGTCTTTCCTCTGATCCCGGCTTTTTATTACCGTCCTGCTTCATTAGATGAGATGGCGCGCGAATTCGCTTATCGCGTGCTGGCTCATCTGGGACTTCCGCAGCCCGGCGCATTCCGCTGGAAAGGCTGACGCGTCAGACACTTACCCGGGTAAGAAAAACACCCGCCGCCGAATACAGCATCGGCAGAAGCATTCCAGGATTTCAGTGTAGAGAACGCGAAAGTGCATGCGTCAGATATCCCTCGGACATGTCCAAGCGGGGACGGCAGCATTCAATGTGCGGCACCGAGATTTCCAACGCTCCAATCGCGCTCCGATGACGTACAATTCGGCGACTTTCCGGAAGGTGATCCATGGGATGGCGATCGGGGCTCATCGCACTCGCGTTTGTCATAGCAACCCTTCTTGCAGCCGAGGCGCAGAATCCGCTTGCGGGTAGTGCCAAAGCGGCGAAGGCCGGCGAATACGAGTTCCGCATCAACTGCGCGCTGTGCCACGGACTGGGCGCGCGCGGTGGCGGACGCGGTCCCGACTTGACGCGCGCGAAAAAGAAATACGCGCACAATGACGCCGAAATGTTCCAGGTCATCAGCAACGGAATTCCCGGAACCGCGATGCCTGCCAATGGAACGAACGGCCAGGGCGTCGGCATGACCGACGAAGAGATCTGGCAAATCATCACCTACATCCGCAGCCAGGAAGTGAAGGCCCCGGCCAATTCGATCGGCAACGATGAGCACGGCAAAGAACTCTTCTACGGCGACGCGAACTGCTCGCTCTGCCACATGATCAATGGCAAAGGCGGGCGCTTGGGGCCGGAACTCACGGGCGTGGGAGCGTCACGCACACGCGCGGCGATCATCGATTCCGTGCGCAATCCGAGTCATCATCTGGCGTGGGGACTGACCGAAGCGACCAAAGAATTTCCGCAGGAGTACGAAAGTGTCACGGCCGTCACCGCTGATGGAAAAGAGATCAAGGGTGTCACGCTGAATGAAGACAATTTCAGCGTGCAGATCATGGACGCGAACGAGCAGATTCATCTGCTGGAGAAAGACAAGCTGAAATCGTTCCACACGAGCCGGGAGTCCGCGATGCCGAAATACACGACCGACACGCTGAGCGACAAAGATCTGGACGACATCGTGGCCTACCTGGTCAGCGTGGGGGCGAAATGAGCCAAACCAGGACTTCCCGCGCTGCGCTCCTGACCGCGCTGGCGGCTCTCGCTCTTCTGTCGGCCGCATTCGCGCAGGTCACGTCTGAGCGCCTGCTGAATTCCGCGAAAGAGCCGCAGAACTGGATGATGTATTCCGGCGACTATTCTGGCAAGCGCTTCAGCGGACTCGACCAGATCAACACATCGAACGCGCACGCGATGGTCGCGAAATGGGTCTATCAGACTGGAGCAACCGGCAAGCTTGAAACATCGCCGCTTGAGGTCGATGGAATTCTCTACGCGACGGCGCAGGACGATCGCGCATTCGCCCTCGATGCGCGCACCGGGCGGCCAATCTGGATGTATCAGCGGCAACTGCCGTCGGATATCCGTCCGTGCTGCGGGCGCGTGAATCGCGGATTGGCAGTTCTTGGCGGCAAAGTTTTTCTGGGCACGCTCGACGCGCACGTGATCGCTCTCGATGCCAAAACCGGCGCCGTCCTCTGGGACGCGACGGCGGCCGATTACCGCATCGGCAACAGCTTCACGGTCGCGCCGCTCGTCGTGAAGAATCTTGTGATCATTGGCATTTCTGGCGGGGAGTACGGCGTCCGCGGATTCATCGACGCCTACGATGCCGACACGGGCGCGCGCAAGTGGCGCTTCTACACCGTGCCCGGACCGGGCGAGCCGGGCCACGACACGTGGGCAGGCGATTCATGGAAAGTCGGCGGTGCGCCCGCGTGGAACACCGGAACGTACGATCCCACGACGAATCAGGTTTTTTGGCCGACGGGAAATCCGGCGCCATCGAATCGCGGCGCCGGACGCGAGGGCGACAACCTGTACAGCAATTCCCTGCTCGCGCTGAACGCCGACACGGGCAAGCTGAATTGGTATTTCCAATTTACGAAACACGACGAGCATGACTGGGATGCAACGCAGGTTCCCATCATGATCGAGAAAGACGGCAAGCACCTCATCGCGCAGGCGAACCGCAATGGATTCTTCTATGTAGTCGACCGCGCGAACGGCAAGCTGATTTCGGCGACGGCGTATGGCAAGCAGACATGGAGCGACTCCAAAGATGCCGACGGACGCCCCGTCGCGAACAAGAATGCCGCGCCGACTCTCAATGGCCACACGGTGTGTCCGGGCGCGCTGGGCACGACGAATTTCATGGCGCCGACGTACGATCCGCAGACCGGACTGGTGTACGTCACGGCGCGCGATCAGTGCGACATCTTCAGCACGGCTCCGCAGCCGTATGAGGCGGGGCACGCCTACTATGGCAGCGCGTATTTTCCGTCAGAGGATGCGAAACCGTATCTGGGATTTCTGAAGGCGATCGATCCGGCGACGGGCGAGATCAAGGAAAAGTTTCAGCACACTTCGCCGACGTGGTCGGGCGTGCTCTCGACCGCAGGAGGACTTGTCTTCAGCGGCGATGCCGAAGGAAACTTCATCGCCTTCGATGCGGCGTCGCTCAAGCCGCTCTGGCATTTCCAGATGGGAGGCGCGGTCTATGCTCCGCCGATGGCCTTCGCCATCGACGGCAAAGAGTACGTGGCGATCGCGGCCGGCAGCGGTATCTACACCTTTGGGCTGCCGTGAGCGCGGCGGACGCATTCGGCTCAGTGGCGACGGGACGAGTGTTCCTGCAGGAACACAACGTCGTGACGGTATGGGATAGACAATTCTGTCATGACATGCAAGTCAATGATAACAAAAGGATAGGCGGACACCATGATTGTCATCCGGTCCACGAGGTTGCAGCTCATTCAGTTCCAGATGACGGATGCACAGGAAGTTTTTGGATGCATCACGCCCGCGATCGCCAAAATTCATGTCCTGGGAGCCGCCATCGTGGAGCGAGTACCTGGCGCGGTGTGAAAAGAGAGCGCAGGCCCCGGAACCGAACCAATTTTCTTTCGTCATCCGGAGGCTCGACAATCGGGAATGCCTTGGCATGGCGTCGTTCGAAGGCGCGGATTCTGTTTCACCCGAACTCGGCCTTTGGCTTAAGGAGAGCGCGCACGGCCAGGGTCTTGGCCGGGAGGTCGTGGCAGCACAGGTTGAATGGGGCCATGCAACTCTTGGCAAAGAAAGTTTCCTCTATCCGGTAGCCGTAGAAAATACGGCCAGCAGGCGTATCGCTGAGAAACTTCGCGGCCAGATCATAGGCAGTATCAAGAAGCCCAAATATGATGCGGTGATCTATAGGATTCCGTTCTGGGAACCGCTCTAAACGCCACGTTGCCGGTCAAAGCGTGAAATGGCTTGTTTACAACAGTTGATGAGCACACCCGATTTTTTGAGTTACGATGTAAGCGCATGAACACAGGTCGCTACACATTCAGAAGAGTGAGCGAGAAGGCTTGCGAAGGCGAGAGATTCGGCGCTGACGGTTTACCCGTTCAGTGTGAGGACACGCCAGTCTTCGAGTTGATCCACTCCAACGGACGAAGCCTCAACGTCTGCGAGTACCACATCGAGTTCTACTGGAACGCATGGACTTCGTTCCGCGAGGCGGTACGGGATATTTGGCCAGCCGGGAAGATCGGCACGCGTTGATGATGACTGAAATGGCCTGATTTGTTCAATCATCCGTTAAAATCCTGCCCATGAGGGAAGCGTTAGAGTTCGTGTTAGTAGTGTGTATGGCGATCCTAGTGTTGGGCGTCATGAAGCTTCTGAGCCGTGCCAACAAGAGGTTGTTAGCCGCAGGCCCAATTGCGAGTGGACGGATTCAGGCGCGAGGATCGAATCGTTTCCCGCTGATTCCGACAAACCCTTCGGAAGTTGAACGAAAACGGCCTGCGGTATGGCTGTGGACCCTTGTCGACCTATTCGTGACCGTGGTCGTGCTGATCTGGCTTCTCGCGACGCGGCGGTGATGTCGCTTTCAAGATGAGTAAAGTGGCCTGATTTCGACAGTTGGCCTTTCGCGCCGCTGATCTGGCTAAGAGTATATTGTTTCGCATGGAAGGCATCGAAACCGATCTTTCTGTAGCTGATGCTGTCGGGTTTCTCAAGACCCGCGTAGCAGAAGAGGCTCAACGAGAGTCTGTTCACATCACCGATGCTGAAATCAAGCAACTCTCGTTTACCGAGGAAACGGCCACGAAAGAGCAAATCGCCGCAGCGCGTGCCTTCGATGATGCCAATGACACAGATGAATTTGAGGCAAAAATCTCCAAGCTCTTGCGCAATGCATTCGATCATGATGTCAAACGCGGTATGCGTTCGCTTTGGCAAAAGCACTTAGCCTCACTTCGCAACCACGACGTATATGTTTTGGTGATGGTGGATCAGGCTGGCATCCTTCGTCCTAAGCCAAGCGTCCTGCGCCCTTCGGCGAGAGCCCCTCAAATGCTGATCAGAAGACTGCCGGACCTGGCAGCAGGACTGATAGCCGCAGTCGGTATTGTTTACTTCCTCATTTTAAAAATGGGATGGCATCGAGGCGGCCCGCCGATCTTCGGTAACGGTGCCGAACACCTGCTGCCGAACGAGCAGGTGCGCGGAGTCTTCTTGCTCGCGTGGCTTGGAAGCATGATCTGGTTGTTCATCCGGCACAAAGACTGGCGATAGATCGCGATTTCACTCAAATCGCCCCGACCTTCGGCCCATCCGCAAGCCATACTTCGGTTCCGATGGGAACATCCCGCTTCTGAAGATCGCGTGGCAAAACAATGTCATAGAAGCGATGACCGCCCGGCGGTCTTCCCGAGGAGAAGCACGCGATATAGGTATCAAGGATGCGGCCGTCGGGAGTGCGGAGTTGAATGGAGTCATTTGGGCGAACCGCAAAACCTAAATCGTCAGGGATTTTCGGAGTAAGGACTAGACCCCGTCCTGCTATGTCGAACACATCTTCGACTGTCAAGATAAGTTTCATTGCAAACGAGCGTATCAATTGCGAAGCCGTTCCGCCAGTTGGCGAAACATCGCGGTTACGCTCAAAATCCAACTTTGCGGCTCAAAGCGTGTTAAGGCTGGTTTCGCCAGGTGATCTCGCCGGTTGACAACTCGGCGGGTGCTGGATCAGCCTTTACTTTTTGTGATCGTCCACCACACTCTTGCGAACAGACTGGGCCGATCGTCAAGTAGCGCAAAACGTGGCAATTGCGGGTTCGCCCGTTCGGTTACAGTCGGCGACTGAATCGGATAGTCGCAGTATGTGGACAATACTCGATTAAGAATTGCAAGGTCGGTCCCTGCGTACCGGTGGCATCCCAATTCTT
>DATEJO010000128.1:0-3196 GCA_035277905.1 Candidatus Sulfotelmatobacter sp.
CATCGAAGGCTTTCATTACCTGATAGCCAGTGTTGGTTGGCGGGCCGGAGGCAAGCCAGAACGGATTCGGCGAGCGCACGCCGCAGAAGTCAATGCTCAGATCAGGCATGGGCCACCTCCTTCCGCCTCGATTCAAGAGCAAGATGAATGCCGCGAGCAGCGAGCTTTCCATGCGCGACTGCGTCCACAACTTCGGCGCCGCCGTTCACGCAATCCCCGCCGGCGAAGTATTTGGGATTCGAAGTCTGCATGCTCTCGCGATTCACTAATACCTTTCCTCGATCGAGTTCCAGACCGGGAATTTCCAGCAGAAAGTCGAGCTTCTTCTGCCCGAGTGCCTTCACAACCATGTCGACATCGAGTGTAAACTCCGTTCCCGGAATGGGACGAGGAGAGCGCCTGCCACTTTGATCGCTGGGGCCGAGTTCAGTTCTGACGCACACAAGTCCTATCGCACGTCCACGCGCGTCGGGAACAACACGCACCGGCGCCGCCTGCCAGATGAAGGTCACGCCATCCGACTGAGCGAGATCGTATTCGTAATCGAAGGCCGACATCTGTTCGCGGCTGCGGCGATAAATCATATAAACGGTTTCCGCTCCCAACCGCCGCGCTGCGGTAGCCACGTCGATCGCGGTATTGCCGCCGCCAATCACCGCAACGCGCGTTCCCACCTGTACGTGATCGAGTGCATTCGTTTTCGTTCTCTCGATAAATGTGAGCGCATCGACTACTCGGCGAACACGCTCATTTTCGATCTGCAAGTCGTCCGTTCCCCCGAGGCCAACACCAATGAAGACTGCGTCGTAGTCGCGTTCGAGCTGCACAAGTGGAATATCTTTTCCAACAACAACTCCCGTCCGAATCTCCACGCCCAGCTCGCGGATCATTTCGACCTCGCGAATCGCATCGGCGGCGCGCATCTTGTAGGCGGCAATTCCGTAGGTATTCAGGCCGCCCGGATTCGGCTTGGCCTCGAAGATCACGGCCGCGTATCCCAGCTTGCGCAGTTCAGCCGCGCATGACAGGCTCGCAGGACCGGCTCCAATCAGGGCCACGCGATGCCCATTTGCCGGTGCAGGTTTAAGAACTTGAATCCCGCGATCGAGTACATGATCCACCGCATGCCGCTGCAGCCTGCCGATCTCGACCGGTTTCTTGCCTTCGGCATTCAGAACGCACGCGCCTTCGCAGAGTACCGAAGTGGGACACACGCGCCCGCAGCTATGTCCGAGCACATTCGCCGAAAGGATGGTTCGCGCCGAGCCGGTCAGGTTGTCAGTAAGAATCTGTCGAATGAACTGCGGAATGTTGATCTCAGTCGGACATGCTTTGATGCAGGGCGCGTCGTAGCAGAACAGGCAGCGCGAAGCGGCTTCCAGGGCCAGCGCCGGCGTCAGCGGAGGATTGATATCGGCAAAGTTCTCTTCAATCTGCTCCGGAGTGAGTTTGGGGCCCGTATGCATGAAAATACCAGCCTACCGCTAGACGGGTGGAAAGTCTTGGGAGCATAGCATAGAGAGATGCCAGCTACCAGCTTCCAGCTACCAGCCAAAACCTAAGAGCGAACACGAAGGTCACGAAGAAAGTTGTATTCAGATGAGCCACCTTCGCGGCCTCCGTGACCTCCGTGTTCGTCTTGGTTTAGCTGGAAGCTGGTAGCCGGAAGCTGGTAGCTTATTCTCCCATGCCCTTTGACGCGCTCATCAAGAACGGAACCGTTGTCACTGCCACTGATACCTATCCCGCAGACGTGGCCGTAGTCGATGGCAAGATCCAGGCTATCGGCAAGAGCCTCCCGCAGGAGAACGCCACGCGCGTTTTCGATGCTGCAGGCAAGTACGTCATGCCCGGCGGAATCGACGTCCACACACATCTCGACATGCCCTTCGGCGGCACTACCAGTGCGGACGATTTCGAGACGGGCACACGCGCGGCCGCATTCGGCGGCACGACTACGCTCATCGACTTCGCCATCCAGTACAAAGGGCAGACACTGCGCACTGCCTTCGACGCCTGGATGCAAAAAGCCGAGTCGAAAGCCGTGAGTGATTACGCATTCCACTGCATCATCACCGACCTTCCCGACGCGCGTATCGAAGAGATGTCGCAGCTCATCCGCGACGGTGTGACCAGCTTCAAGCTGTTCATGGCGTATCCGGGAGTTTTCATGCTTGACGACGCCAGCATCTTTCGCGCCATGCGCGCAGCGTCAAAAGGCGGCGGCATGATCTGCATGCATGCTGAGAACGGCGGAGCCATCGACGTGATCGTCAAGCAGGCGCTCGCCGAAGGGAAGACCGCGCCCAAGTACCACGCGCTCACGCGTCCTACAACGGCCGAAGCCGAAGCCACAGCGCGTGCCATCGCATTGGCTGAGATGGCAGGTTCGCCCGTGTACATCGTTCACCTCAGTTGCAACGATGCGCTCGAAAAAGTTCGCGAAGCGCGCGACCGCGGGCTGCCCGTGTATGCGGAAACCTGTCCTCAGTATCTTTATCTATCTCTTGAAGACATGGACGCGCCGGGCTTTGAAGGAGCCAAGTACGTCTTCACTCCTCCGCTGCGCGAGAAGTGGCACCAGGAGAAGCTGTGGAACGGGCTCAAGAACGATCATCTGCAAGTGGTCTCGACCGATCACTGTCCGTTCTGCTTCAAAGAGCAGAAGGAACTAGGCAAAGGCGACTTCACAAAAATTCCCAACGGCGGGCCTGGCATTGAGCATCGCTTGAGCCTGATTTACTCGGGTGGAGTGGGCAAAGGACGCTTCAGCGTAAATCGCTTCGTCGAACTCGTTTCAACCACACCTGCCAAGCTCTTCGGACTTTATCCGCGAAAGGGAACCATCGCAGTGGGAAGCGATGCCGACCTGATTATCTTTGACCCAAATCGGGAACACACCATCAGCGCCAGGACTCACCACATGCGCGTGGATTACTCAATGTTCGAAGGTGTGAAAGTGAAAGGCATGCCGGATGTGGTGATGTCCCGCGGGCGCGTCCTGGTGGAAAAAGATAAGTTCGTGGGGAAGGCAGGCGCCGGGAGTTTCCTGAAGCGCGCGACGTATGCGGGGGTTTGACGGAACCGGCGCCGGTAGGCGGTGGGCCGGTGCTGGGCGTCCAAGCCCAGCGCCGGATTCGTGATCGCCGCGAGAATCTCCAACGAACAACGTGCATCGTATGCGCAGCCGCGACAC
>DATEJO010000129.1:0-33559 GCA_035277905.1 Candidatus Sulfotelmatobacter sp.
GATGTCTCTTTTTCGCGCGTCACCCGAATCTCGTAAAGCGAACAGTCGTTCCGCGCGTCTTTCTTGGCGATGCGTTCTTTCACCGCCTGCATGCACTCGAAGCGGCTGCCCGGATCGAAATAGGTGCACTGCTTGCAGGAATGCAATTCGAATCCGCACTTCGGGCACGTCCCCTCGCCGGAAGTATTTTGCAGAATTGTTCCGCACTGGCTGCAACGGGAAACTGCGCGCGTTCCGGGCATGTTGACCGGACGCGGTCCGAAGGTGTTGTCTCGTTTTGCAGGGCCTCCGCCGGAATGAGGCGGCCCGGCGCCTTTGCGTTGGTCTTCGCGATCTCGATCCTGGTATCCATGTTGACGGTATTTCGCCACAAAATCCTCCCCAAGCACGCAGTATTGTCCACCCGATGCGGTCTGAACGGCAAGTAGAAGAAGCTGGAATTGCGACCCCCAAGCCGGAGATACAGCCAATGAGAGCCGGTCGCGAGCGCGCCTTAGTTCGCCAGCTTGCGGAGAAATTCCTGCTCGTCCATGCGGTACTTGAACGCTTTGCGGCCGTCAATGAAGACGACAGGAACCTGATCGTTGTACTGGCGGCGGAGTTCGGCGTCGGTGTCGACGTCGATTTCACGCCAGGTAAAGCCGCCGCGGCGGGAAAGCTTGGAAAGGCTCTCTTTGACCACCTCGCACAGGTGGCATCCCTTGCGCGAGTACACCACCACGTTGCGCAGTTCTGGCATGCTGGGAAGATTTTAGCGCGAGGCAACGGGAACTTTCCATCCGGTAACCCATGGAGCCGCAAAGTTGCCGCATTCCCGTCGGCTGACGATAGAATTGCCTGCATGCCCGACGATCCTCAGAAGCCTCTGCAAGGGAAGACCGCACTCATCACGGGAGCGGCGCGGCGGCTGGGGCATGCCTCTGCCCTGGCGTTGGCGCGTGCTGGCGCGGACGTTGCGATCACATATCGCAATTCCTCGCGCGAGGCGCGCGAAGCTGTGATCGATCTTTCAGGATTGGGGGTGCGCGCGTTTGCTTTCCATTGCGACGTGACGGACGAAGCCAGTATTCGCGCAATGATGAAAGAGGCTGGGCCGGAACTGGGGCGGATCGACATTCTGGTCAACAACGCCGCGAATTACGAAACGGCCGAGTTCGAGAAATTGACTACCCGGCAGTGGGACGCGATTTTCGCCTCCAATACACGCGGACCGTTTTTGGTGACGCGGGAAGCTCTGAAATGGATGCGGCGAAAGCGAGGCAAGAGCTCCGGGCCAATCGAAGCAAAAATCATCAACATGGGCTCGCTTGGAGGACTCCGGCCGTGGGCCACACATGCGCATTACTGCTCGTCAAAGGCAGCGCTTCACATGTTGACCAAAGTGATGGCGAAGGCGCTGGCACCCGAAATTGCGGTGAACGCGGTGGCTCCGGGCATGATCGATCTGGGAGAGAAATCCGCGGCGTCGTTCATGCGCCGGATGGCGAAGCAGACTCCGATGCAGCGCAACGGACGCGCGGACGAAATCGGCGCCGCGGTTCTGTTTTTTGCGACTGCGCCGCAGTTCATTACCGGGCAAATCCTCACGGTAGATGGAGGGCTAGGCTTGTAGGGAATAGCCTCTCGGCGGAAATAGCTATCGCCGCGATCGGAAAGGTATATTGAAGTCCAATGAAGAAATCGAACAAGCGTTCTTCCACTACGCAACCTTCTTCCAAGACTAATTCCCCAGTTTCGAATCCTGCTTCTTCCCCCCGATTGGCAATCGCCATTATGGCCGCGGGCAAAGGAACGCGCCTGAAATCGCAGCTTCCCAAAGTTCTGCACGAAGTTGGCGGGAAGCCTCTGCTTGAGCATGTGATTCGCGCGGCCGTGGACCTTGTTCCGCCGAAAGATGTGTACGCGATCATCGGACATGAAGCGGAGCGCGTGCGTTCGGCGGTGCAGCATACGGGTGTAAATTTTGTTGTGCAGGCCGAGCAGCGGGGCACCGGCCACGCTCTGATGGTTGCGCGCGGAGCTCTGGCGGGATACGACGATGTAATCGTTCTCTCAGGCGACGCGCCGATGATTACTCCGGCGACGATCGAGAAGTTGCGCGATTTTCATCGCAAGGAAAAAGCGGCAATGACGCTGCTGAGCGCCGAACTGGAAAATCCGACCGGATACGGCCGGGTGTTGCGGAACAGTTCACGCAGCGCCGAGGTCCGCGAGATCGTCGAAGAGAAGGCGGCGACCGCCGCGCAAAAGAAGCTGCGCGAAATTAATTCCGGATTCTACGTCTTCAATGTGAAGGATCTGTATGGACAAATCGAGCGGCTCTCGACCGACAACGCGCATCGCGAGTATTACCTCACTGATATGGCCGAAGTTCTGCGGAAGGCGCGGCGGCGCGTTGTAGCCTGGAAGACGGACAATCCGAATGAGATTCTGGGGGGCAACACCAGAGCGGAACTGGCGGACATCGATCAGCAGATGCGGTTGGCGAAGTGCCGGCAACTGATGGCCGACGGAGTGACAATCTTTTATCCGGCAACGTGCGTCATTGACTCTGATGTGGAGATCGCTCCCGACAGCGTGATTGAAGCTTACGTGCAGTTGCTGGGCAGGACGAAAGTCGGCACGGGCTGCCGCATTCGGTCGTACAGTGTGATCCGCGATTCGGAAATTGGCGATCGAGTCTCGATTCTTCCCGGCTGCGCGATCGAAGAATCCAGGGTTCTTCCCGGAGCGAATATCGGGCCGTATTCGCACCTGCGTCCGGGAAGTGAAATCGGCGAAGAGGCGCATGTGGGAAATTTCGTCGAGACGAAAAAGGTCAAGCTCGGACGCGGATCGAAGGCGAACCACCTTACCTATCTGGGAGATTCCGAGATCGGCTCGAAGGTAAACATCGGCGCCGGAACGATCACCTGCAACTACGACGGAGTCGCCAAGCACAAGACCGTGATCGAAGACGGCGCGTTTATCGGCAGCGACAGCACGCTTGTGGCTCCGGTTCGCGTGGGTAAAGGAGCATACGTAGGCGCAGCCTCGTGCATCACCGATGATGTTCCGCCGGAATCGCTTGCGATTGGACGCGGCCGGCAGGTGGTGAAGGAAGGCTGGGTCGCGGCGAAGCGGGAAAAGAAAATGGAAAGCCGCTGACCTGTGTTGGCGCAGGATGAGAGTGCTGACAACGAATGACAGCGTGAAATAGTAAAGGCACCGGAAGCCCGGTGCCTTTGTTGATCTATAGCGGAATTAGTGTGTGACGGCGGCGAACAGTTCCGAGTGCATCAGTGACTGGAACTGCTGGTCGTTGGCTTTGAATTTCACCGTGACATTCGATCCGTCGGAATCAACGCTGGTGTTCTCGACCGCAACTTTCTCGGACGGCGTCGCGCTCATCTTCTTGTAGAGCATGTATCCCTTCAGGAGTGACGCGACGGTTGCCGCCGTGGTCGAGTCGGAGGTCACGACCGTCATATCGAAATTCACGCCGCTGGTGAAGTTCATGTCGTAACGCGAGCCGACCAGCCGCTTTTTGATTGTCTCGTAGTCGGCGATTTTCGACGCATCGCCCATGGCCGAGTGCAGCGCGTTCTGCGTGCCCTGCTGATCGAGAATGCTCCAGACCGGCGAGGAGTCGACGTCAGTCATCATATCGGCCATGTCGCCGTTGGTATCGATGCCCATGTTCTGGCCGTCGCGCGTATCGAGAGCGAACTTGATAGAGGTCGAATCGCCGAAGAGAAGGGAGCTGTCGTCAAGGAAGCTCATGACGAAGCCGCCATCCATCGGATAAATCTGGGATTGCCCATATTTCTTGGGAACGTACTTCTGCAGCCGCATTTTTTTCAACACGGCCTTTTCGTTGAACGGTCCGCTGGCGACGCCCACAGTCTTCACGCCCTGTTTTCCAGTACGGAACGATGCGAAGATAAGCGTGTCGACGTCTTTGTCGGGATCAAGCCCGACTGCCTTCAGCGCGGCTTCAAACTGCTTGATATTGTCGGGCATCAGCTGCTGCTTCAGCGCCATCGCCGTGGGCGAGTCTTTCAGAGCGCGATAGTCCACCGAAATCAGTTGGAGCAGATCCGCAGGAACCACCGAGCGGGCCGACGAATTCAGGGGCATGGCATAGGCCACGCTGCCCAACAACAGAGAAACCAGGCATGTCTTCAATAATTTCATATTGCCTCGAAGTCAGTGAAAAATGGGGAGGATGTGGGCACCCTTAGTTGGATGCACGATCAAGCCTCGTCGTTAATAGATCGCTTCAATTCTAGTTTACTTGCACGCTGATCCGCCGAAACAAAAGTACCAGACCCGTTGACTGGTTGGACACGGTGCGGGGCTGAACTTCGCCCGCTGCTCGTTCCCCTAAGGTGCGCCGTCAGCCTTGCCGATTTATCTTCTCCGCGACTACGCGTCTCCGCGGTGGAAAGCTCGCCCTAGTCATCATCCGGAGGCTCCGCCGGACTTCGATCGTGTAGGAAATGATCTGCTGACATGGGAGCGTTAATAGTTTTGAACGTCAGCGGAGTCTGACTGAAATTGAAACAATCGGAGAGGTCGTCATTGGCGTAGGCGTCGGCGTAGCCAAGCGAGGCGAGGCCGAAATCTTCTTCAATCAAATTCAGAATACTTCCGAAGTCGTGGTTGACGTGCGAAATATATCCAGCCTTCGCGTACGGCGAAATCACGATCAGGGGCACGCGGAAACCGTAAATATACCCCGATCCCCAGCTGCTGCCGTCATCGACAACTTTCGGAGGAGGCACGTGATCGAACCAGCCTCCCCAATCGTCCCAGGTGACGATGATCGCGGTGTTCGACCAGTAGGAGCTGTTTCCGATGGCATTCACGATCGATGCGACCCACGACGGCCCGCCGCTTCGGTCAGTGCCGCCGGCATGATCGGAATTCTGTCCAGCGGGAATCACCCAGCTCACCTGCGGAAGCTGATTGCTGCTGATGTCGGTGAGAATTGGCGCGGGGTTCTGCGTCGTGTAGAGAACAACATGGTTCACCCAATCGGAGCCGACACATGCCGTCGCGTTCGGAGGAGTCGCGTTCGGCCCGCACATGTGCTGGATCGCGTTCGGGCCGGTCCAGAGCGATCCAGCGGACGGCGTGTAGTACTTCCAGCTGATATTTTTCGCCTCGAGTTCGTCGGTCAACGTCGGGTGATCGGTGCAGGGATACATCTTGGTCCCTTCATTGCCAGTCGGGTCGATGACGCTCACGTATTCCGACGGAGGAGCGGTGCATCCGGTATCGTTGCCCGGGTTGTTGATGCCCAGAGCATTTTCTGCGACAAAATTATGACTCGTCGCCGTCGGAGCCGACGTTCCCGAAATGATGAACTGGTGCGCGGGGAAACTCGGCCCTTCGTTCGTCTGAAACATCCGATCACCGAAGGTATACTGCTCAGCCATCTGAAAATACGGCTGCACATTTGAAGGATTCACATACAAAAATTGCGGGGTGGGCGGGGGGCACGGCGGGCTGTTACTGGTGCAGTTGATCGGGACTTTGTCGGCGCCATCCATCTTGCCGCCGTCGTATTGGGCTACAAATGCCGAGTGCGCGTGGCTGAGGTCGTAGTCGATGGCGAGAGGCGTGGGGCTCAGTTGCACTGTCTGACCCGCGGAATTCTGTCCGCTCTGAGCGATATCGGCTCCGGCCTTGATCAGGACAGGATCCTGAAACAGATTGTCGGGCGTGCGATTCTCCTGAAAAATGATGACGATGTGCTGGATCTTTCCCGCCGGAAGACTCTTTCTCGATCCGCCGCAGGCGTTCGTCATCAGAAGCAGACCGGTCGAAAAGACTATTAGAGCTGACAGACAGAAGAGCGCACTTCGGCCCATATCACAGACCTCGGGGGAGTACTGGCAGTTAGAGTCTGATGTGCCTAAACCCAGATGGCAGGATTTTTACTCGTCTCTGAGTTGCAGAATTCGATGAGGGCACAATCAGTTTGCTGGTGGTATAGTGGTATGACCACTTCCGCGGAGGGGCTGCTTGGGCGCTAAGAATGAACCTTGGTCCTCCAAATCAGTAGACTGAAGCTGTAACCCCTGAGAGCTTGTCAGCCTCGGGTGACGAACAAGGACAAAGTGACATGGCAATTGCGACAATCAATCCCGCCACGGGCGAGGTAGTTAAGACCTTCGAGCCGCTTTCCCCGACCGAAATCGAGAAGAAGCTTCAACTGGCCGTTTCCACGTTCAAGGCCGAGCGGAAGACTCCCTTTTCGGTCCGCGCTCAGCGCATGCTGAAGGCATCGGAGATCCTCGAGCGCGATAAAGACAAATTCGCGCACCTGATGACTCTCGAAATGGGTAAGACCTACAAGTCAGCCGTCGCCGAGGCGGTGAAATGCACTACGGCCTGCCGCTATTATGCGGAACATACCGCGGAATTCATGGCCGACGAGGTGGTCGAGACCGGGGCGAAGAAGAGCTTCATCCGCTACTTGCCCATCGGCCCCATCTTGGCTGTGATGCCCTGGAATTTTCCTTTCTGGCAAGTGATTCGATTTGCGGCTCCGGCGCTGATGGCGGGCAATGTCGGATTGCTCAAGCATGCATCCAATGTTCCGCAGTGCGCGCTCGCGATTGAAGGCATTTTCCGCGAGGCTGGCTTCCCCGACGGCGCCTTCCAAACTTTGTTGATCGGGTCGGCTCAGGTGGACGCGCTGCTTAACGATCCTCGAATCGTTGCCGCCACTCTAACCGGCAGCGAGCAGGCCGGCATTCAGGTGGGAGTCGGCGCGGCGAAAAGAATCAAGAAAGTTGTGCTGGAACTGGGCGGCAGTGATCCGTTTGTCGTGATGCCCAGCGCCGATCTCGACGCGGCCGTATCCACGGCGGTGCAGGCGCGTGTGCAGAACAACGGGCAGTCCTGCATCGCAGCGAAGCGCTTCATCGTGGCCGAGCCGATCGCTGACGAGTTCGAAAAGAAATTCGTGGCGAAGATGAAGAGCTTGAAGATCGGCGATCCGTTCGACGAGAAAACGGAACTCGGGCCGCTCTCGACTCCGGACGCCGTGAAAGATCTCGACCGCGATGTGCAGAAGACGGTCGCCGCCGGGGCGAAGCTGCTGACCGGCGGACATCCAATCCAAGGCAAGGGGAACTTCTACGCGCCCACCGTGCTGACGAATGTGCCGAAGGGATCTCCGGCCTACAGCGAAGAATTTTTTGGGCCGGTTGCGTCCATCTTCCGCGTGAAAGATCAGGACGCGGCGATCCGGTTAGCGAATGACGTCCGCTTTGGACTCGGCGCCAGTGCCTGGACCAACGACGAAAAAGAGCAGCAGCGCTTCATCAACGAACTCGAAGCGGGCATGGTGTTCATCAACAAAATGGTCGCCTCGGACCCGCGCATTCCATTCGGCGGCGTGAAGCAGTCCGGTCACGGGCGCGAGTTGGGCGCCGTCGGCATTCGCGAGTTCCTAAACGCTAAGACGGTGTGGATCGCGTAAAGCCGGCTGTCAGCGGTCAGCAATCAGCCGTCAGTAAGCAATTGCTAGCAGAGGCGACGCCTCTGTGGGGACAGCCGCCTCGGCTGTCCAGCGGAGCGAAGCTCCGCTGAACTGTCCTCCGAAGATCTACTTGTCGGTGTCCGCTGAATGCGCCAACTCAGAGGCCAAAAGTTCCTGCCACGGACACGCGTCAGGCTCGATGCGATGCACCGCGGCTTGCGTTTTCTGAACGGGATTGCTGTAGCATACCCAGATCACGCGGTAGCGCGCCTTGCGTCCCGAGTAGAGAATCCCGATCACATCGCCCGACCGGAGTTCAGCATCAATGCCGGACAGTAGCGCTCCACTCAGACTGATTTCACGAGCGCTGGCCTGTTGCAGAAACCGCTCTCCGCGCGTATCCACGCCCCAAACGGTGACGGGCAGGTTCGCCTCGGAGCGCGGTTCACGGCGGCGGTCAATGCGGCGCAGAATTCCCATGGCGGTCTCTTCACCGTATCGTGGGGAGGACAGACGGTAAAGATAACGAGCCGCTTCTGGGCGTTAGAAATTGTTCATGATTCCCAGTTCGGGAATTGTTTCACAAGCGCCAAGGCATCGCCGGTTGACAGGCAGCTTTAAAGTAGGTAATATAACTACTTTAGGAGAGTACGTGGAAAAGGCCATTTCTTCCGCCGACGCGAATCGGAAATTTTCGCAGGTCCTCAGAGATGTGCGGGAAGGCAGTAGTTATGTCGTGACCAGCCACGGAAGGCCTGTCGCTCGTATTTCGCCCGTCCGTGAGAATACCGCCGCAACGCGGGCGCGGGAGCTGCTGCTGGAGCGCGTGCGCTCGCAGCCCGTAATTGATGTCGGACATTGGAGACGGGAAGATCTCTACGAGTAGCCATCTATTTTCACGTGCATGAGAATTGCTCTCGACACGAATATCCTCGCCTACGTCGAAGGAATTAACGGGACGCCTCGGAAGAAGGCAGCGCTCGAGATGGTCGAGAAGCTTCCGATCAGTGATGTGTTTATTCCTGTACAAGCGCTGGGTGAACTATTCCACGTTCTCGTCCGGAAGGCAGCCCTTTCGCCAAAGCAGGCGCGCGCCGCGATTCTGAGCTGGGGAGATGCTTACACTCTGATCGAGACGTCGCCATCCGTGCTCCTGGCTGCAGCCGATCTCGCCGCCGACCACAATCTCACAATATGGGATGCAATCATGCTGTCCACGGCCGCGGCGGTTGGCTGTCGGTTGCTTCTTTCAGAGGACCTGCAAGATGGATTTACTTGGCATGGAGTGACAGTGACGAATCCTTTTGCGGCGAAGAAACATGAACTCTTGGCCGGTTTGCTCTAGGCCTTCCACTCTTCAACAGCTCCTGCACCAGTTGAGAGCACCTCATCGTGTCAGAACCAGCCGGTTCAGCACAGCCCTTTGCTTCTCCGCCAGTTCCCGCACGCCCTTCTTCGCATAGCTCATCATCTTGGCCAGTTGGGCATCGTCGAAGACCTGATGTTCGGCCGTGGCCTGCAGTTCGACCATCTTGCCGCCGGAGGTCATGACGAAATTCATGTCAACGTCGGCGCGGGAGTCTTCTTCGTAGCAGAGATCGAGCAGGACTTCTCCTTCGACAATGCCGACGCTCACGGCGGCGACGAAATCTTTCAGCGGGACGGCGGGCAGAGTGCCGGCCTCGACCAGCTTTTCGAGCGCCATCCCCAGAGCGACAAATGCGCCAGTGATCGAGGCCGTGCGCGTGCCGCCGTCGGCTTGGATTACGTCGCAATCGATCCAGATGGTGCGCTCGCCGAGCTGAGTCAGATCGGTGACAGCGCGCAGCGAGCGGCCGATCAGGCGCTGAATTTCGTGGGTGCGTCCGCTTTGGCGGCCCTTTGAGACTTCGCGTGGTGTGCGGGTCAGAGTGGAGCGGGGAAGCATTGCGTATTCGCTCGAAATCCATCCCTTGCCGGTGTTGCGCATGAACTGCGGCACGGTCTCTTCGATCGACGCGGTGCAGATCACCCGCGTGTTGCCGACCTCGATCAGAGCCGATCCTTCGGCGGTGGAGATGAATTCCGGAGTGATTTTCACCGGGCGCACCTGGTCCGGCGCACGATTATCCGAGCGATAGAACATGGTCGGGATTGTAACCCATTGAGCTGCCAAAGAATGGAATCATTGACAACAGATATATCGTTAGATATAATTAACGCAAGATCGAATGACAGCCGTGGAGTTTCGAGTTTCAGGTTTCAAGTTTCGACTGGAACCACCTCGTTAAACCAGCGGACTTTAAGGAGTTGAATTTATGTACGGAAGATGTGGAAATTTGTGGCGGGGCGCAATGGGCGCTCCATTTGTGGGGGGTGGGTTCCCTTGGGGGCGAGGAGGCCGTTGGGGTCGCTTCTTTGGACCGGGAGAGATACGGTTGGCTTTGCTCTCGATGCTGGAACCGGGGCCGAAGCACGGATACGAACTGATGAAAGAGCTCGAAACAAAATCCGGCGGAGTCTATAAAGCCAGCGCAGGCGCGATTTATCCCGCTCTGCAGCAGCTTGAAGATGAAGGCATGGTGACCTCGGATGCCTCGGCCGGGAAGCGCACCTACTCGTTGACCGATCCCGGGAAAGCTGAAGTCCAGCGCGAAGCCGAGACCATCAAACGAATCTGGCATCGCGCCCAGGAAGCCGGTGGATGGTTGATAAGCCCCGAGGGCGGGGAAGTGGCGCGTCCGGCAGCCGCTGTCTTGAAAACCGCACTCCGAGTCGCGCGAGACAGTTTTGATGATTCGTCGAAGATCAACAAGATTCGCGAAATCCTGGAACGCACGAAGGCGGAGATCGAAGCTCTGGAGAAATCTTAATCAAAGCGCCACGGATAACACGGATAAATCGGCGGGCTGAATTGCCCCGTCCGTGAGAATCCGTGAACGTCCGTGGCGACAGGTTTTGTCCGGCAAAGTTCCTATTGTGCCGGCTGCAATTCCGCCGCGAGCTGATTGACGGCCGTCACGTCGTAATACGACGCCAAATCCGCGTGGCCGGCCAGCGTGTCGCGCTGTTTCCCGTCCACCAGGATTTTCACCTTTAAAATCCCGGGCGTGTTCGCCGAAATCGTGTGAATCAGCGACGCCACGGTCAGTTCCTCAACCAGCACGCCGGATCGATGCGTGTCGGCGAAGGCGCCGTTGAGATCAATCACCGCCACTCCTGGATCGATAAGAAACACGCTGTGAATTTCCGATCCCGGTCCCAGAACGTGCGGAGAGTTGTGATCGAGATAAATCGACAACAGCGCCCGCAGCAATTCTTCGGCACGCTGCTGGCGGTTCGACGGCATGGGAATCTGCGCCGACTGAGGCCGTAAGGTCCCGTCCTCATCATGGGCAACAAAGAGAACGACCTGTTCGGTCGGCCCCGCCACCGGAGGCGCAAGCGGGCGCGTATCGGTGACAACTTCCGGAGTCGCCGTCACCGCCTTGCGCATGTGCCATGCATACCCGCCCAGCACGAGCGCCGCCGCGAGTAGCACAGCCATTCCAATCGCCAGATGCCGCGGAATCATGGCGCAGCTCCTAGCTGATCACGGGCGTTGACGATGGCGGTCGCGACCGCACTGGTCACGAGTTGCTGATAGTCGGGCGCGGTCAGTTGCGACACGTCCGACCCCTGGGGTGCAACTTCAATCGCGATGGCCGGTCCGGTGATGTTATTCAGTGGACGTAAGGCCGCAGCTAAGTCGTGCACAGGTATCTGGCGGCGCTGCAATTCGCTGGTCACCAGCCCGGCGATCGTCTGGCTCAAGGGCAAGGACGCGTGCTGGGCAGTTGTCCACGATCGAAATGGTCCGCGGTCATCGCCTCCGTAGGGAAGCATCGCGGTGTAGACACGGACTCCGTGGCCAAATGAAGCCGCGTGCAGAGCGACATAGATCGCGGCATGATCTGCATTCGCAAAGACCGCGCGTTGGTCAACGGCAAGATTTGCGTCGGAGTCGCGCAGCACAAGCGTTGTGATCCCACGGCTCTCGAGTTCCTGCCGCAGACTGCGGGCAAGCGCGACGGTAATGTCTTTCTCCATGAGCGTGGTGCTCAGAGTTTCGCCGTGGTCGTCGCCTCCATGGCTGGCATCAACGACGGCGAAGTAACGCCGGGGAACCGCGGGCGCCTGAGCGGCTGGAGCCGTTGCTTGAGTCTGAGCGGGCGCCGTAGCCGTCGGAGCCGCGCTCGATGGATTCGCTGGCGGAATGTTCTGAACCGTCACTGTCGTCGGCGCGATCGTGATAGTCCGCCCATCGCTGCTGAAGGTTGCCATCACCGGAACAGAGGCGGTCACCGTGATCGCGGCCGCACCGCCGCCCTCGCTGAAGCTGGCCGAGGGCATCGTCTTATTTCCGAATGTCAGGGTCGGCGACGCCGGGGATACCAGCGGTTCCCGAGAGAACGTCATCCGCAGCGACCCAGGTTCTGTCGCGATAATGGGGTTGACCGGTGCCGTGAAATGAAAGACGAGCCGCGGAGGATTTTCCCCGGCCAGCGATGCCGTGAAGTGCGTGGCGATACTGCCGATGAAGAGCCGCCCAGCCTCCACATGCAATGTGACCGGCCCACCGAGGAAGCGCGGCAGCAGTGACCCCAGAGATCCGACCGGAACCAGCCCGCGCTTATTTTCCATCAGGAATTTGCCGCCGAGATCGGCATCGCGTCCCATGACCTGCGCGCGATTCTTCCCGGCCTGGAAGTCTCCCTGGACGTTGTTGTAGCGGATGCGCCACTTCGAACCGTCAGCCTTGGCGCTCACCTGTCCCAACGGTTCGAGCAGTTCCAGCAGGCCGACGTAGTCACGCCCGTCGCGCTGAACCAGCGGCAGCGCGTAATTTGCCGCGACCGAATAGACGGATAAATGTTTGTCAGCGGGCGCTCCCGACAAATAGAGCACTGAGAGGAACAGAAAGACGGCGGAAAGAACGGCGAATACCGGGACGATGCTCCGCCGACGATCTTGCCGGGCGCGCATCGTGGCCGAATTCTGTTCTCGGCCGCTAATCCAGCGCATAGGCCGTCAGTCCGCTGAGCAGCTTGGGATAGAAATCAGTCGACTTCTGCGGCATGACCTCTCCCGCAAACGCCACGTCGCGCACCTTCTGCACCGGGCAGGGATTCATCAGGAATGTGATGTTCGCTTCGCCTTTACGGGCCAGAGCGATGGCCTCAGATGCGTCACGCAGATACGACAAGTTCTCCTGATTTCGAATTGACTCTTCCGAAAGCTTCAGAACTCCTTCGAGCAAGACTTTGTGTAACAGCACGACATCGAGCGACTGCTGCCGCGGAGAGAGCCCGGTCATAAATCGGCTTCCGGCCGGCTTCGGTGAGTGCAGAATGAATGCGTGATCGGCCGTCACAGCTAGCAAGCTCGTTCCGTTCATGCCCTTGTCCCTGAGCAGCGCCGTAGCTTTCGCGGCATCGATTGAAGGATCGACTTCTTCGACCTTAAAGAACTCCCCGCTGGATTTTCGAAATTCCTCAACTGAGAAGGATTTCAGTGAATGCACCACCCGATGCGTGGGCAGCACGAGCAACCCGGGGTCGTTCATGTTCACAAACGTCATCATGACGAATTCGTAGGGTGCCTCGCGATCGCTCTTTCCAGCAGACGCCCGGCATTCGTTCCGGAAATTCAAGGCCGTCTCATAGCGGTGATGGCCATCGGCAATCACGAGTTGCTTGTCGCGCATCTCGGCCTGAACCGCGCCGAGAATCGCGGGGTCACTCACCTGCCACACACGATGCGCGACACCGTATTCGTCGGCAACATCGATCGTCGGAGATGCTCCGGCCCCGCGCCGCAGTAGATCGTCGACCTGCCCGGAATCCTCGTACAACAGAAACAATTGCTCGTAGTGAGCCCAAGTCGCTCGCAACAGGTCAAGCCGGTCCGCTTTGGGTTTCGCCAACGTCTGCTCGTGGCGAAAGACGACTTTGGCGGAATAATCTTCGACCCGCGCCAGCGCGATGAATCCCCGCCGCTCGAACTTCTGCCCCGATGGCGAAGTGAAAGACTGATAATAAATGTAGATGGAAGGCGCAGCTTCTTGTTGGAGAATATGCTCGTGCCGCCAATCTCGCGCATAGGCAGCGGCCCGTGTGTATACGTTCTCTACAGTATTGTCGCTGGGTTCGCGGCGGCCCAGGATAATTCTGACGAGGTTATACGGGCTCGCCGCATAATAACGTTCCTGCATGGCAGGAGTGATCTTGTCGTAGGGTTGGGTGACGACCTCGGCAGCAGTAACTCGCCGCAGGTTATAGCGCAGAGCAGGGAACGGTCGTATGTCGGCCATGAGTTTGTAGGAGACCTTTGATTGTAACAAGTTAGCGGCGAAGATCGGATTCCAGAACAGATATGGGATCGGATGGCGCGCCGAACGGGCGATTTCGCGGGGTTCCTTTTCGGTGCCATCAAAAATATTTGTCTCTCGGATTTGACAAAAACTCTGCGCCGCACGGCGTAACCTGTGCTAACATCCGCGACATCGAGGTACTTATGGCCCGCCTTGCCAAAGGGCGTTGGTCATCTCGCCCGAAGGCCCTAGCTCGGAGTGACTCTTCGGTTCTCACCTGGGATCCGACTCAATTCCTGCTGCGAAAAAAGTGTGCTTCGAGCGCGGTGCAGATTGGGCAATGCTTCGTCCTCCTCCTGATTGCGTGCCTATCGTTTGCCATTTCGGCCAGCGCGCAAACTACCGATGTGAATGACATTCACGTCCAGCCCCGCGAAGTCGAAAAGCCGAAAGATCCGCCGAAGCCGGAGATCATGGCATCGACCACGGACGGAATGAAAGCACACGTGCGCCCGCTCAAGGTCAATGTCGACCTCGTGCTGGTTCCGGTGACAATCACCGACCCCATGAACCGCCTTGTCACCGGCCTCGATAAAGAAAATTTCCAGCTCTACGAGGGAAATCAGGCGCAGGAAATTCGTACATTTTCCAGCGAGGACGCCCCGGTATCACTCGGCGTCATTTTCGATTCCAGCGGCAGCATGACTAGCAAGATGGACCGCGCCAAAGAGGCGGTGATTGAATTCTTCAAGACGGCAAACCCGCAAGATGAATTCTTCATGATCACCTTCAATGACGAGCCGAACGAGATCACCGACTTCACCAACTCGGTCGACGATATTCAGAACCGGCTTGTCTTCGCAGTCCCGCAGCACCGCACCGCCTTGCTCGACGCCATTTATATGGGCGTCCGCAAGATGCGCGAGGCGAAGTATCCGAAAAAAGCTTTATTGATCATCTCCGACGGCGGCGACAATCACAGCCGCTACACGGAGAACGAGATCAAGTCGCTGGTCAAGGAAGCCGATGTGATGATCTACGCCATCGGCATCTATGACCGGTATGCCTCCGCGGTCGAAGAGCGGTTGGGCCCGGAACTGCTCAGCGAGATCACGGAGTTGACCGGCGGACGCGCCTTCACAATCGATAATCCCAATGATCTGAGCGACGTGGCTACCAAAATTGGAGTCGAGCTGCGCAACCAATATGTTCTCGGATACCGTCCAACCAAAGCAGTACGCGACGGCAAATGGCGTAAGATAAAAGTGAAGCTGCTGCCACCGAAAGGATTGCCTCCACTTAGGGTGTATGCCAGGACGGGATATTACGCGCCTGCCGAATAGAGTCGCCAGGATTCTGTTTTTCCTCACCTTCCTATGGGCCACGCTGCCGGTGTGTGCGTACGCTCAGGCCCAGAGTCCGCCCAAACCGGCGGATCCTCCAGCGGCGTCTGTGAAGCCTCAGGAAAATCAAAAGCAAAACGACGAGGAAAAGAACCTCAACGACCAGGGCGTCTTCGTCTTCAAGAAAGACGTAGACGAGGTGATGCTGCATGCCTCAGTGGTGGACGATCATCAGCGTCTGGTTACGAATCTCGACCGCACCGCCTTCACGGTGTATGAAGACGGAAAGCCGCAGAAGATCATTTCGTTTCACCACGTAGACATTCCCGTGGCCATGGGAATTGTGATCGACAACTCCGGCTCCATGCGCGAGAAGCGCGGCAAGGTGAATCAGGCGGCGCTGAATCTGGTGCGATCCAGCAATCCGCAGGATGAAGTGTTTGTCGTGAACTTCAACGACGAGCAATATCTCGACCAGGATTTCACCAACAACCTGCTGAAGCTGAAAGAGGCGCTGGAAAAGATCGACGCCCGCGGAGGGACGGCGCTGTACGATGCGATCGTCGCCTCGGCCGACCACGCCAAACAGAATGCCCGTCTGGAAAAGAAAGTGCTCTTCGTTGTGACTGACGGAGAAGACAACGCGAGCAGCGAGACCCTCGAGCAGGCCGTGAAGCAATTACAGCAGGAAAATGGTCCGGCCGTGTACGCCATCGGAATTCTGGGAGACGAGGAACATCCGCGGCGGGCCAAGCGTGCGCTGGAGATTATTGCCGAGCGCACCGGGGGCATCGCGTTTTTCCCGAAGACCCTTGATGAGGTCGATCAGATCAGCCGCACGATTGCAGGCGATATCCGCAACCAATATGCGATCGGCTACAAGCCCACGACTCCGCAGTCAGCGGGAGGATTCCGCCAGATCCGCGTCGAAGTCAAAGCCAAAGGACACGGCAAAATGGTCGTCCGCACCAAGACCGGCTACTACGCAGGAGCGCAATCTGTAGCGAGCTCCAAGCCATAATTCCGCCTC
The DNA here is from genome assembly GCA_035277905.1 of Candidatus Sulfotelmatobacter sp. GTDB lineage: Bacteria > Acidobacteriota > Terriglobia > Terriglobales > Acidobacteriaceae > Sulfotelmatobacter. The sequence goes on from DATEJO010000129.1 coordinate 16,182, forward strand.
CAACTTGCAGTGTCATGCTGAGCGCAGAACGAGAGCGCGAAGCGATCTTGTTCGGAGTCGAAGCATCCCTACCCGAACTCCAATGCCAGAGGTGAAGGTTCTCTCCCCAGCAGCCCACCTTTACTTCGCCACACCTGCCCCTTCAATCAACCCAGCCGCCGAATCGATCAGCGCCGCTTCCTGTTCCAATGCCTTCGCCACGCGCCCGATCTCTTCGTCAGCCTCCGCGTATCTTTTCTGCTCGATCCCTTCGCGCACGCCAGGCACGGTTTTGACGCCATATCCGGAATAAACTCCGGGCGCATAGAGAAGATGCTTGTACCACGGACGCCGCGGCAATCCATCCTCATTCGTGAGCTTGCGCTCGCTCTCGATCAAGTCCGCATTCAGAGCCTGCAACTGTTCGGCTGTGCCATCGCTCAATGTCGCACCTTTTTCAGACAGAGCTTTGCGGTAGTGATCGGCGCTGCGCGTCAGCGCGTCGGCAGCGTTCTCGAGTGGCGCAAAATTCAGATGTGGAGGCACATCTTCCCGCGGCGGAGCAACCGTCGGCCGCCGCGGATCGAACGTCGCCTTGAAGACTCCTTCATCGAGTTCTTTATCGCGCTCGCGAGCTTCGTCCTGCTTGTCGGCCAACAACTTTTCGAGATCTTTCGTGTATTTGTGCACCGTGTCGGCGAAATCCGTGAAATCAAACGGCAGAATATCCGAATCGGCAAGTCGCATCACCGCACTTCCGATCGTCTGCGACAACGCGCGTCCATATACGAAATCTTTGTCGGAAAAATGTGTGTACCAGTAGAAATCGTCGTAGATCGAGTGATAAATCCCTTGCGGATCTTCTCCGCCATAACTCAGGTCGAGCGTGGCGATGCCGAGATGATCCAGGAATCCGGTGAAATCGGTTCCAGAGCCAAGCGCCGCAATCCGTATGTCAGGCCGCGTGCGCAGTTCGTTCCATTCGTCGGAATTTTTCGCGTCGGAAATTTCCGACAGATGCAGCCGCTGCCAGACGCTCATATTCGTTTCCGGATCTTGAATATCGCGCGCGATTCCATTGGCGAATTGTTCGAGCGAGTGCGATCCGCCCATGTTGAGCAGTCCGCGATCGTTGCCGTCGGAGTTGATGTAGACCGCCGCATGCTGCCGCAGTTCGTCGGCGTGCGTCTCGACCCATTCGGTTGATCCGAGCAGCATGGGTTCTTCTCCATCCCAGGCTGCGTAGATGATCGTGCGCCGCGGCTTCCAGCCTTGTTTCAACAGCGTTCCCAGACCCCGAGCTTCCTCCAGCAATGCCACTTGCCCCGAAACGGGGTCTTCCGCTCCGTTCACCCAGGCATCGTGATGATTGCCGCGGATGATCCACTCGTCCGGTGCGACGCTGCCCGGAATTTTCGCGATGACGTCGTAGACCGGCTTGATGTCCCAGTTGAACGCGACCTTCAGGTGCACTTTCGCCGGACCCGGCCCGACGTGATAGGGAATCGGCAAGTTGCCGCGCCACTCTTCCGGAGCCATCGGGCCTTTCAGCGCGGCAAGCAGCGGTTGCGCGTCACCGTAGGAAATCGGCAGAACGGGAATCTTGCTCAGGCTCTTTGCATCTTTCAGGGCGAGGCGCTTGGCGTCGGGAGTCGCGCCAACTCCGGGCGTCAGCGGGTCGCCCGGGCTGGCCGACGCAAAATCCATCACGCTGCCGCGCTGCACTCCATCGGGATTGCGCATAGGACCTTGCGGGAAAACGTCGTCAACACCGTACCCGTCGTCGCGCGGTTCGGAATAGATCAGGCATCCGATCGCGCCATGCTCGGCCGCAACCTTCGGCTTTACGCCGCGCCACGAATGGTAATACTTGGCGATGACGATCGCTCCTTTCACCGAAATGCCCAGCCGGTCGAGTTTTTCGTAATCTTCCGGCAGGCCATAGTTCACAAAGACCAGCGGAGCCGTTACATCACCATCGATTGAATACGCGTTGTAGGTTGGAAGCTGCTCCGATTTCTGATTCGATGTCGGATCGACCGCGAGTGCGGGTTCCTCCAGTTTCGCAGTGAACTTCGTCGGTTCGACCATCTCCAGCACGCGCACCTTCGGAGTCGGGAACAGCACGTTGAAAGTCTCGATGTGCGCATCGAGCCCCCACTCCTTGAAGTGAGCGAGAATCCACTCGGCATTGTCCTTGTCGTACGGCGAGCCGACGTGGTGAGGCCGGGCGCTCAGCCGCTGCATGTACTCGCGAAGATTGGCCGGGTCGGGAATGGCCTTGAATTTTGCCTCCCAGTCGCGCTCCGCCTGACTCGACTTTGCGGAGTAGCCGGCAAGCGGAGCTTCGTCCGCGCCGAGAAACATCGAGGGAAATGCCAGGCACAACGCAAGCAGGACTACGGCCGCGGGTCGCATGAAGATCCTTTCAGATCGTGAGATTCACTCGTGAGATGAAGATGGGCGGCATTATAGCCGCACGTCGCCATTTGTCAGCGATTTCTTTGTGCGTCTGAAAACCTCCTTGCGCGCCTGTTCGTGCCCTCCATGGTTCCAGCAATAGGGTTCGCGATGAACCGAATTGACGGGTGCGCGCCGCCCTGCGTACCCTGTAGGGTGAGTTCAAAAACGTCTGAAATGTCCCGCCTGCGCGTTGCCGACGACATTACCCAGTTGGTCGGCGAAACTCCCATGTTGCGGTTGAAGCGCCTGGTTCCCGCAGGATCGGCCGACGTGTTCGCCAAGCTCGAATATTTGAATCCCGGCGGAAGCGTGAAAGACCGCGCGGCGATCGGCATCATCAAGCGCGCCGAGCAGGAAGGGAAACTTTCTCCCGGCGGAACGATCGTCGAGGCGACCGCCGGCAATACCGGCATTGGTCTCGCGCTGATCGGGGTCAATCGCGGCTACAAGGTCAAACTGTTTGTGCCCGAGCATTTCTCGGAAGAAAAAGTCACGATCATGAAGGCGCTCGGTGCGGATGTTTTTCGCACTCCGGATGCCGAAGGGATGCAGGGCGCCATCCGGCGCGCGAAAGAATTGGTCGCCACAGATCCGAAAGCCTTCATGGCCGGACAATTCGAGAACCTCGCCAATCCCAACTATCACTACGAGACAACCGCGCGCGAGATTTTCGAACAGATGGATCAGCGCGTCGACGCCGTGGTGATCGGCTGCGGTACATGCGGGACCTTTTCTGGTATCGCGCGTTTTCTGAAAGAGAAGAATCCGCGCGTATTCGCCGTTGCCGTCGAGACCCAGGGATCGATTCTCGGCGGAGGACCGCCGGGCCCTCACAAAGTCGAAGGCATCGGGGCGAGCTTCATTCCCAAGACGTTCGACAAATCTGTGTGCGATGAAGTGATGATGGTGAATGACCCCGATGCGTTCGGCATGGTGAAGGAACTCGCGGCCAAAGAAGGAGTCCTCGCCGGATCAAGCGGAGGCGCGGCCGCGGCAGCGTCCTTGCGCATCGCGAAGAGGCTGGGAGCGGGCAAGCGGGTCGTCACCATCATTCCCGATTCCGCCGAGAGATATCTGTCGAAGAAGATCTTCGAAGGCGGCATCTAGACTGGGGCTTCGCAAGAATTCCATGAAAAAAAATGAACAGCTGGGCTTTGCCACGCGCGCCATCCACGACGGACAGGAACCTGATCCGCTGACCGGAGCAGTGACGGTCCCCATTTATCCGACTTCGACATATGTACAGCAGGGAATCGGCGAGCATAAGGGCTACGAGTATTCACGCGTTTCGAATCCCACGCGCGCACGATTGGAAGAGAACCTGGCGTCCCTCGAACGCGGAGTCGCGGCTCGTGTTTTCGCGAGCGGCATGGCTGCGATCAATGCGGTTGTGAGCCTGCTGAAGGCGGGCGATCACGTTCTGTGCGGCAACGATCTTTACGGAGGCACTCCGCGGCTCTTCAACACCGTGCTCGTGAACTTCGGGCTGGAGTTCTCCTACATCGACACGAGTGAACCCGAGAACGTCGAGCGCGCGATCCGCAAAAACACGCGCATCGTATACGTCGAGACGCCGACCAATCCGATGATGCGGCTAACGGATCTGGCCGCCATCAGCGCGATCTGCCGGCGCAAGAAAGTGCTGCTGGTCGTGGACAACACCTTCATGTCTCCGTACTTTCAGCAGCCGATTTCGCACGGCGCCGACATGGTGGTGCATTCGACGACGAAGTTCCTCAACGGACACAGCGATGGCTTGGGCGGAGTCGTTGTTTGCGCGCACGAAGAGCAGGCCGAGAAGTTGGCGTACCTGCAGAAATGTGCCGGCGCGATTCTGTCTCCGTTTGAATGCTGGCTCATATTGCGCGGCGTGAAGACGCTCGCGGCGCGGATGCAGATTCACGATCGTTCTGGGCGAATCGTCGCGGAGTTCCTGTCGAAGCATAAGAAGGTTGGCAACGTCTTTTATCCCGGGCTGCCGGATTATCCGCAGGCCGCGCTCGCAAAGCGCCAGATGAGCGGATTTGGCGCGATGATCTCGTTCGAAACCGGATCGCTGAAGAACGCCAACAAGATGCTGAAGAGAGTTCGCGTCTGCTCTCTGGGAGAATCGCTAGGCGGCGTCGAAACGCTGATCTCGCATCCGGCAACGATGACGCACGCAGCGATCGGCCCAAAAGGCCGCAAGGCAATCGGAATTACCGACGGTCTGGTGCGAATCTCGGTCGGCATCGAAGACGTCAACGATATTCTCAACGATCTGGATCAGGCGCTGAACGCGATTTAGCCGGCAGGGATTTTCGCGGATTCACGCGGATAGGATTTTCGAACTCTTCTTGAGCAACGAACCACAATCTGATTCGCGCGAGTGGAATTCTGCCGTCTACCATCGCCTGTCCGGCCCGCAGGTAAGCTGGGGCAAGAAGGTTCTTGCGCGCCTGAATTTGAGGGGAAACGAGCGCGTACTCGATGCCGGCTGCGGAAGCGGCAGACTCACCGCCGACTTGCTCGAAGCTCTGCCGCACGGACGCGTGGTGGGAATCGATCTCTCGCAGAACATGCTGCGTTCGGCGCGCGAACATCTAAACACCGATTTTGGCGGAAGACTGAGCCTTGCCGCCTGCGATTTTCTGCATCTTCCGTTTCAGCACGCCTTCGATGTCATCGTGAGCACGGCGGCGTTTCATTGGGTGCTCGATCACGACCGCCTGTTCCGCAATCTTCACGATGCGCTCGTGCCCGGTGGATGGCTTGAAGCGCAGTGCGGAGGCGGTCCGAACATCGCGCGTCTTCGCGAGCGCGCAAATCGGCTGTCACAGACTCCGAAGTTTGCCCCGTTCTTGGCTGGATTTCACGAGCCGTGGCTCTTTGAAGATGCTGCGGACGGTGCGGAAACGCTGAAGCGCGCCGGATTCGCCGACGTCGAAACCTCCGTCATATCCGCGCCGACGGTACTCGATGATGCGGGCCACTTCAAGGAATTCGTCCGCAACATCATCTTCCGGATTCATCTGGAGATGCTGCCGACCGAAGACTTGCGCGCGGAATTCATGGACACGCTCACAGAGCAAGCCGCTAAAGACGATCCGCCATTCCTGCTCGATTATTGGCGCCTGAATCTGCGTGGCCGTGCGGCATGAGGCTACTTCACTGATTCTTCAATCCACCGCAGATAATCCGCGCTGCCATCCTCGATGCTGAGCGCAATGCATTCCGGCAAATCGTAAGAGTGCAGCTCGCCAATCGCGTCACGCACCTGCGAGAAATTCGCCGCCGTCGTCTTGATCAGCAGCAACCATTCCCGGCTCGACTCAATCTTTCCTTGCCAGCGATAGATCGATTCGATCTGCGGGACGATATTCACGCAAGCGGCTAGTTGCCGCTCGACGAGATAGCGCGCGATTTTGCGGGCTTCCTCTTCGGATCCCGCCGTGGACAGGACGATTCGCTTGTCGGTCATATAAAATCAGCCGTTCGGTCTCAATGTTTCGCCTCACACACGAAGCATTCGAACCAACGGAGCAGAGCCTTATGCTAACGCAAATCAAGTTCGGAACCTCGGGATGGCGCGCGGTCATGGCCGAGGAATTTACTTATGCCAACGTGCGCCGCGCCGTGGGCGGAATCGCCCGCTATGTCGCGTCGCAGAAGCCGAAAGGAGCACGCGTGATTGTCGGCCGCGATCCGCGGTTTCTGGGCGAGACCTTCTGCTCCATGGCCGCGGAGATTCTGGCTGCACACGGCATTACTCCGCTGATTGTGAAAGAGGCCGCGCCGACTCCGGCATTTGCCCACGCGGTCATTACCAACAAGGCCGATGGCGTCATAAATTTCACCGCTTCGCACAATCCTCCGGAGTACAACGGCATCAAATTCTCGACTCCCGACGGCTGCCCGGCGCTTCCCAAAGTCACGAAAAAGATCGAGGCAGAAATCATCGCCGGCGACAACGCGGCATCTTCCAAGCCGTCTGCGGGCTCAACTCTCAGAGCAGAATCGCTCGATCCCAAGCCAGCCTACCTGAAGCGTCTCGGAGAGATCATCGACCTCGAAGTGATTCGCAAAGCCGGGCTACGCGTAGCCTTCGATCCGATGTGGGGCGCAGCGCGCGGATACTCCGACGAACTGCTGCGTTCCGCGGGATTGCCGGTGGCAACGGTTCACGACTACCGCGACGTCCTGTTCGGCGGACATGCTCCCGAGCCTGACGATCATCTGCTCGAAGATCTTCGCAAGAAGATGAAAGAGTCGGGCGCGCAGATCGGAATCGCCACAGACGGCGACGCCGACCGCTTCGGCATTGTCGATGCCGACGGAACCTTCCTGCAGCCGAATTATGTGATCTCCCTGCTGTTCGATTACCTGGTCGAAAGCCGCGGATGGAAGAACGGTGTCGCGAAGTCCGTAGCCACGACAAACCTGATCAACGCGCTCGCGCAGTTTCATGGCGTCGAACTCCACGAGACACCGGTAGGTTTTAAGTACATCGGCGAACTCATCATGCAGGACAAAATCGCCATCGGCGGGGAAGAGAGCGCCGGCCTCTCCATTCGCCATCATGTGCCCGAGAAGGACGGCCTGCTCGCGGGATTGCTTTGCTGCGAGGCCGTTGCGCGAAGAGGTAAGTCGCTGGGCGAACAGTTGAAGGCGATCAGTAACCAGGTTGGTTCGTTCTATCCTCTTCGGCAGAACTTCCGATTGACGCCGGAGGTGAAGACGAAGTTCACTGAGAAGTTGAAGTCCGATCCGCGTGAGTTTTGTGGACACAAGGTCAGCGAAGTGGTTCGCAAGGACGGGTTAAAGCTGGTCTTCAGCGACGGATCGTGGGTCTGCTACCGGCTTTCGGGAACGGAACCGGTCGTGCGAGTTTACAGCGAGGCCCGCAGCGAAGCGGGACTGGAAACGCTGAGCGCGGCGGCGAAGAATTGGATCTTTCAGTGAGGCATTTTTGGTAGACCGTCTTAAAAAGCTTGCGAGTTTTCCGGCGCGCCACCTCCCCACTCGTGAAGAAGGTTTGCGGGCGATTTCCGAGCACGCCCCGCAAGCCGAGGCCTTTGCCGCGTCATGGATCGAGCGCGTGCGTCCCTATGCCTCAGTTGTTTACGCCCTGCGTCGCCGGATTGCGACTGTTTCCGTAGCTGTTCTGGCCGGAACTCTGTTTGTGCATGTTATGTTCGGCGCCAATGGCATGGTCGTGTACAAGCAGAAGCGCGCGGAGTATCAGGCGCTGCGCAAACAGATCCTCCAGATCCAGCAGGAGAACGAGCGCTACACGCAGCAGATTCAAGGTCTGCAAACTGACCAGAGTGCGATTGAAAAAGAAGCCCGCGAACAGCTCGGCTACGCGAAGCCCGGCGAGTATGTCTACGTTCCGCCCGCTCCGCCGAAGCCGTCGGTCAACACGAACCGCACAGCGAAAAAATAATCCGCGAATTTTCCTGCCAGGCAAGCGAGTTACATTGCGCTGACAATCGCCCGCAGCCCCTGTGGTATATTTCTCCTCACGAATCAACGGGATTGTTGGCTGAAGACACCTTCCCGTCACCGTTTCTGCGGCGTGGGGCCGCAATCTGAATCACACAAAGGAGAGCTACCGGTCATGAGAAAGCTTCTAGCATTCTGTTTTGCAGCATGTCTCGTATGTACTCTGTCGGCGATGGCGTCCGACATGGGGAAGACCACGACCGTGAAGGGATGGGTTACCGACGACAAGTGTGGCGCCAAGGGCGCGAATGAAAAGGCTGAGGCATGCACTAAGAAATGCCTGGCGGCGGGCGCGGGCATGGTGGTTGTCACCGACGGCGATGAAAAAGTGCTGAAGGTGGAAAATCCCGATGCTCTGAAGGCCCATGAAGGCCATCACGTTGCCGTGACCGGCACAGTCTCGGGCGACTCGATTAAGGTCGAGAGCGCGAAGATGCTGTGAAGTAGAAGTATTCAGATAGTGCGAAGGGCGGCCGGCGGCCGCCCTTCTCGTTTTGCTCGCAGAATTTACCGCACCACGCCTTCCAGCGGCGAGCTCGCGGTTGCGTAAAGCTTCTTCTGCATGCGCCCGGAAAGATACGCTTGCCTGCCGCCCAGCACGGCGTGCTTCATCGCCTCCGCCATCAGGACCGGATCCTGGGCATTCGCAATGCCGGTATTCATCAGGACCGCATCCGCGCCGAGTTCCATCGCGATTGCCGCATCGGAAGCCGTGCCCACGCCTGCGTCCACGATGAGGGGAACGCCGCTGATCATCTCCCGCAGAATTTTGATGTTGGCCACATTCTGGATTCCCATACCGCTGCCGATCGGCGCTCCCAAAGGCATGACAGTAGCCGCACCGGCGTCGATCAGTCGCTTGGCAACGACAATGTCGTCCGACGTGTACGGAAGAACGGTGAAGCCTTCCTTGACCAGGACGCGAGTCGCCTCGAGCGTAGCCTGCACATCGGGATACAGCGTCGCCTGATCCCCGATGACTTCGAGTTTCACCCAATCGGAGATGCCGACCTCGCGTCCGAGGCGCGCGGCCCGAATGGCTTCGTCCGCCGTATAGCAGCCCGCGGTGTTGGGCAGCAGAAAATATTTCTTGGGATCGATGTAGTCGAGCAGCGATTCCTTGCTGCGATCGAGATTCACACGCCGCACCGCGACCGTGACCATCTCGGCTCCGCTGGCCTCCAGCGCCCGCGCCGTTTCCTGAAAGGATTTGTATTTTCCCGTGCCAACAATCAGCCGGGAACGGAAAGAACGTCCGGCAATAATCAATGAGTCCGACATGCAGGTATTGTATTGAATTTGACGGCAGGAGGGGTAATGGGTGCGGCCGGAATCCTTACGTCGCGTTCGCCGCCTCAGCCTGCGCGTAAAGATCGTCGATCTGCTTGCGGTAACGATCTTCAATCACGCGGCGGCGCAATTTCAACGTGGGCGTCATCGAGCCATCGGCCACGGTGAATTCGTCGGCCACGACCAGCACACGCTTCAGCTTCTCGAAGCGGGCAAGATTCTGATTGATGCCCTCGACGATTCCCTCGTATAGACTCTGCACTCTCGGATTCGCGACCAATTCAGCGCGCGAAGAAAATGCGACGTTGTTCGCCCGCGCCCATTGTTCCAGCAGCGTGAAGTTTGGAGACACGATCAGGGCAGGGAATTTGCGCCGATCGCCGAGAATCGCCGCCACCCCGATCAGCGGATTCAGCTTTAGCGAATTCTCAATCGGCTGCGGCGCGATGAATTTTCCGCCCGACGTTTTGATCAGATCTTTCTTGCGGTCGGTTACCGAGAGATATCCATCGGGATCGATGTTGCCAATGTCGCCCGTGTGAAACCATCCACCGACGAGTGCGGCTTTCGTCTCTTCCGGACGATTCCAATATCCCTTGAACACGGACGGGCCTTTGACCAGGATTTCTCCGTCCTCGGCGATGCGAACTTCGATGTTGGGCAGAGTTCTTCCTACAGTGCCGATACGGTGGTTGACGGGCGTATTGACTCCGATGACCGGCGACGTTTCCGTCAGTCCGTAGCCTTCATGGATGCGAATCCCCACCGTCGCGTACCATTCCGCAAGTTCGCGTCCCAGAGGCGCGCCGCCTGAGATAAACGTCTCGACATTGCCGCCCATACCCTCGCGAATCTTCGAGAAGACGAGTTTGTTCGCCAGCTTCCAACTGAACGACGAAGGAGTTTTTCCCGCGAGGATCTCCGGTTTGTGCGCGCGTCCGACCGAGAGCGCCCAATCGAAAATGGCGCGCTTGGGAAATCCCTTGGCCTTTACTTCGGCCTGGGCATAAATCTTTTCGTACACGCGCGGCACGGCCACAAACAAAGATGGCCGGACTTCCTGCAAGACCTCCGGCAGGCGGTCAATAAATGGACAGTACGCCAGAGTCACGCCGTGATAGAACATCGCGAAATCCACGTGCCGCGCGGTGATATGACAAAGCGGCAGAAACGAAATACTGACCAATCCGGGCCGCATGTCAAAGCCTAGAAGCGAGCACATGATGTTTGACGCGATGTTCCCGTGAGTGAGCATCGCGCCCTTCGATGTACCGGTCGTGCCCGACGTGTAAACGATCGTCGCCAGCGTGTCAGGCGAGATCGCTCGGGCGCGGGATTCCAGTTCCGAGCCGAGGCCGTCCGGGCCCTTGCTGGTGATCTGCTGCATCGTCGCGCAGCGGTTGGCGAACGGAGTCAGATCGCCGGTGAACTCGATCGAATCCATCACGATGATCTTTTCAAGCTTCGTCTGGTCGACGATCGAAAGGATCTTGTGCAATTGCTGGTCGGTGGAAACAAAGATGAGGCGGCATCCGGAATCGCTTAGCGAAAACGCGGTCTGCTCCGGAGTCAGAGTCGTGTAGAGCGGAACTGTGACCGCGCCGAGCAGAAGAGTGGCAAAATCGGCCGTAGACCATTCCGGGCGGTTTTCACTGAGAATGGCGACGCGGTCACCCGGCCGAATCCCCCAGGCGAGCAGCGTATGCGCGGTGCGGGAGACTGCCTGGCCGAGTTCGCGGGATGAAATGGGAATCCATTTCCCAGCATTCCGGTGGAGCATCACCCGATCGAGATTGCGTTCCAGAACTTTGAAGAAGATGTCATTCAGCGTGGCGATGCGCATGGAGTTATTCATGGCCGACTCCGCATTATGCGAAACCAGATCCGCAATGAAATGTACTGTGAAGCGCTCGGCCTGAGCAACGTGAAAGGTGCGCGGCAGGGTTACCGAGTGGCAACCTGATTTTACCGCAAAAGCACCCGTGGAGTATGCTGGGCAGGACTCCCGTGGGAGGAGTCCCAACATGCAAAAGAAATGTGCGAGCCTGCTGGCAACGGGGTTCATGCTGGTTGGCTCACTCGCAATGATGATGACGGTCCCGGCTTCAGCCGCGCCCAAGGAGACTTCCACCATGCCCAAAGTGGGTGATGTAGCCCCCGATTTCTCGCTGAAATACTTCGACGGCAACGATCTGAAAGACGTCAAGCTCAGCGATTTTCGGGGCAAGAAAAACGTCGTACTCGCCTTTTACATCTTCGCCTTCACCGGTGGTTGAACGCAGCAAATGAAAAACTTCCAGTCGCATTTAAAAGAGCTGGAAGCTGCCGACACCCAGGTCCTGGGTGTGAGTATGGATAGCGCCTTCGCCAACAAAGCATTTGCCGACCAAATTGGAGTCACCTTCCCGCTGCTCAGCGATTGGGGCGGCAAAGTTACTCACGAATACGGAATCTACAAAGATGAATATCAGGCGCCCCGCCGCGTCAATTTCCTCATTGGTAAGGATGGGAAGATTGCCGAAGAGCAGGTGGATAAAGACGCCATCGATCCCACCAAGATCGTCGATACCTGCCAGCGCCCAAAAATGAAAAACTAACTTTACGAAAGTTCACAATCCCGTCCTGTTCGCGTTGAGCGGGCAGGACGCTATTTTTTGCCTGCCCTCTCACAAGTAATCGTGCGCCAAGCACTTCCGTGCGCAGGAAACTAAACAGGCGCTATCGTGTTTTATACGGTAGCGTTAAGATCAACACGAACTTGATTTCTTGTTTGGGGCGACTTTTATGAAAAGACGCAAGTTGTGGAGTTGGATGTTACTCGTAGCGAGCGTGGCCTTCGCTCTGCAATTTTCAACCTTAGCCAAAGCCCAGGACGACGACGATCAGGCCCCGGCCGACGATCCGCCGGCTCGCGTCGGACGCTTGAATTTCTCCGAGGGCTCCATCTCATTTCGCCCGGCCGGTGAAGATGATTGGGTCAATGCCGTTCCGAATCGCCCAATGGTGACCGGCGACGATCTGTGGTCGGATGAAGACTCGCGCGCCGAAGTTCATGTCGGCTCGACCGCGATCCGGTTGGGCTCGAAGACGGGCATTACATTCCTGGCTCTCGATGATCACACCACACAGATTCGGCTGGCGCAGGGATCGCTGATCCTTCGCGTACGCCATCTCGATGACGACGATACTTACGAAGTCGATACGCCAAATCTGGCGTTCACGCTCTTGCAGCCGGGCGAGTACCGGCTCGACGTGAGTGAAGACGGAAGCCAAACCATCACCAGCGTCTGGCATGGACGCGGACGCGTGACCGGCGGCGGCTTCACCTACACCGTGATCGCCAATCAGTCCGCCACCTTTACCGGTGACCAGCAGCATCTCGATTACGATCTGGGCCAGATTGCGCAGCGGGACGACTTTGATAGCTGGGCGTTCGCCCGCGATGACCGCGAAGACCGCGCTGACTCGGCGAACTATGTTTCGCGCGAGATGACTGGGTACGAAGACCTGGACGAATACGGCGACTGGACCTACGTTGCCGGTTATGGACCGTGCTGGCATCCGCGCGTCGTTGTGGCGGGATGGGCTCCGTACCGTTTTGGCCACTGGGTCTATGTTGGGCCGTGGGGCTGGACATGGGTGGAAGACGAGCCTTGGGGCTTTGCGCCGTTCCACTACGGGCGCTGGGCTTATGTGAACAGCGGATGGTTCTGGGTACCTGGACCGGTCGTGGTTCGGCCGGTGTGGGCTCCGGCGCTGGTGGCCTTCGTCGGCGGAGGTCCGGGATTCCACTTCTCGGCGGGCGTTGGCGTGGGATGGTTCCCGCTGGCTCCGGGAGAAGTTTACGTGCCCGGATATCGCGTGAGCCGTGGGTACGTGAACAACGTAAACATTACCAACACGACAGTGAATGTCACACGCGTAACGAACGTCTATAACACGGTCATCGTGAACCGGAGCACGACGATCAACAACGTCACCTACGTGAATCAGCGCGTCACGGGCGGCGTGACGGTGGTTTCACACGACGCGTTTGTGAATGCGCGTCCGGTGGCGCAGAACATCATGAGAGTCGATACGCGGGAAGTGGCATCGGCCCCGGTGCGGCGCGTAGTAGAGGCCGAGCCGATTCGCACCAGCGTAGTCGGTGCGGGACGCCCCATCTCGCGGCGGCCTCCTCAGGCGATTGTGAGCCGTCCAGTGGTTGCGGTGAGGACGCCTCCGGCGCCGCCGCGGCCGATCGTAGAACGCCAGGCGCAAGCTGGCGGCCGCCTGAATGAGCAGTCCTTGGTGCGCGTCGCTCGTCCGGCGCAACCGGCGCCTGTCAATCAGGGCGGACGGGAAGCCCAAAATCAGCAAGGCTTCCATCAGTTCACGCCACCGAACAACAACAACCCGGAGATCCACCAGATGCCGAACGCGCAGCCGCGTACGTTCGAGCAGCAGGGAAACTCCGAGCAGGTGAACCGGACTGCCGAGCCTCCGCAGAATCGCGAACAGCCAACGAACCGCGATTTCCGCGGGAACCAGCAGCAGGGAACTTCCGAGCAGGTGAACCGGACTGCAGAACCTCCGCAGAATCGCATGCAGCCGACGAATCGCGATTTCCGCGAGAATCAGCAGCAGATGAATCAGCCGCCTCGGCAGTCGTCTCCGCTCGTACGGCCGGCGCCGCCCGTGCAACAGCGAACGCCGCAGCAGGAGCAGCAACAGGAACAGAAGTTCAACCAGTGGCATCAGCAGCAGCAGCGGCAAGCTTCGCCGCCTCCACAGCCAAAGCCGCAATCGCGGCCTGCGGAGCCCCCGAGGCAGGAGAAGCCGCCGAAGAAAGGCCATTAACGCTGCTGCCTTGCAATGTGATAGGTTCGCATGAGGATGCGCGCGGACCACGATAAGAAGAACGCCGGGAGGGCCGAGTCTCTCCCGGCGTTTTTGTGTCCGACCCTTCAGCCGGCGGTGCAATGAGCGAAACGAAGCCCACTGCGTTCAACTGGATGGATGCCTTGTGGCTGGTCCTGCTGGCCGGATTAGCGCTTTTGCCTCCCGAGGTCGAATGGCACAAGCAGGTCATCCTGGTCGGATTCGGACTCTTGCAGTTGCTGGAAGGCTGGATCGTCGCGCGGATTCCGAAGCGCGGCGCAGCTTACGTCGTTCTCCTGAAAATCGCCCTGGCGACGCTTCTGATCGACCATACGGGCGAAGAAATCGCCATCAACAGTTATTACTACCCCATCTACTTTCTCCCAGTTCTCACCGCGGCAGAGTACTTCGGCGCGTGGGGTACTCTGGCATGGACGTCGCTGGCTTCGGCTGCCTACTGCTCCTATCTCTACGTTGCGGTGCAGCAGTTTCAGTACCTTGATGTGACTGCGGACGACTACGGTCGCCTGGGTATCCGCATTCTGTTCTTCTTTCTGGCTGCGATGGTCGTGAATCGATTCGTCGTCGAAAGCCGCAGGCAGACACAGCGATATCAGGAACTGGCGGAAACACTGGCGGAAACGAACCGGCGTTTAGAGCAGGCACAAGCTGAGGCGCGCCGCTCGGAACGCCTAGCCGCCTTGGGGCAGCTCTCTGCCGGCCTGGCGCACGAGATTCGCAATCCTCTTGGGGTGATCAAGGGATCCGCGGAAATGCTGACTCAGAAACTGGGCCAATCGGATCCTCTGGCGACGGAACTGGCCGGCTACATTTCGACCGAGACGAACCGGCTGAGCGCGCTGGTGACGAGATTTCTCGATTTTGCCCGGCCATTACATGCGGACTTGTCGCCGTGTGATCTGACTTCAGTTTTGGATCGCGCTCTGAATGACGTGGCGCAGTTCTGGAAAGGCGCGCCCGTGAAAGTTGAGAAGAACTACCAGGCGAATCTTCCGCAGGTGCCGATCGATGAGGCCCTGGTCGAGCAGGCATTTGTGAATATTATTCAGAATGCATACGATGCCATGAATCCGAGCGGCGGCGAACTGCGCGTGGACGTGCAGCGTACGCGCCAGCGGCAGCACAACGGAGATTTTGTAGAGGGCGTCGAGGTTCGGATTGCGGACAGCGGTCCAGGGATTTCTCCCGAGCTGCGCGAGCAGATATTTAATCCTTTTGTGACCACGAAAAAAAGTGGTGTCGGTCTCGGCCTCTCGATCGTTTCAAAGATCATGGATGGACATCACGGCTCGATCCGCGTTGAAAGCTCGGAAGCTCCCTCGGAAGCCGCGCCACAGGGCAAGGGCGCCTGCTTTGTGATGTTCTTTCCCGCGGTCAATGAAGCAACTCCGGCAGCGAACACCGCGCATCTGGTAATTTCTTAAGGCACGGAAAAAAGGGACGGGGACCAATGGCGGCCATTCTCATTGTCGAAGACGAAGCCAAGATGCGCCGCCTGCTCGAATTGAACCTGGGCGAAGACGGATTTTCTACTTTCTCCGCTGAAGACGCCGAAACCGGAATCAAGCTGCTGCGCGAGAATCCGATCGATCTCGTTCTCACGGATCTGAAACTTCCCGGCATGAACGGCCTGGAATTCCTGCAGGCAGTAAAACGCCAGAACGCCGCGTTGCCCGTTGTCGTCATGACCGCCTTTGGCAGCGTTGAGACTGCGGTCGAAGCCATGAAAGCCGGCGCCAGCGACTATGTCCTGAAGCCGTTTTCATTGACTGAAATGCGGATGGTCATCCACAAAGAACTGGATGTCCGCAAGCTGCGCGAAGAAAATCGGTCTCTGCGCGAGGCCCTGGGGAAGCGCTACTCCCATCCGAATATCGTGGCGCGCAGTCCGAAAATGCAGGAAGTGCTCGCGACCGTGGAGCGCGTCGGGCCGACGAATGCCACCGTGTTGCTCGGAGGAGAGAGCGGCGTTGGAAAAGATCTGATTGCGCGTGCCATTCACGAAAAATCGCGTCGGGTATCCGGACCGTTCCTGAAGATCAACAGCACGGCGATCCCCGAGAATCTGCTCGAGAGCGAATTGTTTGGATTCGAAAAAGGAGCGTTCACTGGTGCTGTCGCCAGCAAGCCCGGGAAATTCGAACTCGCCGACAAGGGCACACTTTTTCTCGACGAAATCGGCGACGTGCCTCCTGCAACTCAGGTGAAACTGCTACGCGTTTTGCAGGAGAGAGAGTTCGAACGCCTGGGCGGGACGAAAACGGTAAAGGTCGACGTTCGCCTGATTGCTGCCACGAACCGCGACCTGCGCGAGGCGCTGGAGCAGGGAACCTTTCGCGAAGATCTTTACTATCGTTTGAACGTCGTTCCTATCGATATCGCGCCGTTGCGCGAGCGCAAAGAAGACATCCCCGATCTCGTGAATCTATTCATCACGCGATTCGCTGGCGACTCGGGCAAGGTCATCGAGGGAATCACGCCCCAGGCAATGCAGAGTCTCGTCAGCTATCACTGGCCGGGCAACGTGCGCGAACTCCAGAACGTGATCGAGCGTGCATGCGCGCTTTCGAAAGGTCCGACGCTCGAAGCCGCTGACATTCACATCGACACACGTCCTTCCAAAGCCGGGAATGGTGGAACGGGATTTCTCCCAGACGGCATGACGCTCGAGCAGTGGGAAGACGAGATGGTGCAGGAAGCCCTGCGCCGCGCGAATGGAAATAAAAGCCAGGCCGCGCGTCTGCTGGGACTGTCGCGCAACGCGCTTCGATACCGGCTGTCAAAAATCGGCATCGCCGACGAGGCCGAAAAAGAATCCTGAAAAATTCAACCACGAAGGTCACAAAGTAACACGAAGGAATTTCGATTGTTTTTCCTCCTTTGTGATACTTCGTGTCCTTCGTGGTTAATTCTTTTGCTATTCCGATTTCAGCAGCATGCAGGTCACGTCATCATGTTGCGGAGTATTTCCCACGAAGAGATCAACATCCGCCATGAGCCGCTTCAGCATCTCGGCAGGTTCTACAGCTTTGTAGGTTTCGATCGCGGCCAGCAGCCGCGCCTCCCCAAATTCTTCCTGGCGCGCGTTCTCAGCCTCGACTAATCCGTCCGTAAAAATAATCAGCCAATCGCCCGGCGCAAGCGTGACCTGCGCCGACTGATACTTCACCTCAGGCATGATGCCGTATGGCAACCCTCCGACATCGAGCCGCTCGATCTGCCCGTTAGCGCGGCGCAGGATGGGATTGTTGTGTCCCGCGTTGATGTAATCGAGCGTGCGG
>DATEJO010000130.1:0-4242 GCA_035277905.1 Candidatus Sulfotelmatobacter sp.
CGATGATTTTCGAGCGCGCTGAACAGTAGCAGGCGGCTTTTGCCGGGATCCTGGAAGTTCCGATTCAGGACATCGCGCGCGATGGCGGTGAAGATCTCGATCGGCTCAGCGTCGCGCCCAAGCTTTTCTTCGAGGCGCTGCTTCACATCGCCGGGAGCGCACTTCGCGCTGAGGACTTCCCAATAAAGGTCATCCTTGCTCGCAAAATGGCGGAAGACAATGGCCTCGGTGATTCCCGCGGCATCGGCGATCTGGCGCGTGGTGACGCCGTCGAAACCGTATCGCGCAAACATCTCGGTGGCGACTTCTAGGATCTGCTTCTTCCGGTCTGGAGACGAGAGCCTGGTCATGTGCAGCCTCGACAATTTTATGCCACTTTAGCGGGGGAATCGCGAGTAACGTTTTATCGGCACAAACACCTATCTGCTGGCGTTTTCGCCTCGCGCATATGAAGTAGTACACTCTTGCGTCGGCCCTGGCCGCGATCTCACATTTTTCCTATTTGGGACGAGGTATATATGAAACGCTTTTTTTTGCTGATTGCGCTGTTTACGTTTTCCGCAACGCTCGTCGCGCAGGACTGGGCGAAGGCGAAGTTGGAGAAGTCTCCCCGCCATCGCGAATGGGTTACGGTGAAACACGACGGACGTTCGGTCGAGGCATTCGTGGCCTATCCGGAATCGAAAGACAAGCGCCCGGTGGTGCTGGTGATTCATGAGATCTTCGGCATGTCCGACTGGGTGCAGGAGTTGGCGGACGAGCTTGCCGAAGCCGGCTATATCGCCATAGCCCCAGATCTACTTTCCGGAATGGGTCCCAACGGAGGACGCACAAACTCGTTTGCCGGACAGAGTGAAGTGACGGAAGCCGTGAGTCACTTGAATCCCGATCAGGTTACAGCTGACCTGAATGCCGTCGCCGATTACGCTCTGAAGCTGCCTTCCACCAACAAGATGCTGTTTGTGACGGGCTACTGCTGGGGTGGCGGGCAAAGCTTCCGCTTCGCTACGAACCGCAAAGATCTGAAAGCAGCATTTGTGTTTTACGGGCCGCCTCCCTCAAAAGAAGCGATGAAGAACATTACTGCTCCGGTTTATGGCTTCTATGCCGGAAACGACAATCGCATCGACTCGACAATCCCGCAAGCGAAGGAAGATATGGCAGCGGCGGGGAAGACTTATGAGCCGGTAACATACGAGGGTGCAGGCCACGGGTTTATGCGCGCCGGCGAAGCTCCCGACGCGAGCGAAGGCAACAAAAAAGCCCGCGACGAAGCTTGGGACCGCTGGAAGAAGCTGCTGGCCAGGACCGAAGGACCAAGCGATCTGAAGGTTCTGCCGTAGCGACTAGCAGAAGGTTCTCCCGCTCAACGAGACAAAGAGCCAAAAGGGGTACAGGGACCCGAGGTAGGTCCTTTACCTCTTTTTTGACTTCGTGACCTTCGTGTTCGCTGTTCGGGTTTCTGTGATTAAATCCCCCCATGGGCCGTATCCGCGTTCTCTCCGACAACGTCGCGAACAAAATCGCTGCCGGAGAGGTCGTCGAGCGCCCAGCCTCAGTCATCAAAGAGCTGCTCGAAAACTCTCTCGATGCCGGCGCCACACGGATTCGCATTGAAGTAGAAGGTGGCGGCAGAAAGCTCATTGTCCTCACCGATAACGGCTGCGGCATGGGACACGACGACGCCATGCTCGCCTTCGAGCGCCATGCCACCTCAAAGATTCACGATGCCGATGATTTGCTGAATATCGCGACGCTCGGCTTTCGGGGCGAAGCGTTGCCGTCAATCGCCTCGGTCTCGCGCTTCACACTGGAAACGCGCCAAGAAGAAGATAAGGCCGGCACGCGCATCGAGATCGCCGGCGGCAAGCTGCTCAAAGTGGAAGAAACCGGAGTGCCTCCGGGGACAGCCATCACCGTCCGCGATCTCTTCTTCAATACGCCGGCACGAAAGAAATTTCTCCGCTCGGAATCGACCGAGCTGTCGCAAATCGCCTCGCTTGTGACTCATTACGCACTCGCGCATCCCGACAAGCACTTCGAGCTGCACTCGGCGACACACAACATGCTCACAGCCTCTCCCGTCAAAACACATTCCGAAAGGCTTTATCAGATCTTCGGACGCGAGACGCTCGATCAGCTCATACCGGTGGCGGCGGAAACCGATCTTCAGCGCACAGGAATCCCGGAGCCCCCGCCCTGGCGGCGCGCAGAAGATTACGAACCGCCGGTTGCAGGCAAGATCCGCCTGCACGGCTTTGTTTCAAAGCCGGAATTGCAAAAGCTGAATCGCAATTCCATCTTTGTCTTCGTGAATCAGCGGCTGGTGCGCGACCGTCTTGTTCAGCACGCGTTAACTGACGCCTATCGGAATATCATTCCGCCAACCGTCTTTCCCGTCGTCCTGCTGTTCCTCGAGCTGCCGCCGACAGAAGTTGATGCCAACGTTCATCCCGCCAAGACAGAGGTACGCTTCCGCCAGCAGACATTCATTCATGATTTCGTTCGCGACTCGGTTCGCGCGGCCTTGATGAAAGCGCGACCCGTTCCGCAGTTCACGCGCGAGATAATGGCGCAGCCGACTGCGGCGGCGGAGCTATCACCGGGCGCCTCCTTGCCGCGCAACGAAGCTGTGGCACAACGAGTCACCGCGTTCGCTCTCACCGCTCCGGCCGTCCCAGCCCGAACAGCGACGCTCGCGTTCAACAATGCCTTTCAACTTGAGGGAAGCGGAATCACTGCTGCCCCGCATCTAGCAGCCATCGGAGTGGAAGAGATCGAACGTCCGCAGATCAGCAAGACCTGGCAATGCGGCGAAGTTCTCGACGAACTGGAGGAAGCGGGGGAGGGAATTGCGCCGCAACTTGCGTCGCTGCACCCGCTGGGGCAGGTGCGCGAGTCCTTCATTCTCGCGGTTAATAGCGAAGGTCTGTGGATTATCGACCAGCACGTAGCGCATGAGCGCATCCTTTTCGAACGCGTGCTCAAGCAAAGGCAAACAGAGTCGATTCCCGTGCAGAAGATGCTGATGCCCATCGTCGTGGAATTGACTCCCGGCCAGCAGGCGGTGTTTGCAGAAATTTCCGATGAACTGGGGCGCAACGGTTTTGAAGTGGAGCTGTTCGGCTCACGAACGGTTGTGGTGAAGGCAGTTCCCGCGGGTGTGGAGAGTTGTGACATCGAGCAGATGCTCGGCGAACTTCTCGTCGAATTCGAGCGTGAGCAGCAGCGAACGAATCTGGATGAAGTCCGTCATCGCATCGCCGCCTCGATCGCGTGCCATGCGGCCATCAAGGTCAACATGCCTCTCGATCAAAACAAGATGGAGTGGTTGCTGAAGGAACTGGCGAAAACAGAGTGTCCAATGTCATGCCCGCACGGTCGCCCGGTAGTGCTGAGATATTCTGTGAAGGACATTCAGCGGGCGTTTAAGAGAATCTAGAGCGATTAAGGTTGTCATTCCGAACCGCTGCTGTTGCGGTGAGGAATCCCTAACGAACGCCTGTGCTCGTCGGAAAAATCAGAATATTTCCCGATCTCGCGTGTCGAGATAAGCTTCGGCCGCGCGTAAGATTTTCAAAGATGATAGAGATTCCTCACCGCAGAACCAACGGTTCGGAATGACAACAGGAAACTATGACTGAACTCGAGCTACAACATCTTCGGCGCGAGAAATGGCGGGTTGAAAATGAACCGCTGCGCACGCTCGAAGATGCTCGCGAGTTCGTCAACTCGGTAGGCATGTGTCTGATGTATCCGATTCGCCCTATGCCTGTGCTGCCGACGTTCGTCGCAGCGGTTATCGGCTCAGATGCCAAGCTGCCGGAGCGGAAGACAGCATTCTCGGATGCGCGGGCGAAGCAGGTAGACGAGTTGGTGTGGCGACTGTTGCGGGAGAAGGCAGCATTTCCCGCGCAATTCTCAGGCGAGATGCTTATCGTTTCATCCGAGAGCTTTCCTTATTTCTATGCACTCGCCAGCGACCGCCAGCCCAAGAAGCCAATTCATAGTCGAGCTCGTGGCAAGGCTTCTCCTTTGATGGAGCATGTCTTCAGAAAACTTGAAAAGAGCGGAACGCTGACGCGCGCGCAGCTTCAGGAGCAACTCGGAGGCGCGTTGTCCGAAGCCGGGCTCGATCGTGCTCTGCAGGAGCTGTGGACCGCAGTCAAGATTGCCCCCGTCGATCACAATCCCGAAACGGGATACACGTGGGATACCTACCATCACTGGTCAACAGATGCT